>NZ_JAWIRX010000003.1:0-348997 GCF_036319965.1 Stenotrophomonas sp. SMYL41 | reverse complement strand
AAAGCCTCCCTGGTGAAATTAGCGCTGTGGAACCACCCGATCCCATCCCGAACTCGGAAGTGAAACGCAGCTGCGCCGATGGTAGTGTGGCTCAAGCCATGCGAGAGTAGGTCATCGCCAGGGTTTATACCCAAAACCCCGCTGCTTGCGCAGCGGGGTTTTTCTTATTAAGTGAAGGTACTGCATTCTCCGGGTTCCTTCCGCCCCAAGGGCAAGATCGCGAAGCTGGCGCTGCAAGCGCTGCTGCAACCGTCTACCTGGTGAAATTAGCGCTGTGGAACCACCCGATCCCATCCCGAACTCGGAAGTGAAACGCAGCTGCGCCGATGGTAGTGTGGCTCAAGCCATGCGAGAGTAGGTCATCGCCAGGGTTTACACCCAAAACCCCGCTGCTCACGCAGCGGGGTTTTTCTTTATGCGCAGCAAATGCGGGTAGTGCCGGCCGCTGGCCGGCAGACGCGTTGATGGAACCGCCGCGAGCGGCGGCGCCAACCAAGGTTGGCGACTACCGATGGCAGAGAGTGCCAACCAAGGTTGGCACCCACCAATGGCGGAGCGCACAAAAAAAGCGGCGCCCCGTGGGGCGCCGCTCTGCTCTCAACGATGTTCAGTCGAACATGGCCTGATTTACTTGGCCGGGGCCTTGTCCTTCATCATCGCGTCGCGGGCAGCCTTGAACGGGTTGCCTTCGTACCAGTTCGGCCAACGATCACCACCGGCCAGTTCCTTGCCGACGCCGTACATCAGCTGCAGGTCTTCGACGGTGCCGTCCAGCTTCCAGCTGGCCGCGTCGAACTCGTCCTTCGGGCCGTGATAACGGTTGGCGCCGTAATCCGCCGCGGCTTTGCGGCCTGCTTCCACGCCACCCTCGCGCAGGTCTTCGCCGCCATCGGCGTACAGGGCGGGCACACCGGCCTTGGCGAAGTTGAAGTGATCGGAGCGGAAGTAGAAGCCGCTCTGCACCGAAGTCTCACCGTGCAGGGTACGGTCCTGGGCGGCAGCCAGCGGCTTGAGGATGTCCTCCAGCTCCGAGCTGCCGAAGCCGGTGACGGTCACGTCCTTGGCACGGCCGGCCACCGACATCGCATCGATGTTGATCACACCGGCGATCTTGTCCAGCGGGAAAGTCGGGTGGGCGACGTAGTACTTCGAGCCCAGCAGGCCGGATTCTTCCAGGGTCACGGCCAGGAACACCACCGAACGCTCCGGCTTCGGATCCTGATGGGCCATTGCTTCGGCCACTTCGAGGATGCCGGCTACGCCGGTCGCGTTGTCGACCGCACCGTTGTAGATGTTGTCGCCGGTCTCACCCTCATGCTTGCCCAGGTGGTCCCAGTGCGCCATGTACAGCACGGCCTCGTCAGCGCGCTTGCTGCCCGGCAGTACGCCGACCACGTTGCGCGACTGCTTCTGCGCGATCTGGCTCTTCAGGTCGACCGCAGCGGTGGCCTTCAGCGGCACCGGTTTGAAACCGCGCTTGCTGGCGTCCTTGTAGGCCTGGGCGAGGTCCAGGCCGGCACCGGCGAACAGCGCCTTGGCCGCGTCGGCGCTCAACCAGCCCTGCACCGGGATTCGCGCCTCCGGGTCATCCTTGGCGGGCAGGTCGTACTGCGGGCCGGCCCAGGAATTCTTCACTACGTCCCAACCGTAGGACGCGCCGGCGGTATCGTGCACGATCAGCGCGGCGGCAGCGCCCTTGCGGGCAGCTTCTTCGAACTTGTAGGTCCAGCGGCCGTAATAGGTCATGCGCTTGCCGTCGAACAGTTTTTCGTCGTCGACATGGAAGCCCGGGTCGTTGACGAACATCACGACCGTCTTGCCCTTCCAGTCCTGGCCGGCGTAGTCGTTCCACTTCTGCTCCGGCGCATCGACGCCGTAGCCGACGAATACCAGGTCGCTGGCATCGACCTTGACCTCGGCCTGGCCGGTACGGGTGCCGACCACCATGTCGGTGCCGAACTTCAGTTCGGTGGTCTTGCCGCCCTGGGTGATCTTCAGCACGGTCGATTCGTCGGCCGTGGTCTCGGTCATCGGCACGTCCTGGAACCAGCTGTCGCCGTTGCCGGGCTGCAGGCCGATACGCTGCATCTGGTCGCGGATGTAGTTGACCGTGAGTTCCTCGCCCTTGCTGCCCGGGGCGCGGCCTTCGAACTCATCCGAAGACAGGGTCTTGACCATCTCCGCGAAGTCGCCGGCGTTGATCTCCGGCGAGAACTGATGGGTGGCCGGCTTCGCGGCAGCGGTATCGGTGGCCGGCGTAGCTGCCGGAGTATCTTCGCCTTTGCAGGCACTGAGCGCGGCCGCAGCGGCCAGGCACAGGAGGAGTTTGCGGGGCATCGTCGATTCCTGGAGAACAAAGGGCGGTCGCACATCATGCGCGACCGGTAAAAGCGAGTATCACCCAACCGCTGGGTCCGGCGGGTTCAGTCGGCCGGGGCGGTTTCGGTGTCGAACGGGATCGCCTCGGCGCCGGTGACCGGCCCGATGCGGGCGCTGCGATGAACGTACAGCACCACCTCGCGCTCGAACTGCAGCGGGCCGTCGACCACGGCATTCGGACCGATGATCACGCGTGGCTTGCGGCTGGCGGTCAGCGAGACGCTGAAGTTCGGCTTGCGCACATGCACGCCGCCCTTGACCTGCGAACCGATACCGACGGTGATGTCACCGTTGACGGTCTCCACATCCTTGCCGACGCGGCTTTCCACCAGACCGATGCCGCCGTTCACGGTTTCGACGCCGCCTTCGATCTGGCTGCCGCGATCGGTGAAGATGCTGCCATTGACGGTGCTGACGCCACCGCTGGCGATCACTTCGCGGCCCAGGCGCACACCGCCGTTGACTGTTTCGATTTTGCCGGTGCGCGCGCGGTCGGCGACCTTGACCCCGCCGTTGACGGTGTCGATGCTGCCGGTCTCGACGCCTTCGCCGACGCGGATGCCGCCGTTGACGGTGTCAAGCTTGCCGTAGCGCTGGCCCGGTTCGGCGCTGATGCTGCCGTTGACCTTGCTGATGTTCTCCTGTGCACAGACCGGCCCGGTGGCCAGCAATACGCCCAACAGCAGCGGAATGGAAAGAGCTTTCATGGGGACCTCGATGGATGTGCGGCTGGCAGGCCGCGTGCGGAGATGTCACCATTCCCCGGTATCCCCCGCAACTGCCTGAAGTCACTGGAAAGCCCTTGCGCGACAACGCCTTCCCATCACGCCGACATCACATCGCCGCTGCGCGCGGCGGGCGCTGCCTGCTGCTGGGGCTGGTCGTGGCGCTGGCCCTGCCGCTGCCGGGTGCCGCGCAGACGACCCGCGAGACCGAGCGCAAGCTGCAGAAGCTGCGTACCGAGCTGAAGGGCGTGGCGCAGGAGCGACGGCAGATCGAGGGGCAGCGTGGCCAGGCCTCGCTGCAGCTGCGCGAGGCCGACGAGAAGGTGGCCCGCACCGGTCGGGCGCTCGCGCAGACCGAAGCCGCGCTGCGCGAGCAGGCCCGGGCCCTGGCCGAAGCCGAGCAGCGCCGCAGCAGCCTTCAGGGCAACCTCGCCCAACAGCACCGAGAACTGGCCGGGCTGCTGCGCGCGGCCTACCAGCTGGGCACCCATGCACCGTTGAAGCTGCTGCTGTCGCAGGACACGGTGGCCGACGCCAACCGCGCCCTGGCCTACCATCGCTACCTGCAGCGCGAACGTGCGCGGCGCATCACGACGCTGACGGCCGACCTGAAGGAACTGGAAGGGCTGCAGGCGCAGATCGCCGAGCGCAAGCAGAAGCTGCAGGGTACACAGCAGGACCAGAAGCAGCAGGCTGCGGCGCTGGAAGCCGACCGTCGCGATCGCGCAAAGACCGTGGCCTCGCTGGACGAGCGCTTCAAGGAGCAGCGCGAGAAGGAACAGGCACTGGGCCAGGACGCCAAGGCGCTGGAAACGCTGCTGGCCAACCTGCGTGCTGCTGCCGCCCGCGCCGAAGCCGAGCGTCGCGCGGCTGCACGTCGAGCCGCCGCCGAAAAGGCCGCTGCCGAGCGGGCTGCACGCCAGGCCGCGGCGCAGGGACGGCCACCGCCGCCAACCAAGGTCCCGCCTGCGGTGGCATCGGCACCGGCGCCGAAGGTCGGCGGCCTGGGCTGGCCGTTGTCCGGCAACCTGCTGGCCCGCTATGGCGGCAAGCTGCCCGATGGCCGTACCAGCAGCGGCGTGCTGATCGGTGCGCCGGCCGGCAGCACCGTCACCGCGGTGGCCGACGGTACCGTGGTGTTCTCCGATTGGATGACCGGCTACGGCATGATCCTGATCGTCGACCACGGCAATGGCTACATGAGCCTGTACGCCCACAACGACACCCTGCTGAAGGATGCCGGCGCGCGGGTCAGCCGCGGCGATGCGGTGGCCAAGGTCGGCAATTCCGGCGGCCAGGGCGTTACCGCGCTGTACTTCGAGCTGCGCCGTGGCGGGCAGCCGGTGAATCCGGACAGCTGGCTGCAGCGGCGCTGAATCCGGTTCGCCGCGTGCGGGCCGGATTCAACGGGAATTTAGCTGTGCTTCGCGCATAATCGGTGCATGTGCCTTGGGCACCATGCCACCGTCGACAGGAGTGATCCATGCGCGCAGCCCGTACCGCCACCCTCTTGCTGGCCCTGTTGCCAGCGCTGTCCTGGGCGCAGCAGACCGCGCCCGCCCCGAGCCAGGAAACCAGCGGGCAGGCAGCGAACAGCGAGGAGGCGGTGACCTCGAAGGTGCCGCTGGAGGACATCCGCCGTTTCGTGGCCGTGTACAACGCGGTGCGTGCCGCCTATGTCGATCCGGTCGATGACAAGAAGTTGATGCAGTCGGCCGTGCGTGGCCTGTTGCTCGACCTCGATCCGCACAGCACCTACTTCAACAAGGAAGACGCGCAGGCCTTCGACGAGCAGGCCAATGGCGCCTACGAGGGCATCGGCGTGGAGCTGCAGCAGCAGCCGGACAATGCCAGCATGAAGGTGATCTCGCCGATCGACGACACGCCGGCGGCCAAGGCCGGTATCCTCGCCGGTGACCTGATCATCGCCATCGACGGCAAGCCGATCAGCGCCATCGATGCCAGTGAACCGCTGCGCGGCCCCGCAGGCAGCAAGGTGGTGCTGACCATCGTGCGCGAAGGCAAGCCGAAGCCGTTCGACGTGAGCCTGACCCGCCAGACCATCCGTGTGACCAGCGTGCGCAGCCGCCTGCTGGAACCGGGCTACGGCTACATCCGCCTGAGTACCTTCCAGGCCGATACCGGTTCGGATTTCCAGAAGCACGTGCAGCAGCTGCAGAAGCAGTCCGGTGGCCAGCTCAAGGGCCTGGTGCTGGACCTGCGCAGCAACCCGGGTGGCCTGCTGACCGCTGCGGTGCAGGTGGCCGATGATCTGCTCGACAAGGGCAACATCGTCAGTACCCGTGGCCGCATCAGCATCAGTGATGCACGCTTCGACGCGACCCCGGGCGACCTGCTGAAGGGCGCACCGGTGGTCGTGCTGGCCGACGCCGGCTCGGCCAGCGCATCGGAAGTGCTGGCCGGCGCGCTGCGCGACAACAAGCGTGCCCGCGTGGTCGGCAGCCGCACCTTCGGCAAGGGCTCGGTACAGACGGTGCTGCCGCTGGACAACGGGGATTCGGTGAAGCTGACCACGGCGCGTTATTACACGCCCAGTGGCAAGTCGATCCAGGCCACCGGCATCGTGCCGGACGTTGAACTGAAGCCCGCCGCCACGCCGGCGGAGGATGCGCTGCCGGCCAGCCTGACCGATTACAGCGAAGCGACCCTGCCGGGACATCTGCGCGGCGACGACGAAGGCACCGAGGGCTACCATGCCGGTGCGGTGCTGCCGGGTGATGGCCCGATCAACGACGCATTGGCCGAGCTGAAGAATCCGGGTTCGGTGGCTGCACGGTTGAAGGCCGAAGCGGCGAAGGCAGATGCGGCCAAGGCCACGAAGGCTGCAGCGAAGCCGGAAGCAAAGCCGGAAGCAAGACCGGAAGCAAAGCCTGCAGAGATCCCGGCCAAGCCTTGATGGCGTAGCGTCGCGCCATGCCCGACTGATTTCCGAACGCTGCCCGAGCATGGCTCGGGCATTCCGCAGAACCCGGCAAGCGGACGCTAGAACCCGTGCCGCTTGCGCAGCCGGCGCGCGATCGCCGCGCGCACGTACACGCCATACAGCAGGCCGAACAGGAAGCCGCCGATGTGGGCCCACCAGGCCACCATGCCGAAGCTGGGGCCGATATGGGCGAATACCACCTGCAGCGCGGCCCAGACGCCGATGAGCAGATAGGCCGGGGCGCGTACGAACTCCAGGAACAGGCCAAGCGGGATCACCACGCCCAGCCGGGCACCCGGGAACAGGGCCAGATAGGCGCCGATCAGCGCCGACACCGCGCCACTGGCACCGATGATGATCTGATCCGGGCTGCCCATGGTGTAGATCGCCACCAGGTTGGACACCGCGCCGCCCACCAGGAACAGCAGCAGCAACCGCCATGGCCCCAGCACCCGCTCTGCGGGCAGGCCGAAGATCAGCAGGAACACCAGGTTGCCCAGCAGATGCGACCAGTCGGCATGCAGGAACAGGGCGGTGAACAGCCGCAGCACGCTGCCGTCCTGCAGGGTCGCCCACCAGTCCAGCGGGTGGGTCAGGCCGGTGGACAGGGCGCCCCAGTCCAGCCAGAGGCTGCCGCGGGCATCGTCCGGGCGCGAGATCGACCACAGGAACGCCAGCCACAATGACGCGAACAGCACGGGCGTGGCCCAGCGCAGGGCCGCCTTCTTGCGCGACGGGAGGGAGACGAACATGGGTATAAGCCTAGCGTGGCGACGCCTGCGGCGGGGATTGTCCTGTTCAGCTTTTGAGACGAAAAAAGCGCAGCTGCTGTTATTGTTTCATTAACAGCTCTGGGTAATACTCGCATACGGCGTCGTATGTCGGGAGGGGAATCCGGCGCGCTCCGAAGGGCCCCAGGGCCGGCCGGGCGCAGGCGCACTCAGAGCAACATCACCGCTTACCGGAGAGAGAACTACGATGCAAACCGCTTCCACCATTGCCCGTCTGACCCTGCTGGCCGTCGGCGTTGCCGGTGCGCTGGCTGCCGCCGATGCCAACGCCGCCGCCTTCCAGCTGAAGGAAAACAGCGCCAAGGGCCTCGGCCGCGCGTTCGCCGGCTCCACCTCGGCCGAAGGCGACGCCTCGGTCATCGCCACCAACCCGGCCTCCATGCGCCTGCTCGACGGTACCATGCTGCAGGGCGACGTCAGCGCCATCAGCTTCGGCGCCAAGTTCCGTGGCCAAGGCAAGTACGCCAATGGCGCTCCGATTTCCGGCGGCAATGGCGGCGACGCCGGCATGATCGCCCCGGTCCCGGCGGCCTATTTCCACGTGCCGTTCGGCGAGAACGACAACATGCACTTCGGTGTGTCGCTGTCGGTGCCGTTCGGCTTCAAGACCGAATACGACCGTGACTGGGTCGGCCGCTACAACGGCGTGAAGACCGAACTGCAGGCCGTCGACCTGGGCGCCGCGTTCTCCTACGACGTGAACCCGTACCTGTCCTTCGGTGCGTCGGTGTTCGTCGAGCGCCTGGACGTTGACCTGACCAGCGCCGTCGATGCCGGCACCGCCATCAACGCCAGCGCCCAGCAGCGTGCTGCTGCCACCGTGCTGGCCCGTGGCGGCACCCAGGCCCAGGCCGCTGCCGCTGCCCGCCAGGCCGGTATCCAGGCTGCCCAGCTGGGCTTCTCGCCGGGTACCGCCGATGGCTACCTGCGCATCAAGGGCGACGAAATGTCCGTGGGTTACACCCTGGGCATGACCGTCAGCCCGGTGGAAGGCACCAACATCGCCTTCAGCTACCGCTCGGAAGTGGAACACAAGATCACCGACGGCAAGGCCGACTTCACCATGACCCCGGCTGCGGCCGCGTTCCTGGCCAGTGCTGCCCCGGGTACCTTCGTTGACAGCAACGGCCGTGCCACCATCACCCTGCCGGCCAGCGCCACCGTCAGCGTCACCCACCGCGTGAACGATCAGTGGAAGATCATGGCCGACGTCTCGCGCACCGCGTGGAGCAAGTTCGACCAGGTCACTGTCGACTATGACTCCAACCAGCCGGACAGCGTGCTGCCGTTCCACTACCGCGACACCACCTTCGCGTCGATCGGTACCGAGTACCGCATGAACGAGAAGCTGACCCTGCGTGGCGGTCTCGCTTACGACCAGACCCCGACCACCGACGTCCACCGCGACGTGCGCGTGCCGGACACCACCCGCAAGTGGCTGTCTCTGGGCCTGACCTACGCGGCTTCGGACAAGATGGAATACAGCGTGGGCTACACCCACCTGTTCACCAAGGATCCGAACATCACCTCGACCTCGGCCACCGGCAACACCGTGACCGGCAAGTACAAGGTGACCGGCGACGTGCTGGCGGCTTCGATGCAGTACAAGTTCTGATTCAGGCGATTGCCTGAAACAGTACGCAGGAGGCCCCGCGCGAGCGGGGCCTTCTTTTTGTGGGGACGGTCTGGGGCATCCACCCACGGCGTGGATCTGCCGGGTTGTCCACGCAGCGCACGGATCCACGACAATAGCGGCATGAACCTGTCCGACTCGAACTTCCAGCTGGAGCTGGCTGCCAACATCGCCGTCGCCGGCTCGATCCTGCTGGCCGGGCGCAACAACGTGCACACCTGGTGGCTTGGCATCGTCGGCTGCGCCTTGTTTGCTGCCGTGTTCGAACGATCGCACCTGTACGCGGACATGGTGCTGCAGTTCTTTTTCATCGCCATCAGTGTGCTGGGCTGGTGGCAGTGGCTGCGCGGCGACCATGGCGCGCCGCTGCCGATCACTTCGCTGCGGCCGCGGGCATGGGCCTGGCTGGCGCCACTGGCGGTGGTGGCCACGTTCGGCTACGGCTGGATGCTGACCCGCCTGACCAATGCCTATGCGCCGTATATCGATTCGGCGGTGCTGGTGCTGAGCGTGATCGCGCAGATCCTGATGATGCGGCGCAAGCTGGAATCGTGGTGGGTTTGGCTGCTGGTGAACACCGTTGCAGTGCCGCTGTACTACAGCCGTGGCCTGCATCTGACCTCGATCCTGTATGTGGGCTTCTGGATCAACGCGCTGGTGGCACTGCGCCATTGGCGGCATCTGATGCGCGACGAGGCCAGGGCGGCCGATGCCGCTGCCTGAGCGCGCTGCGCGGGGGCTGGTGGTGGGCAAGTTCTGCCCGCTGCACCTCGGCCATGAACGACTGATCGACTTCGCTGCCGCGCGCTGCGTGCATCTGCTGGTGATCGGCTGGTCGCAGCCGGGCTTTGCCGGCTACAGCGCCGAGCGCCGTGAGCGCTGGCTGCGTGCGCGTTTCCCGCAGGCGACGGTGGCGGTGCTTGACGACGCGCGACTGGCGGCATTGTGCATGCAGCATGGCTTGCCAGTGCGAACCCTGCCGCAGGACAGTGATGACGAACAGCTGCAGCGGGACTTCACCGCGTGGCTGTGCCTGAACCTGTTCGGAGGGCCGGTGCAGACGGTGTACACCGGCGAGGACTACGGCGATGGTTTCGCGCAGGCGCTGGCCGCGCACTTCCATGCACCGGTGCAGCACCAGCGGCTGGAGCGCAGCCGCGATGTCGGCCAGCCCAGCGGCACCCGGCTTCGCGCCGATCCGCATGCGCTTCGCCACGGCCTGTCGCCGCAGGTGTACGCGGACTACGTGCAGCGCGTGGCCTTCATCGGTGGCGAATCCACCGGCAAGACCACGCTGGCGCGGGTGCTGGCCGAGCGGATGGGCACGACGTGGGTCGCGGAATTCGGGCGCACGCTGTGGGAAATGCAGGGCGGTGACCTGCGCGAACCGGACCTGCTGCGCATCGCCGAAGAGCAGCCCCGGCGTGAGGATGCGGCGGCGCTGACGGCGCATCGCTGGTTGTTCTGCGATACCACGCCGCTGGTGACGCTGGGCTACAGCGGCTGGATGTTTGGTACGGCACCGGAGGCACTGCGGCAGGCTGCACTGCGGCCGTACGACCTGTTGTTCCTGTGTGCGCCGGATATCCCGTTCGACCAGGACGGCACGCGGCTGGGGGAGGCATTCCGGGCGCAGCAGCATGCGTGGTACGTGCACGAGTTGCAGGCGCGGGGAGTCGAGTACGTGCTGCTGGAGGGCGACCTGGAAGCGCGCATCGCGAGGGTGCGGCACGAGCTGGCCAAGCTTACGGACAGCCGGTTCAGTGTGGCGGCATGATCGTCGCCGGGTATGGTCCGGCGCTACCGGCAAAGCACAAAAAACCCCGCTTTCGCGGGGGTTTTCGTTCACTGCCTGACGCGGGCGATCAGTCGCCCAGGGTCAGCAGCGACGCGTTGCCGCCAGCGGCGGTGGTGTTCACCGTCACCGTCTTCTCGGTGGCAAAGCGCAGCAGGTAATGCGGGCCGCCGGCCTTCGGGCCGGTGCCGGACAGGCCCTGGCCGCCGAACGGCTGCACGCCGACCACCGCACCGATCTGGTTGCGGTTGACGTAGACGTTGCCGACATGGACGCCGTTGCTGATGCGGTCGACGGTCTCGTCGATGCGCGAATGCACGCCCAGGGTCAGGCCGTAGCCGGTGGCGTTGATCTGGTCGATCACCGCGTCGAGCTGGTCGCCCTTCCAGCGGATCACGTGCAGGACCGGCCCGAAGATTTCCTTGTGCAGCTGGCCCAGATCCTTCAATTCGTACGCGCGCGGGGCGAAGAAGGTGCCGTTGGCCGCTTCGGCCGACAGTTCGGCGGCGGCGATCAGGCGCGCTTCGCGGTCCATGCGCTCGGCGTGGTCCTGCAGGATCTTCAGCGCGTCGGCATCAATCACCGGGCCGACGTCAGTGGACAGCAGGCCCGGGTTGCCGACCTTCAGTTCCTTCATCGCGCCGGCCAGCATGGTCATCACCTTGTCGGCGATGTCGTCCTGCACGAACAGCACGCGCGCGGCCGAGCAACGCTGGCCAGCGGAGGTGAAGGCCGAACCGATCGCGTCCTTGACCAGCTGTTCCGGCAGTGCCGAGGAGTCGGCGATGAAGGCGTTCTGGCCACCCGTCTCGGCAATCAGCACGCCGATGGCGGCGTCACGCGCAGCCATCGCGCGGTTGATCGCACGGGCGGTGTCGGTGGAGCCGGTGAAGGCCACGCCGGCCACGCGTGGGTCGGCGGTCAGCGCGGCACCGACGGTGGCGCCGTCACCCGGCAGGAACTGCACCACCTCGGCCGGCACGCCGGCGTCGTGCAGCAGCTTGACCGCGTAGTAGCCGATCAGGTTGGTCTGCTCGGCCGGCTTGGCGATGACGCTGTTGCCGGCGGCCAGGGCGGCAGCGACCTGGCCCAAGAAGATCGCCAGCGGGAAATTCCACGGGCTGATGCAGACGAACACGCCGCGGCCATGCAGCTGCAGTTCGTTGGACTCACCGGTCGGGCTGGGCAGCTTCTCGGCGTGACTGAACTGCTCGCGTGCCTGCTTGGCGTAGTAGCGCAGGAAGTCCACGGCTTCGCGCACTTCGGCGATGCTGTCGGGCAGGCTCTTGCCCGCTTCCTTCACGCACAGTGCCATGAACTCGGGCATGCGCGCTTCCAGCTGGTCGGCGGCGTGTTCGAGGATGGCGGCGCGACTGGCGGCCGGGGTGCGGTTCCAGGCCGGCTGCGCGGCCACGGCATTGGCCAGGGCCTTCTGCACGGTGGCGGCATCGGCGGCCAGCCACTGGCCGACCACTTCGCGGGTGTCGGCCGGGTTGGTCACCGGCAGCGCGGCGCCGGCCGGGTTGGCGCCCGGCACCAGCGGGGCGGCCTGCCAGGGCTTTACGGCGGCGTTGATCTGCTCGGCCAGGGCGCGCAGTTCGTTGTCGTTGGCGAGGTTGGCGCCCATGGAGTTCTTCCTGTCGTGGTTCTGGCTGCGCAGCAGGTCAACCGGCAGCGGGATCTTGGGATGCGGGATCGAAGCGAACGAGGCGACCATCTCGACCGGATCGCGGATCAGGTCGGCGATCGGCACGCGTTCGTCGGTGATGCGGTTGACGAAGCTGGAGTTGGCGCCGTTTTCCAGCAGGCGGCGCACCAGGTAGGGCAGCAGGTCTTCATGCGAACCGACCGGGGCGTACACGCGGCAGGGCAGGCCCAGGCGATCGGCCGGCACCACTTCGGCGTACAGGTCATCGCCCATGCCGTGCAGCTTCTGGTGCTCGTACACGCCACCGTTGGCAATGCTGCGCACAGCCGCGATGGTGTGCGCGTTGTGCGTGGCGAACATCGGGTAGATCGCGTCGGCATGGGTGAACAGGCGCTTCGCGCATGCCAAATACGACACGTCGGTGTTCTGCTTGCGGGTGAATACCGGGTAGCCCGGATAGCCTTCGATCTGTGCGCGCTTGATCTCGGCATCCCAGTAGGCGCCCTTGACCAGGCGAACCTGCAGGCGGCGACCGGCGCGGCGCGCCATGTCGGCCAGGTGGTCGATCGTGTACGGCGTGCGCTTCTGGTAGGCCTGCACGACCACACCGAAGCCATCCCAGCCAGCCAGCGAGGCGTCGGAGAACACCTGCTCGATGATGTCCAGCGACAGTTCCAGGCGGTCGGACTCTTCGGCGTCGACGGTGCAGCCGATGCCGTAGCTCTTGGCCAGCTGCGCCAGTTCCAGCACGCCCGGCACCAGGTCCTTCAGCACGCGCTCGCGCTTGGCGTGCTCGTAGCGCGGGTACAGCGCCGACAGCTTGATCGAGATGCCCGGTGCGTTGTTGACGTCGCCGTCCGGACGGCCGCCGCGCGCCTTGTGATCGCCGCCGATGGCGTGGATCGCACGACGGTAGTCTTCCAGGTAGCGCAGCGCGTCCTTCATGGTCAGCGCGCCTTCGCCCAGCATGTCGAAGGAGTAGCGGTAGCTGGCGTTGTCGCCCTTGTGCGAGCGCGACAGCGCCTCGCTGATGGTGCGGCCCATCACGAACTGGTGGCCCATGATCTTCATCGCCTGGCGCACGGCCAGGCGCACCACCGGCTCACCGACGCGACCGACCAGGCGCTTGAACGCGCTGGGCGCATCGGCGCGGGTGGCGTCGTTCATCTGCACCAGCTTGCCGGTCAGCATCAGGCCCCAGGTGGAGGCGTTGACCAGCACCGAGTCGCTGCCGCCCAGGTGCTTTTCCCAGTCGGCGTCGGCCAGTTTGTCGCGGATCAGCTTGTCGGCAGTGTCCTGGTCCGGAATGCGCAGCAGCGCTTCGGCCACGCACATCAGCAGCACGCCTTCCTCGCTGCCCAGGTCGTACTGGCGCATGAAGGCTTCAATCGCGCCCTGGTCCTTGGCGCGCACGCGCACGCGGCCCACCAGGTCGGCGGCCAGCGCCTGCACCTTGGCCTGTTCCTCGGCGGGCAGGCGGGCCTGCGCCAGCAGCTCGCGGACGTGGCTGGCCTCGTCCTTCAACCAGGCATCGGTGATGGCCTGGCGGAACGGGTTGGGGGGCGCCGGCAGTTCCGGCGACAGCAGCGCGCCGGGACGCGGGGCGTCATGGGCGGCAGGGGAGGAAGAAGGTGCGTTCATGCCGGTCCGGCCAGTGGAAAACTTGGCGATTTTAATCATTTTTGCGGGTTACGGAAGTGCCCCGCAGCCACCTTCGTGAAGTGCTGATAGCCCCTAGCGGCGGTGGATTCAGCGTGTTCAGGCAGGCTGCCATTAATTGTGCTGAATTCGTCATTCGTGCCGCCGACCTCATGCTGTGTTGCAGCATCGGAAAATGTGTGAATGCACCCTTGCTACCGGCGAGAGGGCGGGGCTACCATCGAGACGTTTCCCGCGGCAGGAACGCGGTTGCGACATGATCGAGGTGCTTCCAGCTCCGGATGGGTCAGGTACGCAGCTGCGGCTGCGTCCCCCACGGGCGCTCGATGCCCGGCAGTTCGTCCTGTTGTTCACCGTGTTGTCGGGTGCGATGTGGCTGGTGTCCGCCCTTGGGTGGTTGGCCGGCAATGCATTCGCCCCCCTGTTCGCGCTGCTGTACAGCCTGGTGCTGGCGGCGGCGCTGCGTGCCTTGTGGCGCAGTGGTGAACGGCAGGAGGAGATCCGGGTAGTGCCGGCGTACGTGGAGGTCATTCCCGTACCCGGTGGATCGCCGGTGTTCCGGGCCCACCCTCACTGGGTGCGCCTGCTCACCGACGATGAGAGGGTCCGGCTGGCATCCAGCGGCCGGCAGGTGGAGGTGGGGAGTTTCCTCGCGCCGGCCGAACGCCAGACGCTTGCAGAGACACTTGAAAGCTTGCTCGCCGCCAGCGATGGCGGCAACCGACGACGCTAAGGGTCTAGGCAATGAAGCAAAGCAGCAGGTGGGGCACGAAGTGCGTTGCAGCGGTCGCCGCCATGGTGGCCGGGGGACTGGTTCCGGCGCTGGCCTGGGCCCAGGCGGCCGATCCAAAGCCGTGGCAGCTGAACATGGGCAAGGGGGTGACCCAGACCTCGCGCCTGGCCTGGGAATCGAACAATCTCTCGTTGATCATCTGCACGGTGATCGGCGTCATCGTGTTCGGCGCGATGGCCTACGCCATCTTCAAGTTCCGCAAATCCAAGGGCGCGGTTGCCGCCACCTTCAGCCACAACACCAAGGCCGAGGTGATCTGGACGGTGATCCCGGTGATCATCCTGATCGTGATGGCGTGGCCGGCCACGGCCAACCTGATCAAGATGTACGACACCCGCGATGCCGAGATGACGGTGAAGGTCACCGGCTACCAGTGGATGTGGAAGTACGAATACCTCGGCGAAAACGTCACCTTCACCAGCCGCCTGGACCGCGAGTCCGACCGGGTGCGCCAGAGTGGCATCGTGCCGACCCGCGAAAGCCACCCACACTACCTGCTGGACGTCGACAACCGCCTGGTGCTGCCGGTCGATACCAAGGTGCGTTTCGTCATCACTTCCGACGACGTGATCCACGCCTGGTGGGTACCGGCGCTGGGCTGGAAGCAGGACGCCATCCCCGGCTTCATCAACGAGGCCTGGACCAGCATCGAGCAGCCCGGCGTGTACCGCGGGCAGTGCGCCGAGCTGTGCGGCAAGGACCACGGCTTCATGCCGATCGTGGTCGAGGCGGTGTCCAAGGAGGAATTCAAGCAGTGGCTGGCGCAGCGCAAGCCGGCGCCACCTGCCGCGCCGGCAACGCCTGCGGCACCGGCCGAGCCAACTGCACCGGCGGGCGAGGCACCGGCTGCGCCTGCTGCTGCAGAAGCGGCCAGCGCACCTGCCACCGCGGCCAGCGGCGCGTGATGTAAAGCCCGCGGCCGCCCGCGGCCGTGGTGACAACCGATTCTGAGAGGTGTTTTGCAATGGCGCACTCGGCAGTTGGGCACGACGATCACCATCACCAGCAGAGTTTCTTCGAGCGTTGGTTCTTCTCGACCAACCACAAGGACATCGGCACGCTGTACCTGGGTTTCAGCTTCATCATGTTCATCATCGGTGCGGCGATGAGCGTGGTGATCCGCGCCGAGCTGGCGCAGCCCGGCCTGCAGTTCGTCAAGCCCGAGTTCTTCAACCAGATGACCACCGTGCATGCGCTGGTGATGATCTTCGGCGGCGTGATGCCGGCCTTCGTGGGCCTCGCCAACTGGATGATCCCACTGCAGATCGGCGCGCCGGACATGGCGCTGCCGCGCATGAACAACTGGTCGTTCTGGCTGCTGCCGGTGGCCTTCAGCCTGCTGCTGCTGACCCTGTTCCTGCCCGGGGGGGCGCCGGCCGGTGGCTGGACGTTGTATCCGCCGCTGTCGCTGCAGGGTGGCTACAACGTGGCCTTCAGCGTGTTCGCCATCCACGTGGCCGGCATCAGTTCGATCATGGGCGCGATCAACATCATCGCCACCGTGCTCAACATGCGTGCGCCCGGCATTGATCTGCTGAAGATGCCGATCTTCTGCTGGGCCTGGCTGATCACCGCCTTCCTGCTGATTGCGGTGATGCCGGTGCTGGCCGGCGCGGTGACCATGCTGCTGACCGACAAGTTCTTCGGCACCAGCTTCTTCAACGCCGCCGGTGGCGGTGACCCGGTGATGTACCAGCACATCTTCTGGTTCTTCGGTCACCCCGAGGTCTACATCATGATCCTGCCGGCCTTCGGCGTGGTCAGCGAAATCATCCCGACCTTCAGCCGCAAGCCGCTGTTTGGTTACCAGGCGATGGTGTACGCCACCGCCGCCATCGCGTTCCTGTCGTTCATTGTCTGGGCCCACCACATGTTCACCGTGGGCATGCCGCTGGGCGGCGAGATCTACTTCATGTTCGCCACCATGCTGATCTCGATCCCGACCGGCGTGAAGGTGTTCAACTGGGTCAGCACGATGTGGCGTGGCTCGCTGACGTTCGAGGCGCCGATGCTGTGGTCGGTGGCCTTCGTCATCCTGTTCACCATCGGTGGTTTCTCCGGACTGATGCTGGCCATCGTGGCCGCCGACTTCCAGTACCACGACACCTACTTCGTGGTCGCGCACTTCCACTACGTGCTGGTGACCGGCGCGGTGTTCGCGCTGATCGCCGCGGTGTACTACTGGTGGCCGAAGTGGACCGGGCGCATGTACAGCGAGAAGTGGGCCAAGGTGCACTTCTGGTGGTCGATCGTGTTCGTCAACCTGCTGTTCTTCCCGCAGCACTTCCTCGGCCTGGCCGGCATGCCGCGTCGCATCCCCGATTACAGTGTGGCCTTCGCCGACTGGAACCTGATCAGCTCGATCGGCGCGTTCGGCATGTTCGTCACCCCGTTCATGATGGCCGCGATCCTGCTGTCCTCGCTGCGCAGCGGCGAGAAGGCCGAAGCGCGCAGCTGGGAAGGTGCGCGCGGCCTGGAGTGGACGCTGCCGTCGCCGGCACCGGCGCATACCTTCACCACGCCGCCGACCATCCGCCCGGGGGACCTGGCGCATGACGACATCACGCACTGAGGTGGGGCATGCATAACGAGAGCCCGCTCCCGATCAGTAGCGTCAAGCCAGGCTCGACTGACGAAAAGCAGCCGACCAGCGGTCGGCTCTACCCAGGCGGAAGCATCGAGCAGCAGCGCCAGCATGCGAAGCGCACGGCGATGTGGGTCGGCGCCATCGCCGTGCTGGTCTACGTCGGCTTCATCCTCAGCGGGGTGATCGGCCGATGAGCGAGGCACCGGCCCGCACACCGTCCCGCAGCGCCGGGCTGCCGCGCCTGATCGGCGTGGCGGTGGCGGTGTTCCTGCTGACATTCTCGCTGGTGCCGCTGTACCGCATCGCCTGCGAGAAGGTGTTTGGCGTGCGCCTGGAGCGCGGCCCCGGCGGAGAAGCCAGCGCGGGAGCGGCGTCCGGCAAGCGCACTGTGCGCGTGGAGTTCGATGGCGGGGTCAATTCGCGCCTGCCGTGGTCGTTCCACCCCGAACAGCTGACCATGGACGTGGTGCCCGGCGAGCTCAACGAGGCGCTGTACTTTGCCCGCAACGACAGCCAGCAGGCGGTGGTCGGCAGCGCGGTGCCTTCGGTGGCGCCGGCGCGCGCGTCGGGCTTCTTCAGCAAGACCGAATGTTTCTGTTTCACCGCGCAGACGCTGCAGGCCGGCGAGAAGCGCGACATGCCGGTGCGCTTCATCGTCGATCCGGACCTGCCGCCGGAAATCAAGACGATCACCCTGTCCTACACCTTCTACCGCAACGACGCGCTGTCCGATCGGCTGGCCCCGGCCGCCACCTCGGAAGGCGCGCACGCCGCACCCTGACCCGGATACCGACATGGCCCAGACACCGACCGACGCCAACGTGTACTTCGTCCCGGCCCAGAGCAAATGGCCGTTCGTGGGTTCCATCGCGATGATGGTGACCATGGTGGGCGTGGCCAGCTGGCTCAACGATGCCAGCTGGGGGCGCTGGACCTTCTACATCGGCATCGCGATGCTGGTGCTGACCCTGTTCTGGTGGTTCAGCGACGTGGTGCGCGAATCGCAGGCCGGCAACTACAACCACCAGGTCGATGGTTCGTTCCGGATGGGGATGATCTGGTTCATCTTCTCCGAGGTGATGTTCTTCGGCGCCTTCTTCGGGGCGCTGTTCTACACCCGCAACCTGGGCCTGTCCTGGCTCAGTGGCGAAGGCCGCGGCGTGATGACCAACGAGCTGCTCTGGCAGGGCTATTCCGCCGGATGGCCGACCAACGGCCCGGCCGCGATCGGTGGCGCGTTCCAGACCATCCCGGCCTGGGGCCTGCCGCTGATCAATACGCTGATCCTGCTGACCTCCGGCGTGACCCTGACCATCGCCCACCATGCGCTGAAGGCGGGCAACCGTCGCCAGCTGCTGATCTGGCTGGGCCTGACCGTCGTGCTCGGCCTCGGCTTTTTGACCCTGCAGGCGGAGGAGTACATCCATGCCTACAAGGAACTGAACCTGACGCTTGGCTCGGGGATCTACGGTTCGACGTTCTTCATGCTGACCGGCTTCCACGGCGCGCACGTGCTGCTGGGCACGATCATGCTGATCGTGATGTGGCTGCGTTCGGCCAAGGGACACTTCACCCGCGACAACCATTTCGGTTTCGAAGCCGCCGCGTGGTACTGGCACTTCGTCGACGTGGTGTGGCTGATGCTGTTCCTGTTCGTCTACGTGCTTTGACCGCGCACGCATCGGTGGCCTCAGCCGCCGATGCCGTGCGGTTTGATCCAGCCCATGTAGATGCTCACGATCACCAGCAGGATCAATGCCACCGATACCGCGATGCGGCGGGTCAGTGCGTTGACCGTGCGCTTGGTCTGGCCGCGGTCGACCAGCAGGTAATACAGGCCGGCGCCCAGATTCCAGACGATGACGATCAGAAACGCGATTACCAGCAGGGTCTTCAGCGAATCACTCATGCGCGGCTCGAGGGCAGGGTGGATGCGCCTATCTGACCGCGTTTGCGCGGACTTGTCATGATGCGCCAGCACACGCGCGTGATCGGATGGCTGCTGGCGGTGCTGGCGATGGCCGGTTTCAGCGCATTGGGGCTGTGGCAGCTGCAGCGCATGCATGCCAAACAGGCAATGTTGGATGCACAAGGTCCAGCGGTGGCACAGGCGCTGCCGCTGGCGCAGGCACTGGCGGCGCCCGGCGCGTTGCACGGCGTGGCCGACCACGGCCGCTTCCTGCCCGGCGTGGTGCTGCTGGACAATCAGACCCGGCATGGCCGCGCCGGGGTGAAGATCTATCGCCCCTTCCGCAGTGACGATGGCAGCGTGCTGCTGGCCGACCTCGGCTGGCGCGCTCTGCCGCCGGATCGCACGCTGCCGGATGTGCCGGCGCCGCCTTCGCCGGTGGCGGTGCGTGGGTTGTTGGCGCCGCCGCCGTCGGCGGGACTGGCATTGGGCCCGGCGTTCTCCGCTACCGATGAGGCCGGGCGTTGGCTGGCCAGCCGGTTGCCGGCCGAAGGGCTGGCGGCGGCGCTTGGCCTACCGGCATTGCCCGACCGCGTGCTGCGGCTGGACCCCGCGCTGCCATTCGGCGACGAACGCGATCTGGACCTGCTGCCGAACACGCTGCCGCCGCAGCGTCACCTGGGCTACGCCGTGCAGTGGTTCGGCCTGGCCCTGACCGTGCTGGTGGTCGCGCTGGTGCTGGAGTGGCGCAGCAGGCGCCCCGTCGTCCGGCAGTAACGGCCGCTGGCCGGCATCCCTTACCCAACCATGAGAAAATGTCCCGCATGAACACTGCTACGTCCCCGCAGGCGCGCGGCTCCGGCCGCCGGACCCTAGTGCTGCTGTTTGCCGTGTTCTTCGGGGCGATGGCGCTGGCTGCGGTATTGCGTTTCTCCGGTTGGCAGCCGACCGGGCACCGCAATGCCGGCCAGCTGCTGAAGCCGCCGGTGGACCTGCGCCAGCAGGCGCCGACCCTGGCCAGCGGCCAGCCCTATGCCTGGAACCCCGAGGCTCGCACCTGGCGCCTGCTGGTGGCCCCGGCCGGCGCCTGCGACGTGCAGTGCGTCACTTTGTCGCAGGGGCTGGGCAAGGTGTGGCAGCTGTTCGGCCATAACGCCGATAATGTCGAGATCCTGTGGCTGGGTACGCCACCGGCGTCGATCGCCTCGCTGCCCGCGCTGCGGCCGCTGGCTCCGTCGCCAGCCCTGCGCGCGGCGTTGCCGGGCGTCGATGATCCGGCGGGACTGCCGGTCTACGTGATCGATCCGAACGGCTTCGTGATCATGCGCCACGCCCCGGGCTCCGACCTCGGTGGCCTGCGCAAGGACATGGCCACGTTGCTGAAACTGAAGTGAGTCCCGTTTGATGAGCCTTTCCGCGCGTCCGGCGCTGCACCGCAATTTCCACCGCCTGGCGTGGTTCGCCATGATCATGACCGCGAGCACGATCATGTTCGGCGCCTTCGTGCGCCTGTCCGATGCCGGCCTGAGCTGCCCGGACTGGCCGACCTGCTATGGCCAGGCCACCTGGCCACAGCACGTGGAAGAGACCATTGGCCACCCGGCGGCGGAGATCCGCCCGCTGGAGACCCACAAGGCCTGGCGCGAACAGGTGCACCGCTTCCTGGCTGGCGCGCTGGGCATCGAGATCCTGACCCTGGCGCTGCTGGCCACGCGCAAGCGGCGATTCGGAAGCACGGCGGTGGTGACCGCCTGCGTACTGGTGGCCACCGGCATACCGCTGTACATGATGGGCTGGCACGGCACCGCCAGTGCCCTGGCATTGATCGGCGAGGCGATCCTGCTGATCGCCGCGCTGCGCTGGAGCAACATCGATCTGGCGCGTGCGGCCCTGCTGACGCTGGCCGTGGTGATCTTCCAGGCCCTGCTGGGCATGTGGACGGTGACCCTGCTGCTCAAACCCATCGTGGTGATGGGCCATCTGCTGGGCGGCATGCTGATGTTCGGCCTGCTGGTGTGGATGGCCTGGCGTGCGACGCACATGCCGATCACCCTGGCCGAAGCGCCGAAGCTGAAGTGGCTGCTGCGCATCGGCGTGGCGGTGCTGGTCACCCAGATCGCATTGGGTGGATGGGTCAGCGCCAACTACGCGGCACTCGCCTGCGGCGGTGGCAGCGCCTCGCTGGACAACTTCCCGCGCTGTGCCAACCAGTGGTGGCCACAGCACAACTTCGTCGAAGGCTTCACCCTGTGGCGCGGCATCGGCGTGGACTACGAAGGCGGCGTGCTGGATGGCGCCTCGCGCATCGCCATCCAGATGGCGCACCGCCTGTTCGCGGTGGTGGTGGCCGCCTACCTGCTGTGGCTGGGCGTGCGCCTGTTCCGGTTGCCGAGCATGCGTGGCTGGGCCAGCGCGCTGATCGCGCTGCTGGTGCTGCAGGTCACCCTCGGCATCCTCAATGTGAAGCTGGCGCTGCCGCTGGAAGTGGCGGTGGCCCACAACGGCGTGGCCGTTGCCTTGTTGTTCGTGCTGGTCAGCCTGCTGGCCCGCCTGCGTGCCCCGGACTGATTCCATGTTTTCCAATTACCGCCAGTACTGGGACCTGACCAAGCCCAAGGTCGTCGCCCTGATCGTCTTCACTGCCCTGGTCGGCATGGTCCTGGCCATCCCCGGCGTGCCCAGCTGGGAGCAGGTGCGCGCCGGCGTTCTCGGCTTCCTCGGCATCTGGCTGGCGGCCTCGGCTGCGGCCGCGATCAACCAGCTGCTGGATGCGCACATCGATGCGCAGATGGCCCGCACCTCGTGGCGCCCGCTGGTGGTGGGCAAGGTCAAGCCGTGGCAGGTGCTGGTATTCGCCGGCGTGCTGATCGTGCTGTCGATGACCATCCTGGTGCTGTGGGTGAACCTGATCACTGCGGTGCTGACCTTTGCCTCGCTGATCGGCTATGCGGTGATCTATACCGTCTACCTGAAGCGCGCGACCTCGCAGAACATCGTCATCGGTGGCCTGGCCGGCGCGATGCCGCCGATGCTGGGCTGGGCCGCGGTGACCGGCATGCAGGGCTCGTCGGACTGGGCCTACTCGTCACTGCTGGTGCTGATCATCTTCATCTGGACCCCGCCGCACTTCTGGGCGCTGGCGATTTTCCGCCGCGAGGACTACGCCAAGGCCGAGATCCCGATGCTGCCGGTGACCCACGGCGTGGTGCACACCCGCAAGCAGATCATGGCGTATTCGGTGGTGCTGGCGCTGGTCTGCCTGCTGCCGTACCTGGTGGGCATGAGTGGTGCGTTCTACCTGGGCGGCGCGATCGTGCTCAACGCCGTGTTCCTCTGGTACGCCTGGCGCATGCTGGACCCGCCGGACGAGCTGTTCTCGATGAAGATGTTCTATTACTCCATCGTCTACCTGATGGCGCTGTTCGCCTTCCTGCTGGTGGACCACTGGATCCTGCCCTGGCTGTGAGGCGCCACCTGTAGGGTCGACCCATGCTCGACTTGGGGTCGGATCCCCGAAGGGGTACTGACCCCGCCTGATCGCGCAGACATCCACGCATGGCGTGGATCACCTTGAACCGTCGTCTCGGCGTCGCCATTGCTGTTCCAGACCCCAGGGAAAGGAAGCAGCAGGGATGCATACGATCTTCCGTTGGACCACCGCGCTGATTCTGGCGCTGGGCATGGCCGTGACCGCGCATGCCGACGACACCGCCGCGCAGATCCGCCACCACGCTGCCGACCACCGCATGCTGGTGCTGGGCGAATTCCATGGAACCCGCGAGACGCCGCTGCTGGTGCGGCAACTGGTGGACGACTACAGCCGCACCGGGCCGGTCCTGCTGGCGCTGGAACTGCCACGCGGGGAAACCCCCACGCTACGCGATTACCTGGGTTCCGATGGCGGGGAGAAGGCACGCCAGCATCTGCGCGGGCGTGCGTTCTGGACCGTGCGCGATGACCAGCACGACGGCCGTCGCAGCCGCGACATGCTGGCGATGATCGAAAGCCTGCGCCTGCTGAAGTCGCAGGGACGTGTGATCGACGTCGTTGGCTATGACGTCAACGCCGGCAAGGGCGGCAACCAGGTACGCGATGACCTCATGGCAGCCGAGTTGCGGCGGCTCTATCGAGGCCTACCGGCCAATGCACGCATGCTGGTGCTGACCGGTAACGTGCACGCCATGCTGCAGAGGCCGCAGGGTATGCCGCCGGAAATGCAGAGGTATCCGATGGCGTCGCAGCTGCGGGACCTGGATATCTATAGCGTACGGTTGGGCGCGCAGCGTGGTCAGACGTGGGGATGCGCGGGCGGTTGCATGGCGCGGCCACTTCGAGAGCAGGTTGCCACGGGGCCGCGGGTCGCTGCCGGTGCGGAACGGCCGTACGACCTGTGGGTATGGATGCCGGAGCTGAGCGTCGGCACGCTGGTGGATCCATAGCGTCAGGCAAACCATCCATGCCATGCGTGGACGGACTCCCCACAACAACCCGTGCGCCCAATCAGGGCGCGCGCTTCGCATAGCGCTGCGCGATCACGCCGCAGACAATCAGCTGGATCTGGTGGTAGATCATCACCGGCAGCACGATCGCGCCCAGGCTGCCACCGGCGAACAGCACCTTGGCGATCGGTACGCCGGTGGCCAGGCTCTTCTTCGAGCCGCAGAACACGATGGCGATCTCGTCCTCGCGGTTGAAGCGCAGGCGGCGGGCGATGAAGGTGATCAGCGGCATGGCGATGCCCAGCAGCACCGCGGCGACCACTGCCACGGCCAGCAGCGAGAGCAGCGGTGTCTTGCTCCACAGGCCCTCGGTGACCGCCTCGCCGAATGCCGAATACACCACCAGCAGGATCGTGCCCTGGTCGGTGTAGCGCAGCAGCGCGCGCTGCTTTTCCACCCAGCCGGCGATCCATGGCCGCAGCAGATGGCCGGCCACGAACGGCACCAGCAGCTGCAGCATGATGCCGCCGATCGCATGCAGCGGATCGTGCACGCCGCCGGAGGTACCGGCCAGCGCGGTCAGCAGCAGCGGGGTCAGGAACACGCCGAGGATGCTCGACAGCGAGGCGCTGCACACCGCAGCGGGTACGTTGCCGCGTGCCATCGAGGTGAACGCGATGGACGACTGCACGGTGGAGGGCAGGGTACACAGGAACAGCACGCCCAGGTACAGCTCCGGCGTCAGCAGCCAGCCCGACAGTGGCTTGAACATCAGCCCCAGCAGCGGGAACAGGATGAAGGTGCAGGCCAGGATGGTCAGGTGCAGCCGCCAGTGCAGCATGCCGCCGATGATCGACTCGCGCGGCAGGCGCGCGCCATGCAGGAAGAACAGCGCAGCGATGGCGACGGTGGTGACATCGTCGAGGACGATGGCGGCCGCGCCCTTCATCGGCAACAGCGAGGCCAGGCCGACGGTGCACAGCAGGGCGAGGGTGAAATTGTCCGGTCGCAGGCGCGACCACCAGCGGGTCATGGTGGGCAGACTCCTTTGCGGGTGATTCAGGGCGAAGTGACCGGCGTTGCAAGACGCTGGCGGGTGGCGGCTTCCAGCGACTTCAGCCCAGCGCGCTGGCCGAGCTGAAGGGCCTGTTCCGGGCTGGCATGTTCGTAGCGTGCGTTGACCAGGCCGAGCACGGCGCCGGCGCGGTTGCCGGAGGCGCAGTGCAGCAGCACCGGCCCCTGGCTCTGCTGCAGGGCCTGGTGCACGGCGCGCACATTGGCCGCATCCAGGCCCTCGGCGCCGGCTACCGGAATACGCACATAACGCAGGCCCAGCGATTCGGCCGCGCGGGTTTCATCGAAACCCCGGTCCTCGCCGGGCTGGCGCAGGTCGATCACCGTGCGTACGCCCTGTGCGGCCAAGGCCTGCAGCTGTGCGGCGCTGGGTTGGCCACCGGCATACAGGCCGGGGCGGACTTCGTTGAGTGGCGCGTCTTCGGCCAGGGCCGTCAGCGGCAGGCAGAGCGACAACAACAGCAGGCAGGTCAGGCGCAGCAGCATGGTCCTCTCCGTGAAAACGTTCTGTCGCTACAGGCGCAGTCCGGCGCGGGCCTTCAGCAGCTCGCGCAGTTCGTATTTGTCAGTATCGTCCAGGCCTTGCTGACGCTGCTTTGCCAGCAACTCATCCAGACGTTGCACCAGCAGCTGTTTCTCCAGCTGGGCCACCGCGTCGTGCAGTTCCTGGGTCCAGCTGGCTTCGGTTCCGGGCAGTGTCTGCGCAGCCAGCGTGTGCAGTGACGCCTGTTCCTCACGCCCATCGAAGTGCTCCAGCAGGGCGCCGGTGCTGATATCCGGGCGTTGCTCGATCAGGTCCAGCAGCTCCAGCAGCAGCTCCACGCCGGGCAGGCGCAGGCCCTGGAAGTGGTGCTTGCCGCCCAGCGACAGCGCCAGCGATGGCTGCTGCAGCAGCACGGCGATCGCGCCGCGCACCAGGCTGCGCTTGGCTACGGGCTGGATCGTCCGCTGCGGCTGGCGCTGCGGCATCGGTGCACGCGCAGGCTGGGCGTTGCCGCCGAGCCCGGTCAACTGCGCCAGCTGCTGCTTCATCAGGTCGCCGAAGGCACCGTCGGGAATCTGCGCCAGCATCGGCTTGGCCCGTTCGGCCAGGCGTGCCTTGCCATCGAGCGTGCCCAGGTTGATCTCGCGGGACAGTTCGTCGAAGAAGAATTGCGACAACGGCGTGGCCTGCTTCAGGCGCTCGTTGAACGCCTCGGCACCTTCCTTGCGCACGATGGTGTCCGGGTCTTCGCCATCGGGCAGGAACAGGAAGAAGGCCTGGCGGCCATCCTTCATGCGCGGCAGCACCGACTCCAGCGCCTTCCAGCCGGCGCGGCGGCCGGCGGCGTCACCGTCGAAGCAGAAGAACACATCCGGTGCGTTGCGGAACAGCAGCTCGGCATGATCCGGCGTGGTCGCGGTGCCCAGTGTTGCCACCGCTTGGGTGACCCCGAACTGGAACAGCGAGACCACGTCCATGTAGCCCTCGACCACGATCAGCCGCTCGATCTTCTGGTTGGCCTGGCGCACCTGCCAGAGGCCGTACAGTTCGCGTCCCTTGTGGAACAGCGCGGTCTCGGGCGAGTTGAGGTACTTGGGGCCGTCGTCCTTCTCGAACACGCGGCCGCCGAAGGCGATCACCCGGCCACGGCGGTCGAAGATCGGGAACATCACCCGGTCGCGGAACTTGTCGTAGACGTGGCCGCGGTCGTTCTTGGAGAACAGGCCGGCGCGGTCGAGCAGCTTCATGCGCCGCTCGTCCTTGCCCAGCGCATCGCGCAGGCCGCTGTAACCATCCGGTGCGTAGCCGATCTGGAAGCGCGTGCGGTTCGCTTCATCCACGCCGCGGCTGTCCAGGTAGCTGCGGGCCTTGTCGCTGCCTTCCAGGTTCTTCTGGAAGAACTTCGTGGCAGCATCCAGCGCCGAATACAGCTCGCGGCTGTCGTCCTGCTGCTGGGGGCTGCGCGGGTTCTCGTTGCGAGGCACTTCCATGCCCGCGCGCTTGGCCAGTTCGTCCACCGCGTCGAGGAACTCGAGGCGGTCGTAGTTCATCAGGAAACTGATCGCGGTGCCGTGCGCGCCACAACCAAAGCAGTGATAGAACTGCTTGGTGGGCGAGACCGTGAACGACGCCGATCGCTCGTCATGGAACGGGCAGCGTGCGGCGTATTCCTTGCCTTGGCGCTTCAACGGCACGCGGCTGCCCACCACCTCGACGATGTCGGTGCGGGCCAGCAGGTCGTCGATGAAAGCGTCGGGGATACGGGCCATGGGCAATGAGGCAGGGCGCGGCCAGCAGGCCACGCGAGGCGGAACGATCAGTCCGCCTAGTCTACTCCGCCGGGCAGCGGGCTGGCCTGCGCAGGATCGATGCCGGCGGCCGCCAGATGGGTGCGTGCGCGCAGGCGCTCGTCGATCACCGCGGTCATCAGCGCGCCGACGAAGAACACCACGGTGGCGTAGTAGATCCAGACCAGCGAAATGACCAGCGCGCCCATCGAACCATAGGCGCTGCCGGGGGCGACGGTGGCGATGTAGACGCCGATGCCGTAGCGGCCCAGTGCGAACAGTGCCGAGGTGATGACACCGCCGATGAACGCCTGGCGCCAGGCCACGCGGCGGTCCGGCAGGTAGTGGTACATGAAAGCGAAGCCGACCGCATACAGCAGCAGGCTGGTGAGATAACCGATGGCCGGCAGGACCGAAGGCAACTGGGCGAACGCCACCTGCAGCATGGTGGTGGCGGTCATTGACAGGATCAGCAGGAAGCCCAGCGCCAGCACCACACCGAAGGAAAACACGCGCTTGCGCAGCCACGCCTTGATCCCGTCCAGTCGCTCGCCACTGGTACGGAAGATCAGGTTCAGTGCGTTCTGCAGCTGCGCGAACACGGCGGTGGCACCAATGAACAGCAGCAGGGTGCTCCACAGTCCGGCCAGCGAACCAACGTCGGGCTGGTTGTCGGCGTTCTTCAGCACGGTCTCGGCCACGGTGGCCGCGCTGCTGCCGGCGGCGGCGCTGATCTGTTCGACCAGGGCCTGCTGCGCGGGCGGATACAGGGAAGCGGTCAGCCACAGCAGCAGCACCAGCAAGGGGGCCATCGAGAGCAGGGCGTAGAACGAGACCGAAGCGGCCTGGGTAAGGACGTCGATCTCGACGAAGCGCTTGCCGACGGCCATGGGAAAGCTGTCCTGCAGGCGCTGGACGTATTTGCGCAGATTCACGGGAACAGGGGTCGCGGGTTCAACCATGCTGTCGTTGTAGCAGCCGGGAGTCGAAGGCGCGGTGAAGCAGGTGACGCATCGGTGGCGCCGGGCGATGCGCCCGTCGCCACCGCACCAGCGCCGGCTTACGCCAGCAGCTGCTTGACCAGCTTGGAGACCAGGCCCATGTCGGCCTGACCGGCCAGCTTGGGCTTCAGTGCGCCCATCAGCTTGCCCATGTCCGCCGGGCCGGAAGCACCGGTTTCGGCGATGGCAGCCTGGATGGCGGCCACGATCTCGGCTTCGCCCATCTTGGCCGGCAGGTAGGCTTCGATGACCACGATCTCGGCGCGCTCGATCTCGGCCAGGTCTTCGCGGTTGGCCGCTTCGTACTGGCTGACCGAGTCCTTGCGCTGCTTGACCATCTTGTCGAGCACGGCGATCACCGCGGTGTCATCCAGCTCGATGCGCTCGTCCACTTCACGCTGCTTGATGGCGGCGTTGATCAGCCGGATCACGCCCAGCTTGTGCTTCTCGCCCGCCTTCATGGCGGCTTTCATGTCTTCGGTGAGCTGCTGCTTCATGCTCATGAGGAACCTCGTGGTGGTAGGTGGGGCGGGGCGGATGCCCGAACCCGGAAACGCAAAAAGCCGGCGACGCTCGCGCGTGCCGGCTTCGGCTCCATCGCGACGGGCAGGCCCGCCGCAATGAAGATGCGTCCGATCAGTACAGGCGCTGACGCTTGGTGACGTCGCGCGACGAGCGGCGCAGCTGACGCTTCACAGCAGCGGCGGCCTTGCGCTTGCGCTCCTGGGTCGGCTTTTCGTAGAACTCGCGCTTGCGGGTTTCGGCCAGCACACCGGCCTTTTCGCAAGTGCGCTTGAAGCGGCGAAGAGCAAACTCGAAGGGCTCGTTCTCGCGGACTTTGACGCTGGGCATGGAATCTCCGGGACACAGTAGAACCGGGTCACGCCCGGCGAGCCGCACATTATAGCGGCGAAACGACAAACTGCAAGCGGCCAACCCTGAATACGGGCCGGGGGTTCGAAAGCAGTGAGATCTGCACGTCCCCCCGAGGGGGCGGCAGGGGCGTCATAATAGCAGGCATGCGAGTCCTTGGCATCGAATCTTCCTGTGATGAGACCGGCGTGGCGGTGTATGACACCGACCTGGCCGGCAGCGCGGCCCTGCGCGCCCATGCGGTCTACAGCCAGATCGCCCTGCACGCCGAGTACGGTGGTGTGGTGCCCGAGCTGGCCAGCCGCGACCACGTCCGCAAGCTGCTGCCATTGGTACGCCAGACCCTGGCCGACGCCGGCCTCGGCGTGGGCGACATCGACGGCGTGGCCTATACGGCTGGCCCCGGCCTGGTCGGCGCGCTGCTGGTCGGCGCGGGTGTGGCCCGATCACTGGCCTGGGCGCTGGAGGTACCGGCGGTGGGCGTCCACCATATGGAAGGCCATCTGCTGGCGCCACTGATGGAGGACGACCCGCCGAAGGCCCCGTTCGTGGCGCTGCTGGTATCGGGTGGCCATACCCAGCTGGTGGCGGTGGACGCCATCGGCCAGTACCGCCTGCTGGGCGAGACCCTGGACGACGCGGCCGGCGAGGCCTTCGACAAGACCGCCAAGCTGATGGGCCTGCCGTATCCGGGGGGGCCGCAGCTGGCCAGACTGGCCGAGCAGGGCACGCCGGGCGCGTATCGCTTCGCGCGGCCGATGACCGACCGCCCGGGGCTGGATTTCAGTTTCTCCGGCCTGAAGACCCAGGTCCTGATGGCCTGGCGCGACAGCGACCAGAGCGAACAGACCCGCGCCGACATCGCCCGGGGCTTTGAGGACGCGGTGGTCGAGACCCTGTCGATCAAGTGCGAGCGTGCACTGGAAGCGGCCGGAACCAACGTGATCGTGGTGGCTGGCGGTGTTGGTGCCAACAAACGCCTGCGCGCGCGCCTGCAGCAGATGGCCGAGCGCCTCGGCGGGCGTGCCTGCTTCCCGCGGCCGGCACTGTGCACCGACAACGGCGCGATGATTGCCTTCGCCGGCGCGCTGCGCCTGCAGGCCGGCCAGCACAGCCCGCCGAAGGTGGACGTGACCCCGCGCTGGGACATGGCGACCCTGCCGGCGGTCTGAGCCGGTCGCGCCGGGCCACGCCCGGCCAACCCATTACGGACGTTGTGCCAACGGCAATGCCGCCAACACCGTTGTCGCCCGCTCATGGCGTTGCAGCCAGCCCAGCGTATGCGGGCAGCGGGCGTGGATCAGCCGCCCGATCGCGGCCAGGTCGGCGCCGATGTCGCGTTCGAGGATGGGCTCGTGGTGGGCGATGCGGTTGCGCAGGTGGCGAATGCGTCCGATGTCAGCGTGGATGGCTTTTCTGATGACGCTGGGATGAGCTGAGGGTGCATGCCGCAGAACTCCGTTGAGTGCGGGTATCCACAGCGTGGCGTCGAAGCGACAGGTGAAGAGCTGCTGCCAGAACACCATCGGCAGCTTGGCGACGATTTCGGGTGTATCGGTCGTGCGGCCAGCAACCTGTTCCAGTGCTGCACGTGCGGAAGTACAGGACGAGGTTGGCAGCCTGCGTCGGAAGGCATCATTCCAAGGCCAACGCGGGCCATGCTGCCGGGCGAGCACGGTAGCAGCGGCGTTACGGGTGACCACTTCGCACAGATGGACCGGCATCATCAGTGCACCGCACATCCGCATGTTCCAGAGGTACAGGGATTCGGCTGTGACGTCGGGGCTGCAGGTCGATGCGATTCTCTCGTAAGTAGACAGACGCTCCGCTGACAACGCGCGCCGCAGTACATCGTGTGGAGCCATCGTCATGTGCGGCGGTGAAGGAGGGATCGATGTTCGCGAGAGTGGCCGGCGGCCACCATCAGGGAACGTAGTTGTCTGCGCGGCTGATTTTCTGCGTTTGACCTCGGACGACTACCTGACCTGCCCTGTCGGAATTGGCCTTGACCGGTGATCTCGTCTTTACCTAATCTGCGTGCCTGCGCCACCGGGACCCGCGGCTGTTCAACAGCTCCCCCCGGGGACAAGCGGTAGTACCAAAGGGCCCCGCTAGCAGGGCCCTTTGTCTTTTCTGGAGCCGCGCCCCTGCCGGGCACCCACCGCCCGTTCCGGGCAGGCTCACCGCCGTGCCGTTACCATGGCCCCCTGTATTCGGGCTGGTAAGCGCAATGGACAAGGTTTTCATCGAGGGGCTGACGATCGACGCCCTGATCGGTATCTACGATTGGGAACGACGGATCCGCCAGGACCTGGTGTTCGACCTGGAGATGGGCTTCGATAACCGTCGCCCGGCCGCCTCCGACGACATCGCCCACACCCTGAACTACAAGGCGGTCAGCAAGCGCCTGGAGCAGTTCGTGCGCGAGTCGGAATTCGGCCTGGTCGAAACCCTGGCCGAACGCTGCGCGCAGATCGTGCTGGACGAGTTCGACGTGAAGTGGCTGCGCCTGAAGCTGAGCAAGCCGGGCGCGGTGCGCGGCGCGCGCGCAGTGGGCGTGATCATCGAACGCACGCGGGACTGACCCGGTAAACCCGGCCGCCGGCCGGCAACCTTGGCAACAACGAAACAGACAGGAGACAACTGATGGTGGACGCGGTGGTGGCGGTACAGTGGCTGGAAAAGCTGCAGAACGCACTGGAACCCTATCCCGGCGCCTACCTGGCGTTGATGATCTCGGCCCTGCTGATCGCAGCGGGCCTGGCCAACTGGGTGACCAAGCGCATCCTGGTGCGTGGCCTGCGGCGCCTGCTGCAGCGCCTGCCGGGTGCCGAATCCGGGCGCGGAAGCCACTTGATGCGGGTCATTTCGCGCCTGTCCAACGTGGTGCCCAGCCAGGTGATCGCCTCGGGCATCACCCTCATCCCCGACCTGCCGCCAAGCCTGGTCAACATCGTCATCAAGCTGTGCATCGTGTGGGCCGTACTGACGGTGTCGATGGCGTTCTCGCATGCGCTGGACGCGGCCAACAGCCTGTACGAACGCAAGCCCGATGCACGCAACAAGCCGATCAAGGGCTACCTGCAGGTGGTCAAGATCGTGGTGTTCGTGGCTGCCGGCCTGTCGATCGTCGCGACTCTGCTGGGAGTGAAGCTGGGCCCGCTGGTCACCGGCCTGGGTGCGGCCACGGCGGTGCTGATGCTGATCTTCCAGGACACCATCCTGTCGCTGGTGGCCAGCGTGCAGATCAGTGGCGATGGCCGCGTGCGCATCGGCGACTGGATCGAGATGCCCAGCCAGAACGCCGATGGTGACGTCATCGATATCGCGCTGCACACCATCACCGTGCAGAACTTCGACAAGACCATCACCACCATCCCGACCAAGAAGCTGGTGACCGAGTCGTTCAAGAACTGGCGCGGCATGCAGGAGGCCGGCGGCCGCCGCATCAAGCGCGCGCTGTACCTGGACCAGCACAGCGTGGGCTTCCTGGATGAGGGGGATCTGGCCTTCCTCGGCGAATTCGCGCTGCTGCGTGACTACCTGCAGGAGAAGGAGCAGGAGCTGGGCCAGTGGAACGGGCGCCTGCGCGAGCAGGGCGTGGCCGAGGTGAACAGCCGCAGGGTGACCAACCTGGGCACCTTCCGTGCGTATGTGGAGCGCTACCTGCGCAGCCACCCGGGCATCCATACCGACATGACCCTGCTGGTACGGCAGCTGCAACCGACCACCGAGGGCCTGCCGCTGGAGCTGTACTGCTTCACCCGCAGCACCGCCTGGGGTGAGTACGAGGCGGTGCAGTCGGACATTTTCGACCACCTGCTGGCAATCCTGCCGGCCTTTGGCCTGCGGGTGTTCCAGGCCTCCAGCGACGCCATGTTGATGGCTGGGCAGCGCCAGTTGGCCGGCTCGGAGTAAGCTGCGGGGCGCCCGGCGGGGCCATACGGACCCCGCTGGTGGCTGAAACTGAATGACGAAACCTCTCGCCAAACGGCTCGGGATCGCTAGAATGCCGGGCTTGTAAACGTTTTCATCAAGGACTGCTGGTGGCCTCCGATCGCATCGAATCCCTCATTGCCCAGATGACCGTCGAGGAAAAGGTCGGCCAGCTGGGAGTCTTCGCGGACATGGTCCGCCCGTTCGCCCCGGACGTGAACCCGGAAGCCAACGTGCGCAACGCCGACCAGGTGCTGCAGCAGGTGCGCGAAGGCAAGGTCGGCTCGCTGTTCAATGGCGTGGGCGCCGAGCTGGGCCGCCGCATCCAGCAGGTCGCCACCGAAGAGAGCCGCTTGGGCATTCCGGTGATCCTGGCCGCCGACGTCATCCACGGCATGCGCACCGTGTTCCCGATCCCGCTGGGCGAGGCCGCCAGCTTCGAGCCGGACCTGGCCGAGCGCACTGCGCGCGCCACTGCCATCGAAGCCACCGCCGCCGGCCTGCACTGGACCTATGCGCCGGCGGTGGACATCGCCCGCGACCAGCGCTGGGGCCGTGGCGCCGAAGGCGCCGGCGAGGACGTGGTGCTGGGCTGTGCGTTCGCCGCCGCCCGCGTGCGTGGCTTCCAGGGCAGCGACCTGCGCGCCGCCGATTCGCTGCTGGCCACGCCGAAGCACTTCGCCGCCTATGGCGCGGTGATGGCCGGCATGGAATACAACATGGTGGACATCTCGCCGCAGACCCTGCGCGACGTGCACCTGCCGCCGTTCAAGGCGGCCTTCGATGCCGGCGCGATCACCGTGATGTCCTCGTTCAACGACATCAACGGCGTGCCGGCCAGCGCCAATGCCGAGCTGCTGACCGACATCCTGCGCGGTGAATGGAAGTTCCCGGGCGTGGTGATCTCCGACTACACCGCCGACATGGAGCTGGTCGCGCACGGCTATGCCGCCGATGACCGTGATGCCACCGCCAAGGCGTTCACCGCCGGCCTGGACCTGAGCATGCAGAGCGGCTTCTATGCCGAGCACCTGCCGGGCCTGGTGGAGAGTGGTGAAGTGCCGATGGCAGTGCTGGATGAAGGTGTGCGCCGCATCCTGTGGCTGAAGGAAACCATCGGCCTGTTCGACGACCCGTACCGTTCGCTGGACCCGGCGCGAGAGGCGGATACCTCGCACATCGGCGCACATGATGAACTGTCGCGCGATGCCGCGCGCCGTTCGATCGTCCTGCTGAACAACCGTGACAACGTGCTGCCGCTGCGGAAGACTGGGCAGAAGATCGCGCTGATCGGCCCGTTCGTGCAGGACCGCGAGAACATCGAGGGCTGCTGGACGCTGTTCGGCGACAAGCAGCGCTACGTGGACCTGGAAACCGGCGTGCGTGCCGCTATTGGCGACGAAGCGCTGCTGGAGATCGTGCCGGGTTGCGAACTGGAGGCCGCGATTCCGGGTGGCACCGAAGCCGCAGTGGCTGCCGCGCTGCGCGCCGACGTGGTGGTGCTGGCGCTGGGCGAACCGCAGCGCTACAGCGGTGAAGCCCAGTCGCGCGTGGAAATCACCCTGCCGCCGGCCCAGCAGGCGCTGGCTGAGGCGGTGGCGATGACCGGCAAGCCGTTGGTGGTGCTGCTGCGCAATGGCCGCGCGCTGGCGCTGCAGGGCGCGGTGCGCAATGCGCACGCCGTGGCGGTCACCTGGTACCTCGGTACGCAGACCGGCCATGCCGTGGCCGACGTGCTGTTCGGCGATTACAGCCCGTCCGGCCGCCTGCCGGTCAGCTTCCCGCAGGTGTCCGGCCAGCAGCCGTACTTCTACAACCACCCGCGCACCGGCCGCCCGGAACTGCCGACGATGTCGGAGTTCAAGGCCCGCTGGCGCGAGATTCCGAACGAACCGCTGTATCCGTTCGGGCATGGCATCGGCTACACCACGTTCGCTTACGGCGTGCCGCAGCTGAGCACGGCCCAGCTCGGCTGGGACGACACCCTGACCGTCACCACCACGCTGACCAACAGCGGTGATGTGGCCGGTGAGGAGGTGGTGCAGCTGTACATCCACGATCGCGTGGCCAGCCGCGTGCGTCCGGTGCGCGAGCTGAAGGACTTCCGCAAAGTGGCGCTGCAGCCGGGCGAGTCGACAGAGGTGGTGTTCACCCTGGGCCGCGAGCAGCTGGCCTTCACCGGCCGCGATGGCGTGCTGCGTGCCGAACCGGGCCAGTTCGACCTGTGGGTCTGCGCGTCCTCGGCTGCGGGTGAGGCCGTCCAGTTTGAGCTGCTGAAGGCCTGATCGAAAAAGGGGACGGAGGGGATTAAGTCGTTTTGGCACAAACGACTTAATCCCCTCCGTCCCCTTTTTTGTTGTCCTCACTGCGGCGGGGCTACCATCGGTGTTCTTGAACCGATGGATGCCCGCGCATGCGCACGATCGCTGTGTTGATTCCCGCCCTGTTGCTGGCGGCCTGTTCGCAGCCGGCACCGCCGGCCGAGCCTGCGGTGGATGCACCGCCGCCGATGGAGGCCAGTGCTGCGGCGACGCCTGCGGCTGAACCCGCTGCAGCTGCACCGGCTACCGCTGCAGCGGACGCGCCTGCTGAAGATGCACGTGCGCGCATTGAAACCCTGCTCGGTGATGCCGCGCAGTACGAGAAGGTCTTCAACGCCTTCAAGACCGCCGTGGTCGGCGGTGATCGCGCTGCGGTGGTGGAAGAGGTGCGCTTCCCGCTGAATATCGCCGGCGGAAAGAAGATCACCGGCCCCGGTGAGTTCCAGCGCAACTACGAGAAGATCATCACTCCGGCGGTGGTCAAGGCAGTGTCCGGGCAGGACTTCGGCAAGGTGTTCGTCAACCAGCAGGGCGTGATGATCGGTGACGGGCAGGTGTGGTTGAACGGGCAGTGCCTGGACCAGGCTTGCGCGCAGACCGAAGTGAAGGTCATCACCATCCAGTGAACGCAGACGGCCCCGCGTGCGGGGCCGTTGCGGAGAAATGTGCCGGCCAGCGGCCGGCACTACCACCCTGTCAGGTCTTCGGCGTGAGCTTCAGCAGGCGCGCCTTGCTGCCGTCTTCCAGCAGCCACAGCGCGCCATCCGGGCCCTGTTCCACTTCGCGGATGCGCTCGCCCATGTTGAAGCGCTCGGCTTCGCGCGCGCTGTCACCATCGAAGGTCACGCGCACCAGCGAGGTGGACGACAGGCCACCGATGAAGCCGCTGCCCTTCCACTGCGGGAACAGGGTGCCGCTGTAGATGACGAAGCCGGCCGGCGAGATCACCGGCGTCCAGGTCACCTTCGGGGCGGCGAATTCCGGGCGGGTATCGTGGTCGGGAATCGGGCGGCCGTCGTAGTGGTCACCGTTGGAAACGATCGGGTAGCCGTAGTTGGCGCCGCGCACGATCAGGTTCAGTTCGTCGCCACCGGCCGGGCCCATCTCGTGCGCCCACAGCTTGCCGTTGGCATCAAAGGCCATGCCCAGGATGTTGCGGTGACCCAGCGACCACACCTGCGCGGCGACCCCGCCCTGCGAGGCGAACGGGTTGTCGGCGGGCAGGCTGCCATCGTCGTTGAGGCGGATGATCTTGCCGAGATTGCCGCCCATGTCCTGTGCCGGATCGAACTTCTGCCGTTCACTGGAACTGATCCACAGCTTGCCGTCCGGACCGAAGGCCAGGCGATGGCCGTAGTGGCCCTCGCCGCTGACCTTCGGGCTCTGCCGCCAGATCACCTTCAGGTCCTTCAGCTGGCCGGCGCCGTTGGCGTCCAGCGCCAGCGTGGCCCGGGCCACGGCGGCACCGCGGGTATCCAGCGTGCCTTCCTCGGCGTAGCTGAGATAGATCACGTGGTTGCTTGCGAACTGCGGGTGCAGGATCACATCGCCGAAACCACCCTGGCCACCGTAGGCTACCTTCGGGACGCCGGTGATCTCGTGTTTCTGGCCGCTGGCCAGGTCCAGGTGCTGCAGCTTGCCGCGCTTTTCGGTGACCAGCAGGCTGCCATCGGGCAGGAAGGTCATCGCCCAGGGCTGGCTGAAGCGGCTGACTTCGGTGGCGGTGAACGGGCGCTGGCCGGTGGCGGCAGCGGCCGGAGCGGCAGTCTGCGCGCCGCTGGCAGCCGGATCGGCAGCATTGCAGGCGGTGGTGGCGAGGATCGGCACGAGGCCGAGGGCGAGCAGCAGGGGCGTGCGGGTCATGGGTATCTCCAGGGCGGGGATGCGGATGGCCGGGCTGTCCCTTGTATACCACTGCCGCGGTGACGGTCGTGGCCCGAAGGTCCTGCGCCCCCCTGTGCGTCGGCAGCGGGATCGTCTAGGGTGGGCACGCCCGGGCAAAGCGTGCCCGTCTGCCTGCCAAGGATCTGCAATGAACACTGCCATGCCCCACAAGCCGTCCACCGCCTTCATTGCCGCCTCCTGGGTGGCCCTGCTGCTGGGTGCGGCGGCCTACCTGATCGGCCTGTTCAACGCCACGATGGCGCTCAACGAGAAGGGCTACTACCTGACGCTGCTGCTGTTCGGCCTGTTCGCGGCGGTCTCGCTGCAGAAGAGCGTGCGCGACCGCGTCGAAGGCATTCCGGTCAGCGGCCTGTACTACGCGCTGTGCTGGTTCGCGCTGCTGTCGGCGCTGATGCTGCTGCTGGTCGGCCTGTGGAATGCCACGCTGGCGCCTAGCGAAAAGGGCTTCTATGGCATGGCGTACGCACTGTCGCTGTTCGGTGCGGTGGCCGTGCAGAAGAACACCCGCGACCTGATCGCCGCCGGCGGCGGCGAGAGCAAGCGTAGTGCGATCGTACCGCCGCTGCCGGAGCAGGATTGATTGTGTAGCGCCGAGCCCACGCTCGGCGCTACAACCGGTCGACGCCAGGTCAGGTGCCGCGCGGCACGCCCTTGTCCAGCCGCTGGTCGAGGTTGACCGCTTCTTCCCAGCCACGGCGCACGGCACTGCGTGCCTGCGCCCATTCGAGTCGGCTGCGGCCGCGTTCGCTGGCCCAACGCGACTCCAGCTCGGCTTCCATGTCCTCGTAGGCACGGATCATGTCCTGCGCACGCGCGGCGTGGCCGATGCGATAGGCCGGCTCGTAATCCTCGAAGAACAGCTGGTCGTCGTAGTACGGCTCGGCGGTATAGCGCTCGCGCCAGTAGTTGCTGACCGCGTCGCGCGGCGTGCTGTCGTCCGGTACACGGCCGGGGATCTGGTACTCGGGGCTCATGGATCGGGCTCCGTTGTGGAGGAGCTTCGATCCTGCCCAGCGGCCGGTTAACACTCCGGGCCGATGGTGTGATCGCCAGATCAATCCACCGGGCATGCCCGGTGCTACCGGTCAGCCGGCCTCGGCATCCTTTCGCGGCAGCTTGTAGATCACCGCACCGATGGCAAACGCGACCAACGCCGCGGCGATGTTCTGCCAGCTGGCACTGGCGAACAGGGCCAGGCACAGCAGCAGCGCCAGCACCGGAATCAGCGGACCACCCGGCAGCTTCAGCGCACCGGGGCGGTCGGCGTAGCGCTTGGCCAGCACCAGAACCGCCGCAGCGGTACCGATATAGGCGAACAGGCGCGTGGTCATCGACAGCAGCGCCAGCTGCACGAACGAGCCGGACAGGGCCAGGCCGAGTGCGATCAGGCCCTGGCACAGGATTGATGCGGCCGGGGTGTGGAAGCGCGGATGCACCTGCGCCAGGATCTTCGGCCCGTAGCCATCGCGCGCCAGTGCGAACAGGAAGCGCGGGCCCATCATCATCGTGTTGCTGTTGGTGCCGAGGATGGAGATGGTGGCGCCGATGGTGAGGATCAGCGCCAGGGCTTCGCCGCCGAAGCCGGCAGCGGCATCGGCCAGCGGCGTCGCCGAGCTGGACAGGCCGGCCAGCGTGCCCTGCGCCACTACCTGTACCGCGCCGTAGATGACGGTGACGGTGATGATCATGGTAATCAGGGCGAACGGAATATCGCGGCGCGGATTGCGGTACTCACCTGCGGCAGCCGGGATGTTCTCGAAGCCGGCGTAGGCGTACAGCAGCAGCAACGCGGCTTCGCCCATGCGCTGCAGGTCGTGCGGGTCCGGGCGCTGGCCGGAGAAGGCCAGCTGCGGATCGATGTAGAACGCACCGATGGCCACGAACAGCAGCAGCGGCAGCATCTTGCCGATCACCAGCACCACACCGGTCCGCGCAGCCGAACGCACGCCGATGATGTTGACGCCGGTAAGGAAGCCGAGCGACACCACGATCACCGCGATGCGGCCCACGCCGGCACCGGCCCATGGCCAGAAACGTGCGACCGCATCGGCCAGCGCGTTGCTCAATGCCGCCGCCGAGCTGATGCGGGTCAACCAGATCATCCAGCCGATCTCGAACCCGGCGAATCGCCCGAACGCCTCGCGGGCATACAGATAGCTGCCACCGGGTTCATCGAAGTAGCTGGCGGCCTGCGCGTAGCAGAGCACCAGCAGCGCGACGACGATGCCGGCGGCGACCACGCCCCACAGGCTGAAGGGGCCGAGCAGGGCGACGGTGGCGGCCGGCAGCAGGTAGATGCCGCTGCCGATCACGTCGTTGATCGACAGGCCGACGATCTGCCAGCGGCTGACCGCGCGCTGCAGCTGCGGTTCGTCCTGCGCGCTCAACGGGCGTCTCCGCCCAGTGCGGGCAGCTGCCACTGGGCCTGCAGGCGCTTGTACTCGGCGCGTGGCAGCAGCACGAAGCGCGGCGTATCCTGCGGCCGCAGCCAGTCCAGCAGCGCCTGCATGCGTGCTTGTGGCATGGCGGTGCAGCCGGCGGTGGCCTCACCGGGCTGGCGCCAGAGATGGGCGAAGATGCAGCTGCCCTTGCCGGGCTGGTTGTCCGGGTTGTGGGCGATCACGAAGCCTTCCCGGTAGCGCACGTCGCCCTTGTTGTGCAGGTCCAGCCGCATCGGCTCGGTGGAGCCCTTGACCGCTGCGCTGCCGACCTTCTTCGCGTCGACGATGCGGTTGTAGAACGGCGAACCGGGTACGTCCATGCAGTAGCTGCTATCCAGCATCGGCTGGTAGGGCATCGCGGTACCGGGGCGGGTGACGGCATAGCCGAACGCGCTGCCGAGCGCGAACACGCCGGCCGGGCTGCGGCCATCCCCCTCCTGCTTCTGCGGGCCGTCGGCCTGCGCTGGATGCAGGCCCAGCCCCCAGGCGCTGCCGGTGCGGCCCAGCGCCACCGGGAACGCCTGCCCATGTGCATGCCAGCCCTTGCCGTCGCGTACATAGGCCTGCAGCTGCCCCTGGGTGCTGTCCCAGCCTTCGCTGGTGACCACGATCAGCTGGCGCGCGCCGTCCAGTGGCGCGGCGTGGACGGACACTGCCGCAGCAAGCAGCAGTGCGGTGGCGGCGAGGCGAACCAGCGATTTCATCAACATGCGCTCCGGTCAGGAATCCAGCAGGTGGTCGATCCGCTCCAGGTTCACCGCAAGCTGTTGCTGGCGGTCCGGATTGGCGTGGCAGAGCAGCACGAACAGGAAATCGAGCAGGGCGTGCATGGCGCTACGGTACAGCAGCTGCGCGACCTGCGGCGTACGGTCGTGCGCACACACCACCAGCGCCGCATCAGCATGCGCGCGCAGCGGGTTGGCGGTGTGCCGGGTGATGGAAATCACCTTGCCACCCATGTCCTGGAACTGCCGTGACAGCTGCGAAAGCTGCGGCAGGTTGCCGAACTCGGAGAACACCAGCAACGCATCGCCGGGACGCGCGGCCGACAGATTGGCCAGCATCAGGATCGGATCGGTATGCGGCACCACCAGCAGGCCAAGCAGCGACAGCCGCATGGCAAACTCGCGGGCATACAGGCCGTCGTCACCCAGGCCGTAGACGAACAGTTTGGGCGCGCCGTCGAGCAGCTGCACGATGCGCTCGATCTCCTCGCGCGGATTGGCCTGCCGGGTTTCTTCCTCGGCCTGGGCCTTGCTGCGGCGCAGGGCCTCGCCCAGGCGCAGGTAGTCGTCGCCGCTGTCGGGTTCGCTGGGCGCCTGCTGTGGATCGGCACCGGCGCGGGCGACGTCCTGGCCGATCGAGTACTTCAGGTCCGGGTAGCCCTTGAAGCCGAGTTTCTGGCTGAACTTGACCACGCTGGACTGGCTGATCCCCAGCGCGCTGGCCAGCTGCTGGGACGAGTAGTCGCGCAGCAGGTGGGCGTTGTCGAGGATGAAGTCGGCGATGCGACGTTCGATGGCCGACATCTGCCCGCGCTCGGTTCGGATTTTCAGCAGGGGCGGCATGCGGGGAGTCCGGGCATGGGCAGGCGCGTTGCGGTTGGCAGCGTAGAGCGTGTCATGGGATGGGTCGGGCGGGTGCCAGCAGCGAAGAGGATACGGAGTGCAGTTGTCGCCTTTGACGTTGAGTCCGCCTTCAAGCGAGCCGAGCACCGCAGGGCCGGCGAGGGCGAAGAGGCGCGGGTGTCTGAGCGCAGCGAGTTCCGCGCCGTCCTTCGCCGGACCGAGGAGCACAGGGTACCGGCGTGCGCGGCACGTTGGCTCGCGGCCGGCGGAGCGTTTCTTTTGGTTACTTTTCTTTGCGCGCAAAGAAAAGTAACGCGCGACCCAGGAACAGTTGAGGACCAAGCCAGCCGCAAGGCGCGAATCAACCCAGCATCTCCAGCCCGCGCACTTCGGTGATGCCCAGCCCCGGCACCTCGCTGATGCTGATCTCCGACTCGTTGAACTGCACGCCACCGCTGACCGGGTCGAACTGGCCCAGCGAGGGGCCATCCAGGTCGACCTTGGTGATCACATCGCTCTTGGCCACCGCCAGGTGCACGGCCGCAGCCACGCTGATGCTGGACTCGATCATGCAGCCGATCATGCACGGCACGCCGTAGATGCCGGCGATGTCGGCAATGCGGATGGCGTTGGACAGGCCGCCAGTCTTCATCAGCTTGATGTTGATGATGTCGGCCGCGCGTTGCTGGATCAGGTCCATCACCTGGCTCGGGCTGAACACGCTTTCGTCGGCCATCACCGGCGTGTTGACGCGGTCGGTCACGTACTTCAGGCCACTGATGTCGGCGGCCTTCACCGGCTGCTCCAGCAGCTCGAGCACCACGCCCGCTTCCTCCAGCGTGCGCATGGCATGCACCGCCTGCTTGGCGGTCCAGCCCTGGTTGGCATCCAGCCGCAGCAGGGCGCGGCCTTCCACAGCAGCGTGGATCGCCTTGACCCGTTCGATGTCCAGGCCGATGTCCTTGCCGACCTTGATCTTCAGCGACTCGAAGCCGCGTTCGATCGCCGACAGCGAATCGGCCACCATCTTGTCGATGTAGTCCACGCTGATGGTGATGTCAGTGGTGATCACCGGGTCGCCGCCGCCCAGCATCTGGTACAGCGGCGCGCCATGCAGCTGTGCCCACAGGTCGTACAGCGCGATCTCCACCGCCGCCTTGGCGCTGGTGTTGCGCTCCATCGCGGTCTGCACCAGACCGCACAGGCGATTGAGGTTGGCCACGTCCTGGCCGATCAGGCGCGGCGCGATGAAGTGACGGATCGCCTCGATGATCGAGCCGTGGGTATCACCGGTGATCACCGCGGTGGCCGGCGCTTCGCCGTAGCCGGTGTGGCCGGTGTCGGTGCGGATCAGCACCACTACGTCTTCCACGGTTTCCACCGTGCGCAGGGCGGTCTTGAACGGTGTTTTCAGCGGCACGCGCAGCATGCCCAGTTCGATGGCAGTGATCTTCATTCAGGGGGTCTTGGCACGCAGGCGTTGGATGTTGGTGATGCGGTCGATGTAGCGGACGCTGTCGCTGGCCATCATCGGCTCCAGCGGGGTGACCGAAACACCATTGAGATGGGCCTGCACACGCTTGCCGTCAGCACCGAACCAGCTGCCGCCCGCCGTATCGTGGATCACCCAGGTGCGGCCGTCGACGTGGCCGATGGCCATCATCACGTGGCCGGGGATGTAGACCAGATCGCCCACCTGCAGATCGGTGACGGCGCGGTCGCGCACGGCCTTGCCGTCCTTGCCGGTGAACGGCACGCGGTCCAGCGCCGGGCTGACCGCCTGCGCGCTGGTATTGCGCGGCAGCAGCACGCCGAAGCTGCGGTAGATCTCGGAAACGAAACCGCTGCAGTCGCGGGTGTCGTAGTCGTGGCCCCAACCGTAGCGCTCGCCGAGGAACTTGAAGGCCTGCTGCAGCAGCAGGCGTGGGGTCAGCGGCAGATAGTCGGCGGCGGTGTCCTGCGAGCGCGGCAACAGCGCTGGTACCAGCTTCAATCGACCATCGGCCTCGCGTACCGGCAGCTGCACCACCCACGACGCATGCGCCTGCTGGCCGTTCACCGGCTCTGACGCCGGCCAGTCGGCCAGCACCGGCAAGCGCACGCCCATGTCCAGCTGCAGGCGCGAGACGCGCGGTTCTTCCGGGGTGTAGGCAGTCTGCGCGGTGGCGCCGGTGATGATCCGGTAAGGTCCCTTCGCGCCGTAGCCGAGCACCGTGGCCCTGTCGCCGCTGGCGATGGCATCGGCCTCGATCCATGCGCTGTAGCGCTCGCTGTGCACGAACAGCCAGCGGCCGTCGGCGCTGCGATGGACCACGGCAACCTTGTCGCCGGGGAACAGCGCCGATTCCTGGAAGCGATCGATGTCGGTGTCGCCAATGCTGCTGAAGACGCGCTCGCGGGTGGGGAAGGTGCGCAGCGCCGCGCGCTTCACCACCAGCCCATATTGCGGTGTCGTCTGCGCGGGAATGGACTGCAGGCCCAGATTGGCTTCAGTCGCGCTGCGCAGTGCCGGCGCAATGGCCTGGCCCTTGTCGTTGTACAGGGTGCGGGTGGGCCAGCTCGACAGCGAGATGATGCTGGCACGCACCGCCGCCGCATCAAGTTGGGCTGGCAATGCGGCGATGTCCTGGATGTGGCTGTCCTGTGCCCGCATCCGCGCGTTCTGTGCCTCGATCTGGCTGCGGTCCAGGATCGGCGCATCGGCGTTGTCCAGGCGCGCGGCCCAGTACTGCGGGGTGAGGTAGGCCTCGTGCAGGCCGATCACATAGGGCAGCGGCGCGCCCGGGTCGGGCGGCGGGGCCGCCTGTGCAAAGGCCGGTGCGGCCAGCAGGCACAGGGCCAGGGTCAAGCGGCGTGGCCAATGCCGATGCCGTTCGCGGGAAGCCAGGATCATGCGCTGCACACCCTCCTCGAATGCCTGTTGGAATATTTATTCCTTTTGGCATAAAAATCAAGAATAAATTATTGACCGGCATCCCGGCCCGTGTTACACAGCCGTTACCACCCGCGCTGGGGAAGTGTCGCTGTGGATCCTGCCGTTCGCAAACTGCGTCTGCCTGCTGCTGCCGGCCTGAGTGCCGCGCTGCTGCTGTGCGCGTGGTCGGCGGGAGCGGAGCCGCCACCCTCGGCCATCCAGTTCGCGCGCGTCGTGCAGATGATCGACGCGGGACGGTTCTTTGAAGCTCACAGCGAATTGAACACCTGGTCGGCCGCCGACGCGGCGGAGCCTGGCGTCAGTTTCGACGACATCGCGTTCCAGGAAGAACGCATGCGGCGCATCCGCCTGGATTTTTCCCTCGACGAAACTGCCGCCAAGTCTGCCGTGCGCCGCTGGATTCCGGACCTGACCGACGAGGAATTCGCGCGGTGGGATCAGCTTGGCCTGATTGAGCATCTCGACATCGATGGCACGCGTTGGTATTTCAAGCGCGCACCGTCGAACTTGTTCCTGCTCAGCGATGAGGCACGCGCACGCCGCCGCGCGGATGCACCGATGTCGCCGCCGGGCCCGAACGAGGTGCTCAACGCGCACCACGCGCGCGTGCTTGCCGCAGCGGAACAAAGTGGCCGAGCGTCGGTACTGCCGCAGCGCATTGAATTCACCCAGTCGCTCACGGTGAAAGCTGATGCGGTGCCGGCCGGCGAGACCGTACGCGCCTGGATTCCTTACCCGCGCGAGATACCCGGCCAGCAGGAGCAGGTGCAGTGGCTGGGCAGCACCCCGGGCAAGGCGCGCGTGGCGCCAGCCAGCACCCTGCAGCGCACGGCCTATCTGGAAGGCAAGGCGGTGGCTGGGCAGCCGACGCGCTTCGAGGTCCGCTACGCGGTCACGATCCTGGCCCGGCATACCGCGATCGATCTGGCCAAGGTGCAGCCGACACCGGCCGATCCGGCGCTGAAACCCTACCTGGCCGAGCAGCTGCCGCACGTGCGTTTCACGCCGGCGCTGAAGCTGTTCTCCGACCAGGTGCTGCAGGGGGAAACCCGCCCGTATGAAGTCGTGCGCAAGCTGTTTGCTGCCGTGGATCGCATTCCATGGGCCGGTGCGCGCGAATACTCCACGATCAGCAACATCAGCGATTACGCGCTGCGTGCCGGACATGCCGACTGCGGCCAGCAGACGCTGTTGCTGATCGCGCTGCTGCGCATGAACGGCATTCCCGCGCGCTGGCAGTCGGGCATGGTGTTCTCCGACGATGGCAGCGGCTACAACAACCTGCATGACTGGGGGCAGGTCTACCTGGCGCCGTATGGCTGGCTGCCGATGGATGTGACCACCGGCGCGCTGGCCAGCGACGTGCCTGCCCTGCGCGACTTCTACCTGGGTGGCCTCGACGGCTACCGCATCGCCTTCAACGACGATTTCGGCCAGCGCTTCGCGCCGGCCAAGCAGCACTTCCGCTCGGAAACGGTCGACTCGCAGCGCGGCGAGGCCGAGTGGGCAGGCGGCAACCTGTACTTCGACCAATGGAGCTACGACTTCCAGTGGCGGGTACTGCCAGCCGGGCAACGCTAGCGCGACACATCGCATTCCACACCATTCAATTCTTGCAGGAGAGAGCAGGGGATGAAGGCTTACAGCATCAAGCGGGCGGCGTTGTGCGTCGCCCTTGGGGCGTGTCTGGGCGTGATCGCGCCCAGCGCATTCGCACAGGACGGTTCGGTGGTTGGCCGGCTGGTGAGCGAGGCCGGGCAGGTGCCGGCTGGTGCCACGGTGACCGTACGCAACCCCGCCACAGGCTTTGTCCGATCGGTGCAGGCCGACGCCAACGGCAGCTACCGCATTCCGTTGCTGCCGGTAGGCACCTACGAGATGGAGGTCTGCTTGCCGGGGGGGGCCGCCAGCCGTGTTGGCCAGGTGACCGTCAGCCTCGGCAGCGCGACCACGGTGAACGTGCCGCTCGGCGCGGTCAGCACGCTGGGCACGGTCGAAGTGCGGGCACCGCAGGTGGTGTCGATGGTCGATGTGAAGTCCACCGAGTCGGCCACCAACATCACCCGCGAGGAACTCTCGCGCCTGCCGGTGGACCGTGACATCACCGCCGTGGCGCTGCTGGCGCCGGGAGCGGTGAAGGGCAAGGGGTCGCTGGGCGGGCAGGGCATTTCCTTCGGCGGTTCGTCGGTGGCCGAGAACACGGTCTACATCAATGGCCTGAACGTCACCGACTTCTACAACCGTGTCGGCTTCTCATCGGTGCCGTTCTCGTTCTACCAGGAGTTCCAGGTCAAGACCGGCGGCTACTCGGTGGAGTTCGGGCGCAGCACCGGCGGTGTCATCAACGCCGTCACCCGTTCGGGCAGCAATGATTTCAAGGCGGGAGCCGAGCTGGTGTTCGAGCCGCGTGCGTGGCAGTCGCAGGCGCGCGACCGCTACGACGGCAGCGGTAGCCGCTACATCACCGCCAGCCGCGACGACTACAGTCGCAGTGCGCTGAACGTATTCGCGTCCGGTGCGCTGGTGCAGGACCGCTTGTTCTTCTTCGGCATGTACGAAGCCCGCGACTACCGCCCGACATCGACCAACGACGCTGGCACACGCCTGAGCCAGGGCAAGGCCGACGATCCGTTCTGGGGCGGCAAGATCGACTGGCAGATCACCGACAACCAGATGCTGTCGCTGTTCGGCTTCTCGGACAAGAGCAAGACGCTCACCGATGTCTACGATTACGACTACGCCACGGGACAGACTGTAGGTGAGCGCAGCAACCAGATCTACAACACGGTAGGCGGCAAGAACTGGTCCGGCACCTACAGCTGGCAGGTCAACAACGACCTGACCATGAAGCTGATGTATGGCGAGAACAAGCGCAACCGCCTGCAGAGCTCATTGATGGACGAGAACTGCAACCGTGTGTTCGACAACCGAACGGCCAGCCAGGGCGTGCCACCCTCGCTGCAGGGTGACCGCAGCTGCACCAGCAGCTCGCAGCTGGAATCCGCATTGGACACCCGCAAAGCCGCCCGCGCCGATTTCGAATGGACACTGGGCAACCACCTGCTGCGTTTCGGGATGGACCGCGAGGAAAACACCTCTGACTACAGCCGTGCCTACCCCGGCCCGGGCGGCCTGCGCTACGACATCTATGCGCGTACGCCGGGAAGCTCCCTCAACGGCGGCGTGGTGCCGGCCAGTGGCCTGGTGGCGCGTACGCGCCGTTATGAGGTGGAGGGCGCTTTCGAGACCATCAACTCGGCCTACTACCTGGAAGACAACTGGCAGGTGACGCCGAACCTGCTGTTGAACATGGGCGTGCGCCTGGAAGCCTTCGACAACAAGGGCGGCGATGGCAGCAGCTACATCAAGATCGATGACATGGTAGCGCCACGTCTCGGCTTCTCGTGGGACGTGCGCGGCGATGGCACCACCAAGGTGTTCGGCAACCTGGGGCGCTACTTCCTGCCGGTGGCGAACGTCATCAACATCAAGCAGGCCGGCGGCTTCCTCGACGAACGCACCTGGTATGAGTTCCTCGGCTATTCCGGCGCAGCCAACAACATCCCCAACCTGGGCGCGCAGATCGGACCGGTGGACAACTCGCAGGGCGATGGCAGCGTGCCGGACCTGCGCGCCGAAGTGAACCGCGACATGGACCCGGTCTACCAGGATGAAGCGATCCTGGGCTTCCAGCAGATGATCAACGAGGCCTGGTCGGTTGGCGCCAGCGTGACCTACCGCCGCCTGCACAACGCCATCGATGACATGAACATCACCGCCACCGGCCAATGCGGTGCCATCGACGGGGTGTGGATCATGGGCAACCCGGGCCGCACCAACACTGTCTGGGGCGACACCAACTGCGATGGCAGCAACGATGGCTGGATCAGCATCGACACGTCCAAGGAAGGCTGGGCGCTGTACGACGATGACGGCAACTACGTGGGCCAGCGCGGCTGGGTGAAACCCAAGCGCGACTACAAGGCGCTGGAGCTGCAGGTCGACCGTGCGTGGGATGGCAAGTGGGGCTTCAATGCGTCCTATACGCTGGCCTATGGGCGCGGCAACGCCGAAGGCCCGGTCAACTCCGATACCGACTTCGCCGATGCCGGCCGCACCGAGAACTTCGACAACCCGTGGGTCAACTACCGCGGTTATGGCTACCTGGCCAATGATCGCCGCCACCAGTTCAAGTTCCGCGGCAGCTACGCGCTGACCGAGAACCTGAGCGTGGCCGCAACCCTGGGCGTGCAGTCCGGCAGCCCGATCACCCGCTTCGGTGCCGGCAATCCGTTCGATGCGACCGATTTCCACAGCTACTACGTCTGTGTGTCCAACTGCCAGGCGACGGTGCCGTCCGAACGTGTGTTCGTACATTCGCCGCGCGGCGGTGATGGGCGCACGCCATGGACCTACGATCTGGATGTCAGCGTTTCCTACAAGGTGCCGATTCCCACTGACCTGCGCCTGAAGCTGGCGGTGTACAACGTGCTGAACCAGCAGCGCGTGGTGACCGTGGACCAGGATTACGAACCGCAGGACAGCATCGGCACGCCGAACCCGCTGTACCGCTACGGCACCGGCTTCCAGTCGCCGCGCTACGCGCAGCTGACCGTCACATGGGCCTACTGAAGCCAGCCCAGCACGCTCGACGCTGCCTCTGCGTGGCGGCGTTGGTGGTGTTCCCGGTTGCGGCGGCGCAGACGACCGCGACCGCCTCGATCGATGCCGATGTTGCGGCCGTGGTCCAGCACGAGCATCTGCCCGGGCTGGCCATGGCCGTGGTCGAACAGGGGAGGGTGGTCTACCAGCGCGCCGAAGGCGCGCGTGGTGATGGCGGCCGCATCGACGAGGACACGCTGTTCAAGATCGCCTCCAACAGCAAGGCGATGACGGCCGCGCTGCTGGCGCGGCTGGTGCAGCAGGGCAAGCTGCGCTGGGACGACCCTGTGCAGCGCCACCTGCCGGAGTTCCGCATGCATGACGCCTGGGTCGGCCAGCACATGCAGGTGCGCGACCTGCTGATCCACAACAGCGGCCTTGGCCTGGGCGCTGGCGACCTGATGCTGTGGCCGGAGCCGAACACGTTCACCCGTGCTGACATCATTGCCGGGTTGGCGCGCCTCAAGCCGGTCAGCAGCTTCCGCAGCCACTATGCCTACGACAACCTGATGTACGTGGTGGCCGGCGAAGTGGCCGCTGCGGCCGGTGGCAAACCGTACGACCAGTTGATGCGCGAGCAGGTGTTCGAACCACTCGGCATGGCACGCTGCCAGGTGGGGGCATGGCCGGTGAAGCGCGTGGGCAACGTGGCGCAGCCGCATGCCTGGCGTGGTGACCGCAATGAGGTGGTGAACGCCGACGGTGACATCAGCCCGGACCTGCCATCGATGGCGGCCGGCGGCATCCGCTGTTCGCTGCGTGACATGACACGCTGGATGCAGGTGCTGCTCGATCCCACGCTGGTGCCGGACTGGCTGCGCGGTGAACAGCGCCGCACGCTGTGGACCCTGCACATGCCGATGCCGTTGGGTGAACGCCAGCGGCGCTGGGACAACGCGCATTTCTACGGCTACGGCTACGGCTGGCGCGTGTCCGACATGGACGGGCAGTGGAAGGTGGCACACACCGGCACGCTGTCGGGCATGTACTCGTCGCTGACGCTGCTGCCCGACCGCAAGGTGGGTGTGGTGATATTGATCAACGGTGAAGGCGAGGACGCGCGCACCGCACTGATGCAGGCCGCGCTGAAGCGCTTCACCGCCCCCAATGATGCGCACCCAGCGATGGCATACCTGGCCGAACTGAAGGCTGACCAGGCAACGCGGGCGGCGACCGGCCATTCGCGGCCATCCACCGCTGCGGCGCAGGAGACGAGCCGCACGGATCTGCTACGCTGGCAGGGCCGTTACCGCGATCCGTGGCTGGGCCCGGCCTCACTGTGCCCGGGCGCGGACGGCCTGCACTTCAGCGTGGACAAGTCGCCCCGACTGCAGGCCACGGTGCTGCAGTTGCAGGGGCGTTGGCTGCTGCGCTGGGATACGCTGGGAGAAGACGCACAGGCCTGGCTGCAGCCCGGTGACGGTGCGCCGCCCTCTCTGGACCTGCGCGCCATCGACCCGGACATCGACTTCAGCTATGACTTCCAGGACCTGCATTTCACTCGTACTGGCGACTGCCCTGGCAGCGAGCGCCAGCGCCGCTGAGCCGCCGCGCGTTTCGCCGGCTACGGACGCGGCACGTGCAGGTCTGGTCGAGATCCGTTCGCTGTCGCCACGCATCGAGATGGATATCCGCTACGCCGGCGCCAACAACTTCACCGGCGCGCGCGTACCGGGCTACGAGGCGCCCTCGTGCTATCTGCTGGCGCCGGTGGCGAAGGCGCTGGCGCAGGTGGAACAGGACCTGCGCGCGGATGGGTTCGGCCTGCGGATCTACGACTGCTACCGGCCGGTGCGCTCGGTGCAGGCGTTCATGGCCTGGGTGAACGACCCGCGCGAGCGCTCGCGCAAGGCACTGCAGTACCCGGATCTGGAAAAGCCACGGCTGCTGGCCGACGGTTACATCGCCGAGCGCTCCGGCCACAGCCGCGGCGCCACGGTGGATCTGGGGCTGCTGGATTGCCGCAGCGGTGCATGCACGCCGTTGGACATGGGCACCGACTTTGATTTCTTTGGCCCGCGCGCGCATACGCAGACGAGTGGGTTGAGCGACGTGCAGCAGGCGAACCGCCAGCAGCTGGTGCGCGCGATGGCGCGCCGTGGTTTCGTCAATTATCCGCAGGAGTGGTGGCACTACACCCTGCAGCCCGAACCGGACCCGGGCACCGCATACGACGTCCCCGTGCGGTAGGGATATCGGCAGAGGGTCGCTGCTGTTGGTAGGTGTCGACCTTGGTCGACACGGTAGATCCACGCCATGCGTGGATGCTCTCCGTTCAATTCTGAAGATATTCGATTTCGATGGAGATTCATCCACGCATGGCGTGGATCTACCGTGGCTACCGGATCGGGTCCGGGGCAGATCCCTTACACTGGCCGCCTCTTCATCCCTGCCCACCCGATGAACCTTCCCCTGCACTTCGGCCTGCTCGGCACCCTGGAAGCGGGCGCCATCGCCCTGCTGGTCGGGCTGCTGGTGTACTTCCTGTGGTCTCGGCTGTGCCGGCTGCTGCACTGGACTGTGGGTCACGCGATCGGCTGGTCGTGTGTCATCGCCGTGATCATCTCCGCTGGCATCGATGCGTGGAAGCTGTTCTACATGGGCATCGTGCGTCTGGAGTCGCCGCTGTATGCGCGCCTGTTCCTCGCCACCATCCACGATCCGAACGAACTCGGCAGCCGCGTAGTGCTGGAAATTGCCGGTGCGCTCGCCGGTGTTGCCCTCGGCTGGGTGTTGTTCAGTTCGCGGTCAGCGGCTCAGAACGTCGACTGACGCAGGTTTTTCGTTGGTTGCCGGTTAAATCCGGCAGCGCTGAATGCGCATCTTATGACCTGCTCACTCGCTGCTAACCACCGCGCTAAAGCATGCGCGTAGGCGAGTGGTTAATCGTGCGTGTTGACGCCGGTCGCGGCCCAAAACCGATTCAGAAACACGGTGGCAGGGTAGGTGCCGTGCGGAAACAACAGGCCGCGCAACACCACCCAATTAGGTAGGAGACACCCCTGATGACTATTCGCAACCGCAAGCCCCTGATCGCCCTGATCGTCGCCGCTGGCAGCGTGCTGGCCATTCCGGCGATGGCCCAGTCGGCCAAGCAGCAGGCCGCGCAGGCACAGAACGAGGCCGCGCAGGCGCAGCAGTCGGCGGCACAGGCAGGGCAGGCGGCTGACCAGGCGACCAATGCGGCCGCGGCGGCATCGGCGCAGGCCAACGGCGGTGGCCAGACCTGGGCCAGCATCGATACCGATGGCAACGGCACCATCAGCAAGTCCGAGGCACAGGTGAACGCCGGCCTGGCCCAGGTGTTCGACCAGGCCGATACCAACAAGGACGGCGAGCTGAGCGCCGACGAGTACAAGGCCTACGTGGCCGCCCAGCAGGCCGGCGCGGGTGCCGGCGCGGCGCAGGGCCGTTGATCCAGGCCTGATTCGGGAAGACCGGTGCATGGGGACCCGGGCGGCTGCGGCCGCCCGGGTTTTTCTCGTCATGGCCGCCCCTGTATCCTTGGCCGATGAACACCCCCACGCCTGCGCCGTCGCGCGCCATCGGCCTGGTCGGTTTTGACGGTGACGATACGCTGTGGAAGAGCGAGGACTACTACCGCAAGGCCGAGCAGGATTATCTTGACCTGCTGTCGCGCTACGTCGACGTGCATGACACCCAGACCGCGCGCCACCTGCTGGAAGTGCAGCAGCGCCACCTGGGCACCTTTGGCTACGGCGTGAAGAGCATGACGCTGTCGATGATCGAGGCAGCCATCGACATCACCGGCCAGCGCATCGAGGCCAAGGACATCCAGCGCATCCTGGAGATCGGCCACGATACCCTGCGCCACCCGGTCGAGCTGATCGACGGCGTGCGCGAAGCGGTGGCGACCATCGCCGAGCACTATCCGGTGGTGCTGATCACCAAGGGCGACCTGTTCCACCAGGAAGCGAAGATCAAGATCGCCAACCTGGCCGAGCTGTTCCCGCGCATCGAGATCGTTTCCGAGAAGGATCCGGAAACCTACGCCCGCGTGCTGGCCGAATTCGACCTGCCGATGCAGCGCTTCGTGATGGTCGGCAACTCGCTGCGTTCGGACATCGAGCCGGTGGTCACCCTGGGCGGCTGGGGCGTGCATACCCCGTACGCGGTGACCTGGGCGCACGAGACCCAGCACGGCGTGGCCGACGACGAACCGCGCATGGTCACCGCTGATAGCGCCCACGATTGGCCGGCCGCACTGGCGGCGATCGAGGCCAAGGCCGCTGCGGCGGCCTGACAGGGCCCGGCAGCTGCGGCAGAATCGGGGCATGAATCTCCGACTGCGCGCGCTGTTGTTGTCCCTGCTGCTGGTCCCGGCCACCGTGCTGGCCCAGCAGACCGCCGAGCGTTCGGCGGCCTACGCGGTGGAAACCGGTGACAGCTGGGTCGATGCCCAGCTTCAGGACATCAACCACTACGCCGAGCGCTACCCCGACGCCTTCCTTGACGAGGTGTCGCGCTATGCCGAGGTGCCGCGCGGCTACATCAGCGCGCTGTTCACCACCCATGGCTGGCAGGCCGGGGATATCTACTTCGCCTGCTTCTGGGCCAAGGCCAGTGGCCAGACCTGCCGCGACAGCGTGCGCGCCTTCAGCCAGGACCCGGAGGGCGGCTGGGAAGCGGTGGTGAAGCGCATGCCCACCAAGCCGGACAACCTGCACTACCGCGCGGTGCGCCACGCCATCGTGGCCAGCTACCAGCACTGGGACCGGCCGATCACTCTGGATGCCACCCTGAAGCGCCAGCTCAAGCGGTAGTGCCGGCCGCTGCCTGATTCGGGTGGAGCAGTCCACAGGTCGCCCCCCTGCACAGGCCGGGCGCCATGTTGCTCTGCATATCGCCGCCGCCGCGCGCTCCGGCGACAATACGGGTCCGAGCTGTTCCCCGTTCCCGTAATCGAGTGACTGATGAGCGCCTCTTTCGTTTCGCCTGATGTGATCCGCCGCCTGTTCGCACAGGCCATGTCCCGCATGTACCGCACCGAAGTGCCGTTGTACGGCACGCTGGTGGAACTGGTGGAGCGGATCAACGCACAGGTGCTGGAGCAGGATCCGGCACTGGCCGCGCAGCTGCTGCGCAACGACGAGCGTGCGCGGCTGGATGAAGAGCGCCACGGCGCGATCCGCGTCGGCACCGTGCAGGAACTGGCGACGCTGCGCCGCCTGTTCGCGGTGATGGGCATGTACCCGGTAGGCTACTACGACCTGTCGGTGGCCGGCGTGCCGGTGCACTCCACCGCGTTCCGCCCGCTGACCGGCGCCGCGCTGGCGCAGAACCCGTTCCGCGTGTTCACCTCGCTGCTGCGCCTGGAGCTGATCGAAGACGAAGCGCTGCGTGCGGAATCGGCAACGATCCTTGCCCGCCGCCGTATCTTCACCGAGGGCGCGCTGGCGCTGATCGACCAGGCAGAGCGCGACGGCGGGCTGTCGCAGGCCGATGCCGAGCGCTTCGTCGATGAAGCACTGGAAACCTTCCGCTGGCACGGCGATGCCACGGTCGACCTGCCGACCTACCACGCGCTGCACAACGCGCATCGGCTGGTGGCCGACGTGGTCAGTTTCCGTGGCCCGCACATCAACCACCTGACCCCGCGCACGCTGGACATCGACGCGGCGCAGGCGGCGATGATCGAACACGGCATGGCGGCCAAGGCGGTGATCGAGGGCCCGCCGCGCCGTGCCTGCCCGATCCTGCTGCGCCAGACCAGCTTCAAGGCACTGGAAGAGGCGGTGCATTTCCCGGACGGCGAGGGCGGCGATGCCGGTACGCATACCGCGCGCTTCGGCGAGATCGAACAGCGTGGCCTTGCCCTGACCCCGAAGGGCCGCGCGCTGTACGACCAGCTGCTGTCGCAGGCACGGGATGCCGGTGGCGAAGGCAGCACCGGTGGCGACTACGGCCAGCGCCTGCAGGCGGTGTTCGCCAGCTTCCCGGATGATCATGACACGCTGCGCCAGGAAGGCCTGGGCTATTACCGCTACCAGCTGACCGACGCTGGCCGCGCCGCGCCGGAGCGCGTGGCCGACCTGCCGGCCGAAGTGCTGGTGGCCGCGGGCCTGGCCACCGCCGACCCGATCGTCTACGAGGATTTCCTGCCGGTCAGCGCTGCGGGCATCTTCCAGTCGAATCTGGGCGGCGAAGAACAGCGCGCCTATGCCGCGCACGCCAACCGCGAGGCCTTCGAGCAGGCGCTGGGCGTGGCGGTGAATGACGAGTTCGAGATCTACGAGCGGCTGCAGGCCGAATCGCTGGCGAGCCTGCGCACCGCGTGAAGGTGTCCGTACCTGGGGTCAGAGCCCTTTCCCATGGAAAGGGATCCGACCCCGACGTTGCGCATGACCGGGGTCAGATCCCTTTTCGGCAGAAAAGGGCTCTGACCCCCAACGCAGTCAGCCCTTCATCGTGCCGGTATCCAGCCAGCGCTGGTGCCACGACAGCGCTTCCGGCAGCAGGTGCGGGGTGTGCTTGCCGTAGCTTTCGTGGCTGGCGCGGTCGAAGTAGTCCTGCAGCTGCGGGCGGAAATCCGGGTGCGCGCAGTTGTCGATCAGCACCTGCGCGCGCTTGCGCGGGGTCAGGCCACGCAGGTCGGCCAGGCCCTGCTCGGTCACGATCACCGACACGTCGTGCTCGGTGTGGTCGACATGGCTGGCCATCGGCACGATCGCCGAGATGGTGCCGTTCTTCGCCGTGGACGGGCTCAGGAACGCCGACAGGAAACCGTTGCGGGCAAAGTCACCCGAACCGCCAATGCCGTTCATGATCCGCGTGCCCATCACGTGCGTCGAATTGACGTTGCCGTAGATGTCCACCTCGATCATGCCGTTCATGCCGATGCAGCCGAGGCGGCGCACCAGTTCCGGATGGTTGGAGATTTCCTGCGTGCGCATGATGATGCGTTCGCGGTAGAAATCGATGTGTTCCTTGAAGGTCTCGTTGGCCTGCGGGCTCAGCGCGAAGCCGGTGCACGAGGCGTAGCTCAGCACGCCGTCACGCAGCAGGTCGAGCATGCCGTCCTGGATCACCTCGGTGAACGCGGCCAGGTCGCGGAAACCGCTCTTGGCCAGGCCGGCCAGTACGGCATTGGGAATGTTGCCCACGCCCGACTGCAGCGGCAGCAGGTTCGGCGGCAGGCGGCCCTTCTTCACCTCGTGCTTGAGGAACTCGATCAGGTGCGAGGCGATCTGTTCGCTGGTCGCATCGATCGGGCTGAACGGGCTGTTGCGGTCCGGGCCGTTGGTGCGCACCACCGCCACGATTTTGTCCGGGTCGCAGCGCAGCGCGGTGTCGCCGATGCGGTCGTTGGCGTTCACCAGCGGAATCGGCTTGCGGTGCGGCGGCAGCGCGGTGCCGTAGTAGATGTCATGCATGCCGTCGACGCCGGCCGGCTGCCATTCGTTGACCTCGACGATCACCTTCCTGGCCAGGTCCAGCCAGGTCTTGTTGTTGCCCACCGAGGTGGAGGGCACCAGCGAGCCGTCCTCGCGAATGGCCGAGACTTCGATCACGGCGGTATCGATCTCGCCGTAGAAGCCGAACCACACGTGCTGGGCCACGTGGCTGAGGTGGATGTCGATGTAATCCAGCTTGCCCTCGTTGATGCGGTTGCGCGCATCCGGGTCGCTCTGGAAGGGCATGCGCATGGCGATGCCATCGGCCTTGGCCAGCGCGCCATCCAGCTCCGGCGCGGTGGAGGCGCCGGTCATCAGCTTGATCTGGAAGGGCTGGCCCTGGGCGTGCACCGCTTCGATGCGGCGGGCCAGTTCCACGGGGACGGCCTTGGGATACCCGGAGCCGGTAAAGCCGCTCATGGCCACGGTTTCACCGGGCTGGATCAGCGCGGCTGCGGCCTCTGCGGAGACCACGCGGTCACGGAGACGCGCGTTGGCGATGCGATCAACAGACATGACGACAGTGTTTCTGGGGGGAAACCCGATTATCGGCCATCCTCCTCCGTACGGGGGGTTCTACCTTCGTGGAATGGCTTTTCCCCGCAGGGGTCACCCATACCCACCGGTTTTGTTTTGCAGTGCAGCGTGCAAAGTGCTTTCGCAGCCCGCACGATGGCCCTGCATCCCGACGTGGGGGAGGGAGCAGAGCCCGCTGGCAGTTCGCTGCAAGCGGGCTTTTTTATTGCCTTCCACCCATTATGAATACGCGCGACACACCGGGTCGGATCCTTTTGCCACGGGCAAAAGGCTTTGACCCGCGCAGTGCCAGCAATCTGGGGTCGGCGCCCTTCGCCGTTGGCAAAGGGATCCGACCCCGCGAGAATCGAGGCATGACCCTCGCTCCCGCTGAACTGCCCGCGTCCCTGCAGCCCCTTGTCGACCGCGCCCTGGCGCGCCTGGCCCAGGTCCTGCCCGAGCCCGTCCCGGCTGATCTGTTGCCGCTGCTGACCCGGCTGGCGGTGGCCAGCGACTTCGCGCTGGACACCCTGGTGCGGCAACCCGCGCTGCTGGCGCAGCTGGCCGCGCCCGGTTGCCCGGCGATTCCGGCGCCAGTGCTCGATCCGCTGCAGCCCAGCGACTGGCCGGCGCAGATCCGGCGCTGGCGCACCGCCATGTCGACGCGGCTGATCTGGCGCGACCTGACCGGCCTGGACGACGTGGCGCAGACCCTGGCCGGCGCCACCGCCCTGGCCGAGGAGTGCCTGCGGCTGGCGCTGGAGGCCCTGCAGCAGGAATTCGCACAGCGTCACGGCGTGGTCCGCGATGGCGAAGGCACGCCGCAGCAGCTGGTGGTGTTCGGCCTGGGCAAGCTCGGCGGTGGCGAGCTCAACTTCAGTTCCGATGTGGACCTGGTCTACGCCTACCCGCACGGCGGCGAATCCGACGGCCCGCGTGCGCTGGCGGCCGAGGAATATTTCGCGCGCCTCGGCCAGCGCCTGGCCAAGCTGCTGGACGAAACCACCGTCGATGGCTTCAGCCACCGCGTCGACCTGCGCCTGCGCCCGTTCGGCAGCGCCGGCCGCGTTGCGCTGTCGTTCGCGGCGATGGACCAGTACTTCCAGCGCGAAGGCCGCGACTGGGAACGCTATGCCTGGCTGAAGGCGCGCGCCGTGGCCGGCGATATCAAGGCCGGTGAAGCGTGGCTGCAGACCCTGCGCCCGTTCGTGTACCGCCGCTACCTGGATTTCACTGCGCTCGATGGCCTGCGCGAGATGAAGGCGGCGATCACCGCCGAAGTCGCGCGCCGCGAACTGCATGAGGACATCAAGCGCGGCGCCGGCGGCATCCGCGAAATCGAGTTCCTGTGCCAAGCGCTGCAGCTGATCCGCGGTGGCCGTGAGCCCGCGCTGCGCGAGCGCCGCCTGCTGGTGGCGCTGGACGCGCTGGTGGCGGCCGGGCAGATCGCGCCGGAGGATGGCAGCGCACTGCGCGAGGCCTACCTGTTCCTGCGCCGGTTGGAAAACCGCCTGCAGATGCTGCGTGATGCGCAGACGCATGTGTTGCCCAGTGATGCGCTGGACCGTGAACGCATCGCCGTCGGTCTGGGCTATCCCGACTGGGATGTGCTGCGCGCGGCGCTGGCCGTGCAGCAGCAGCGGGTCAGTACCGAATTCGCCGCGCTGCTGGCGCCGCGCAAGGGCCAGGCCGCGCCCGATGCACTGGCCAACTACTGGCGCAGCCTGCCCGAGGGCAGCAATGCGCCGCTGCTGGCCGAAGCCGGTTTCCTCGATGCCAATGGCGCCGACCAGTCGCTGCGCGATTTCGCGCAGGGCACCGGCGTGAAGTCATTGTCCGATGCCGCGCGTGCGCGGCTGGATCGCGTGCTGCCCGCGTTGCTGCATGCGGCAACGCGCTCGCCACAACCGGATGCCGCGCTCAAGCGCGTGCTTGGCCTGCTGCAGGCGGTGCTGCGCCGGACCAGCTATCTCGCGCTGCTGGACGAACAGCCCAGCGCACTAGCGCGGTTGGTGGACGTGCTGGCGCGCAGCGCACTGCTGGCCGAGCGCCTGGCTGCGTACCCGCTGCTGCTGGATGAGCTGCTGGACGTGCGCGTGTCCGGGCCGATGCCGGATGCCGCCGGCATGCTGGCCGAGTGCCAGCAGGTACTGGCGGTGGACGATCCCGAATCCGCGCTGCGTTGGCTCAACGAGACGCGGCTGGCGCTCAGCTTCCGCATGGCAATGGCCACGCTGGACGGCCGCCAGGGTGCAGTGGACAGCACGCGGCAACTGGCCGAGCTGGCGCAGGCGGTGGTGGTCACCGTGCTGGCGATGGCCGAGGCGGACATGCGCGCTGCGCACGGTGATATTCCCGGTGGACGTTTCGCGATCATCGGCTACGGCAGCCTCGGTGGGCTTGAACTGGGCTTCGGTTCCGACCTGGACCTGGTGTTCCTGCACGACAATCCGGCCGGCGTGGACGCCAGCGATGGTGCACGTCCGCTGGAGCCGGGGCGCTGGTATGCGCGCCTGGCGCAGAAGGTGATGGCGCTGCTCGGTGCAGTCACCGCTGCCGGGCGCCTGTACGACATCGACGTGCGCCTACGCCCGGACGGTGGCAAGGGGTCGCTGGTGTCTTCGCTGGCCAGTTACACCGAATACCAGCGCGAACGTGCGTGGACCTGGGAACACCAGGCGCTGGTGCGCGCGCGTGGCGTGGCCGGTGATGCCGGCCTGCTGGCCGACTTCGAGCAGGTGCGTGCGCAGACGCTGGGCCGCGAACGCGATGCCGGTGTGCTGTATGCCGACGTGTTGAAGATGCGTGGGCGCATGCGCACCGAACTGGACCGCAGCGATGCCGCGCGCCTGGACCTGAAGCAGGGCGCCGGTGGCGTGGTGGACCTGGAGTTCCTGCTGCAGACCGGTGTGCTGGCGCGCAGTGCACAGCACGCGGCGTTGCTGCAGCCACGCGATACGCCATCGTTGATCGATGCGTTGGCCGCTGTTGGTTTCCTGCCGGAAGACACCGCGCAGGCGTTGCATGGAGCGCATGCCACGCTGCTGGAGGTGGGCCTGGCCTGCACGCTCGACCGGCGCCCGCGGCTGGCCCCGACCACGCCGGCGATTGAAGAGGCGTGTGCGGTGATCACGGCGGCGTGCATCGCCGCGGAGCTGCCGTTCGCCTGAGTGCCGGTAGCAGCTTTTGGGTAGGTGCCGACCGTTGGTCGGCACAATCTTTCAGCGGCGATGAACTCTGATGGAGCGTGCCGACCAACGGTCGGCACCCACCAGATCATTGGCCCGGTGATGCCCCGCTGTTGGCAGCTACCGGATCAATGGCCCGGCGATGGTCTGCTATTGGTAGGTGCCGACCGTTGGTCGGCACAATCTGTCAGCAGCGATGAACTCTGAAGGAGCGTGCCGACCAGCGGTCGGCACCCACCAGATCATTGGCCCGGTGATGCCCCGCTGTTGGCAGCTACCGGATCAATGGCCCGGCGATGGTCTGCTATTGGTAGGTGCCGACCGTTGGTCGGCACAATCTTTCAGCGGCGATGAACTCTGATGGAGCGTGCCGACCAACGGTCGGCACCCACCGGGTTCAAGGTGTGTGCCAACCAAGGTCGGCACCTACCAGAGCGACAGCGGTCAGCTGGTGGCGCGCAGCGGCGCCATCTTCCACAGCAGCGCGCGGAACGGGGCCAGCAGGCACACGCCGATCGCCAGCTTCACCGCCAGGTCGCCGGCGGCCCAGCTCACCCACGGCAGGGTGGAACCGGCAAAGGCGATCGACCAGAAAATGGTGGTATCCACCGTCGCACTGCAGGTGGTGGCCACCATCGGTGCGCGCCACCAGCTACCACGGCGCAGGCGGTCGAACACGGTAATGTCCAGCAGCTGGGCCACGATGAACGCCGAGCACGAGGCAATGGCGATGCGCGGCGTCGCCACCCAGATCGACAGCAGCACCGCCACCGCGAAACCGATCCACGCCACACGGCGCGCCGGGCCAGGGCCGAAGCGGCGGTTGATCAGGTTGCTGACCAGGAACGCGACCGGATAGCTGAAGGCACCCCAGGTCAGCCAATCGTTGATCGGGTACTGCACCAGTACGTTGGACAGCAGCACCACCGCGCCCATGGCCAGCACCGCCAGCACCAGGGCGCGGGCGGTCAACGGGGCAAACACAGGGGCAGGACGCACGGACATGGCGAGCCAGGGGGACAAAGGGGATCGCCCATTATCCGCCCGGCCCGCAGCAAAGCCAAAACCGGTCGTTCAGCTTTACAGCGCTTCGCTCATCACGTCGCCAGCGGCATAGGCGGTCGGCACGTAGGCAAGGGCCTGGCCCTGTGCGCTCTTCACGGTCCAGCCGGCACCCGCGTCGGTCGGGTCGAAGCGCACCTGCTGGCCGACGACGAAACCGGCGATCGGGTCATCGCCTGCAGCCGCCGGCCATTGCAGCGTTGCGGTCTGGTCGGCCTTGCCGGGCACCTGCAGCTGCACCTGGCGATCACCGGCTGGGGTGGTGGCGACCTGCTTCACCTCCATCGGCGGCAGCGGTACCGCCGGCGTGCGTGCGGCGACCTTGCCGTTGCGCTCGCTGGCCTTGAACGGGGCCTTGGACAGCTCGGCCAGTCCCATCGACGTGGCCAACGGAATCGACAGCACGATCAGCGACGTGACCAGCACGCTGGTCTGGCCGCTGTTCAACTGCGGCGCAGCGCCGGCATGGACGGTGGGCACCAGCAGCGCGGAGAGCAGCAGGGCAGAAGCGGGAACGCGCAGGCAACGGAACATGCAGACCTCCTGGTCAGCGTGGGAACGGCGGCTCAGCGCCGGGTATCGAAAATGTCGCGCGGGCCGGTGGCCTCGGGCAGGTATTCCAGTGGGCGGCCCTGGTTGTCCTTCAGCTGCCAGCCCTGGTCGGCGCCGGTCGGCTCGAAGTTCACGGTCTGGCCCACGGTGAACTGCACGGCGGGGTCGCCGACGCCGCGCGGGTACTGCATCGACGCGGTGTTCTGCGGGTCGTTGGCATCGCGCAGCAGCACTTCGCGGCGGCCATCGACGGTGGTGGCGATTCCACTCACCTGCATCTGCGGCAGCTTGATCTGCTGCGGGCGGGCCAGCGGCTGGCCGGCGTCGGCCGCATCCTGGGCTTCCTTCGCCGCCGCCGCGCGGGCCGAGGCCACCATCTGCGTGGACATTTCCAGGCTCGGCCCCTGCGGGCCCGGGTCATGGATGATCACGATGCGGCGCTCGGCGTGGGCGGCCGATGACCAGGCCAGCGCGCTGACGATCAGCATCGATACCAGGGAGTTGTGCAGCAGGCGCATGTCGTTCTCCTTGCGTGATTCAGGGCGAGGCTGCGGCGGCACCGGCCACCGGCACGTGGGGGATCACCAGTTCCTGCTGCAGCTGGCTGCGCTGGTGCAGGAAATCGAACACCGATTCCACCGTCACCACCGAATAGTTGCCGGAGATGCGCTCGCCGGCCGGATGGTCGGTGGTGGTGGCGTTGGCCACGAACAGGCGCGCACCCACGCGCTTGCCGAGGCCGATATGCAGCACGCTGGGCTGGTACTTCTGCTGGCGCAGCCACTGCTGCGCCTGTTCGCGCTTGACGATGGCCGGCGCGCCTTCGGCCTGCGCCATTGCTGCGGCCAGCACCTCCAGCACCCACTGGTTGGAGTTCTGGTAGTCGGTGGCGAACGGGTAGGCGACCACGTTGTACTTCGCTTCGTGCAGCGCCTTGGGCTGGATCGAGGGCGGCACCAGCATCGCGCGCAGCGCCGCACGCAACGGCGCCGACGGCACGCCGATGCGCAGGTCGGTATGGCCACCGCTCTCGCCGACGAAGTTGCCCAGGCCCTCGTGGTACAGCTGCGAGCTGTCGGTCTTGCAGCGGTTGAGCAGGTGCATCGCGCGCCAGCGGCCGTCGTCCTCGCGCAGCAGGAAGGCCAGGTGGCTGTGGCGCAGGCCGTAGCGGCTCAGGTCCTGGCCACCGCGCGCGGCCACCACCACGTCCACGTCGGGCAGCGCGTCCAGGCGTTCGGCGGTGGTCCAGGCCACGTCCAGCATCGCTGCCTGCGACGCCACGCTCGGGTAACGTTCGCGGCACGCGGTGCTGTTGGCCCATGCCGGTGCGGTCGCCAGCAGGCTGGCAATCAGCAGCGCGGCGCGGGGCAGGCGAGAAAAACAATCCATGTCGGTACCTTCAACGGCGGGCAGGCCCGCGCGCCGATCATACGCTGCTCAGCGCAGCGGGCGATCCACGCCCTTGCGCTTGAGTTCCCTGTCGCAGGCGTCGCTGATCGGGGCGATCGGCAGCGGTGGGCGCTCGCCCGTCTTCGGATCGCGCAGCGCTGGCTGTTCGCGGTATGCATCCAGCTGCTGCTGGCATTGATACGAGATCGGATCCAGCTCGGTGGGCGTGGTGGAACAGGCAGCGAGCAGGGCCAGGGGCAGCAGGAGCAGGGTACGCATGAAGACGTTCAGCGTGATGGAGGAAGCTGGACTCTAACCGCGCAGCTGGATCGAAATGTTCAGAAATCGCTGGATGATCGGGACCTGCCGGCCAGCGGCCGGCACTACCGCAATGCCAGCCGCGCTTTCACTTCCGCCGCGATCCGCGCGGTTTCGCGCAGTGGCTCGATGCGGTCGTACTGCCAGTCCAGCCAGTGCGCCTGCAATCGCCCGCGCTCGCGCAGCTGTTGCTGGAAGCGTGCCAGCCGCCCCTGCACGGTATCGGCCAGCGCCACCATCACCGGCATGCGCGTGGCGCAGGCTTCAGAGAGCAGGTTCACCGAATCGGGCGAGACCACCACGCGGTTGGCCCAGCCGAGCAGGCCGCCATAGGGATTGGTGCCGTCGCCGCCATCGCCCCAGATCACGTGTGGCAGGTCGGCGAATTTCGCGCGCAGGATCTCGGCCAAGGCCGGTGGCGTGCGCCGCGAGGTGGTCGCCAGCAGGCTGCCGCCTTCGCTGCGGATCTGGTCGGCCAGTGCCTGGAACACGCCGACCATCGCCGTCTCGTCCCACGGTGCCAGCGGTGTCGGGCCGCCCACCAGCAGCGCGGTGCGCGGGCCGGGCAGGGTGCTGAAGCCGGCGAACGCGGCGCGGCCCCAGGCCAGCCAGTCGTCGTCCACCGGGTTGAGGCTGCCGAGCAGGGTCAGCACGTTGTTGCCGCGCAGGGCATCGTGTTCGGGCACCACCACTACATCCCAGTGACGCGCGCCGATGCGCGGGTCGAGGATCTGCACCACCTGGCTGCCACGTGCGCGCAGCACGCGCAGGGCGCCAGCGGCCTGTCGGCCACAACCGATCGCCAGCGCCGGGGCCTCGGCAGCCAGCGTCGCGAAGGCCTCGCCGTAGCCGTTCACATCACCAGGCAGGCGTCGCGGCGACAGCCAGCGCCAGGGCGCGCGTGGCTGCAGCAGCAGCGGCCGATGGGTGCCCTGGCGCAGCGCCGTGGCCAGCGCGACCGCCTGGCGGACATTGCCCGCACGGCCGTCCGTGACCGTCCAGGGCGCGCTCGATCGTTTCACCATTGGCATTAATTCGTTTCAGCCCTGCTGGGTGTTGCAACAGTCGCGACACTCTACACTGCGGCTCGTCGTTTCGCCCCGCGCCGCCCGCGGGCACTGACTTCCCTTCGCTGCCCTGGAGTTCACCGATGTCCCACGCGCTCGACGCTGCTGCCCTCGATCAGCTGTTCCGCACCGCCCGTACACAGAACGCCTTCCTCGACACGCCGGTCCCGGCCAGCCTGCTGCAGGAACTGTACGACCTGGTGAAGTGGGGCCCGACCGCGGCCAACACCACGCCGGCCCGCTTCGTCTTCGTCACCTCGAAGGAAGCCAAGGACAAGCTGGCCCCGGCCCTGTCCGAAGGCAACCTGGCCAAGACCATGGCCGCCCCGGTTACCGCCATCATCGGTTTCGACCTGGACTTCCACGAGAAGCTGCCGTACCTGTTCCCGCATACCGATGCCAAGGCCTGGTTCGACGGCCCGCAGGAAGGCCGCCACGAAGCCGCCATCCGCAACGGCAGCCTGCAGGGTGCGTACCTGATCCTGGCCGCGCGCGCGCTGGGGCTGGATGCCGGCCCGATGTCCGGCTTCGATGCGGCCAAGGTGGACGAAGCCTTCTTCGCCGGCACCTCCATCAAGTCGAATTTCCTGGTCAACCTGGGTTACGGTGACCCGGCGGGCCTGTTCCCGCGTCTGCCGCGCCTGTCGTTCGACGAAGCGGCGCGCATCGCGTAAGTCGCTGTATCGATTCCGGGCCGCCCCCTTGGCGGTCCCTGCTGTACCCACCCTACGATCCGGAGAGTTCCTGAGATGAGCGCCACCCGTAAACTGCTGCTGCCGCTGGCCCTGACCCTGGCCATCGCCGCCTGCTCCAAGCCGGCTGACACCGCTGCCCCGGCTGCCGATGCCGCCGCCCCGGCCACCACCGAGCAGGCTGCCACCCCGGCTGCCGATGCCGCCGCCGCTGCGCCGGCCGCCGAAGCGATCAAGATCGCCTCGGGCACCTACAAGCTGGACCCGAGCCACACCGACGTGCTGGCGCAGTGGAGCCACTTCGGCTTCTCCAACCCGAGCGCGCACTTCGGCAACGTCGAAGGCACCCTGGTGTACAACGCCGAAGACGTGACCAAGTCCACCGTGGAAGTGAAGCTGCCGCTGAGCGGCCTGAACAGCTTCACCGCCAAGTTCGACGAGCACCTGAAGAGCGCCGACTTCTTCGACGCCGCCAAGTTCGCCGATGCCACCTTCAAGAGCACCAAGGTGGAAGCGGCCGGCACCAACAAGCTGACCGTCACCGGTGACCTGACCATCAAGGGCATCACCAAGCCGGTCACCCTGGACGTCACCGTCAACGGCGGCGGCGAGCACCCGATGGCCAAGGTTCCGGCCGCCGGCTTCGATGCCACCACCACCCTGAAGCGCAGCGATTTCGGCGTCGGCGCGTATGCCCCGAACGTCAGCGATGAAGTGAAGATCCGCATCACCACCGAAGCCACCGGCGAAAAGCCGGCCGCTTGATGCACCCAACTCACTCGTCGTGAGAAGGCAGAAGGCCCGCTGAAAAGCGGGCCTTCTTTTTGGGTGCCGGTAGCGCCGGCCGCTGGCAGGCTGCGGACCTGGATTCGGTGGGTGCGGACCGTTGGTCCGCACGATCCCTCAGCGCAACGTGCCCAACCACGCCGCACACGCGGCGCTCGGGCTCTGCTTGGCCTTCACCGCCAGCCCGCTTACGCGCACGAAGGTCTGCGCGGCCTGCGCCACCACCTGGCGTGCGATCAGCGCCGCCTGCTTGGTCGCGGCCTGCTGCTTGCGCAGCTGCACGATGTTGATCGAAGGCCGACCGACCGGTGCGTACTTCTGGTCCCGGCGCAGCACGTCGGCCACCTGTGCCACTTCGAATTCGGCCTGCAGGTAGCGGTGCTGTGCCTCCACCAGCTCACGCAGCGGTACACGCAGGGCAGCGGCATCGGCGAAGGCGGCCAGCGCCGCATCGCAGGCAGCGTCATCGGCAAAGCGGGTACGCAGCGCGTCCACGCTGGCCAGGGTCAGTTTGGCCATGTGGGCCTCGTTGCTGCAGGAAAGGAGCGCGATTGTCGCATTGCTTGCCGGGTCGTGCCGGCCGCTGGCCGGCAACTGCATGGGAATGTGCGGACCAACGGTCCGCACCCACCAGTCGATGGCGGTCCGCACCCACCGAGGGCGGAGCAGCCGAGCATGGGCTCGGATCTACACAGTCGAGAGCGTGCGGACCAACGGTCCGCACCCACCAGGGAGGGTTCGCACCTACCGTCTTTTGCTCAATCGCCGTCGGTTTCGTCCGGGTGGGCCTTCCAGTAGCCGGTCGAGCGGATCCAGTCGCGCGGCACGCCCAGGTGGCCTTCGATGAACTTGCGCATCATCCGCGCGCGGCGCGATTCAGTCGCGATCCAGTAGAAGACATCACCGTCCGGCGCTTCGAAGTCGGTCAGCATGTCTTCCAGCAGCGTGCTGCTGGCCGCCGGGAAGCCGTTGCGCTCCAGCCAGTGGATGCGCACGTTCTCGTACTGCGGTAGCTCCTGGCGCTCGGCTTCGTCGCTCACTTCGATGAAGGCCTGCACTTCGGCGCCGTCCGGTAGCACGTCCAGCCAGCGGGCGATGGCCGGCAGCGCGGTTTCATCGCCGATCAGCACATAGGCGTCGTAACTGTCGGCCACCACGAACGAGCCACGCGGGCCGCCGATCACCAGCACGTCGCCCGCCTTCGCCTGCTCGGCCCACGGCCCGGCAATACCCTGGTCGTGCAGCACGAAGTCGATGGCCAGCTCACCGGTTTCGTGGTCCCACCAGCGCGGGGTGTAGTCGCGCGACGGCGAGGGCTCCTTGCCGGCCGGGTAGCTGCGGCCTTCAGCGGTCAGCACCGGCAGCACCATCTCGCCGCTGGCGTTGGGAAAGAACAGCTTGATGTGGTCGTCGGCGCCGGGCGAATCGAAGCCGGCCAGATCGTCGCCGCCCAGCACCACGCGGCGCATGTGCGGGGTGACGTCTTCGGTGCGCAGCACGGTCAGTTCACGGAAGCGCACATCCAGGCGCAGGCGCGTGTTGTTGTGTTCGGTCATGGGGATACCTGCAAAGGTGTCGCGCGGGGGCGCGCGGCATGGGGAAGGACCTGGCTGGATTCAGTCTGGCTGGGTCGTTGAAAGCGGTGATGCCTCGCTACCGGCGGTACCGTTCAGCAGGGCCGAGGCCCGCGTCAGCAGCGCCGCCACCTCGTCCGCCTCGCCCTCGGCCCAGCGGCCGTGGTGGTGCACCAACGCCCGCTTGAACTCGCGCAGGGCAGTGGCCAGCGGCGGCGGCAGCGAGGCCTTGGTGATCTCGCGGGCACGGTCGAAGGCGCGTCGCTGCGCCAAGCGCACCTGGGTGCGCTGCACCTTCAGCTCGAACTCGCCGGCGGCGGTGATGCGGAAGATCCGCTTGCCGTCCACTTCCTCGGCCTCGATCCAGCCGGCCTGCTCGAAGCTGGCCAACAGCGGATACATGGTGCCGGCGCTGGGCGTATAGGCCTGCATGAACTGGTTGCTGATCAGCTGCATCAGTTCGTAGCCATGGCGCGGCTGCTCGCCGATCAGGGCCAGCACCAGCAGGCGCAGGTCGCCGCGGCTCAGCACGCGCGGCTGGCCATTGCGGCGCGGCACTTCCGGATTGGTGGAACGGGCTCTGGGAGAAGCGGTACGGCTCATTTCGATATATCGGTAAACGAGTGTGCAAACGATATATCGATATATCGAAGCCGGCAATCATCGATCCGGCCACAAGCAGGTCCGTTTTGGGCCACGGCCGGCCACGCGCACAGCAAAAGGGGCGCCCCTTGCAGGGCGCCCCGGCGATGCTGTGGAAGGGAGCAGGGCTGTCAGGCCCCTCACTCGCGGCCCACGCTGGACCCGCTGCCGGCACCATTCCAGAGGCAGATGCGACATGTTGTCGCCGGTTCAGTACTCCCGCCCGGGGCGCACCTACGGCGGTGCCGGAGTTGCCCTACAACCGTCATCGGCAGCAGTAACACTGCGTCCTGCACATGGGCGCAGCGGCCCGCAAGCGACAGCCCGCGCAGCCGCCAAGGCCCGCCGCAGGGCCGTCAGCGGGCCTGGCAAGCCCCTTGCGGACACTGGCCGGTTGCATCCATACGCCTGCGTAGCCAAGTGACGAAAGCCCTTGGTGCGCTACACTTTGCGGTCTAGAAATCTATACAACAGTCGCGCGCGTGCGTGCGGTTATGGGAGCGCTAATGAACTGGTTGAACGAGGTGCTGAACAACGACCCGAATCCTGTGGAAACCCAGGAGTGGATCGAGTCGTTGAAGGCCGTTATTGATGTCGAGGGCTCCGAGCGCGCGCATCAGCTGCTGGAAGGCATGGTGGAACTGACCCGTCGTTCGGGCGCCTACCTGCCGTTCTCTCCCACCACCGAGTACGTCAATACCATCGAGCCGCAGCTCGAGGCCAAGAGCCCGGGCAATGCCGAGCTGGAATGGCGCATCCGTTCGATCATCCGCTGGAACGCGATGGCCACCGTGGTGCGCGCCAACCGCAAGCCGGGTGACCTGGGCGGCCACATCGCCTCGTTCGCCTCCGGCGCCACCCTGTACGACGTGGGCTTCAACCACTTCTGGCGCGCCCCGAGCGAAAACCACCCGGGCGACCTGCTGTTCATCCAGGGCCACAGCGCCCCGGGCATCTACGCGCGTTCCTTCCTGGAAGGCCGCATCAGCGAAGAGCAGCTGGACAAGTTCCGCATGGAAGTGGACGGCGGTGGCCTGTCCTCCTACCCGCACCCGTGGCTGATGCCGGAATACTGGCAGACCCCGACCGTGTCGATGGGCCTGGGCCCGCTGGCCGCCATCTACCAGGCGCAGTTCATGCGCTACCTGGAAAACCGTGGCCTGATCGAGAAGTCCGACCGCAAGGTGTGGTGCTTCATCGGCGACGGCGAGAGCGACGAGCCGGAAACCCTGGGTGCCATCGCGCTGGCCGGCCGTGAAGGCCTGGACAACCTGATCTTCGTGGTGAACTGCAACCTGCAGCGCCTGGACGGCCCGGTGCGCGGCAACGGCAAGATCATCCAGGAACTGGAAGGCGTGTTCCGTGGCGGCGGTTGGAACGTGATCAAGCTGCTGTGGGGCGGTTACTGGGATGCCCTGCTGGCCAAGGACAGCGACGGCGTCCTGAAGAAGCTGATGATGGAAACCGTCGACGGCGAATACCAGAACTGCAAGGCCTTCGGCGGCGCGTACACCCGCGAGCATTTCTTCGGCAAGTACCCGGAAACCGCCGCGATGGTCGCCGGCCTCAGCGACGACGACATCTGGCGCCTGAACCGTGGTGGCCACGACCCGCACAAGGTGTACGCCGCCTACCACCAGGCCGTGAACACCAAGGGCATGCCGACCGTCATCCTGGCCAAGACCGTGAAGGGTTACGGCATGGGCAGCGCCGGTGAAGCGCTGAACCCGACCCACCAGACCAAGAAGCTGGACGACGAAGCGGTGCGCCACTTCCGCGACCGCTTCAACATTCCGGTGACCGACGCGCAGCTGGCCGATGGCCAAGTGCCGTTCTACCACCCTGGCCCGGATTCGCCGGAAGTGCAGTACCTGCAGGAACGCCGTGCCGCGCTGGGCGGTTACCTGCCGCAGCGCCGCCGCAAGGCCGACAAGACCTTCGTGGCGCCGAAGCTGGAAGCCTACGAGCGCCTGCTGAAGAGCAGCGGCGAGCGCAGCTACTCCACTACCATGGCCTTCGTGCAGAGCCTGAACATCACCCTGCGTGACAAGGAACTGGGCCCGCACATCGTGCCGATCGTGGCCGACGAAGCCCGTACCTTCGGCATGGAAGGCCTGTTCCGCCAGATCGGCATCTACGCGCCGTTCGGCCAGAAGTACAAGCCGGTCGATGCCGACCAGCTGATGTTCTACCGCGAAGACCAGAGCGGCCAGGTGCTGCAGCAGGGCATCAGCGAGCCGGGCGCGATCGCCTCGTGGATGGCCGCCGGTACCAGCTACTCGGTCAGCAACGTGCCGATGCTGCCGTTCTACATCTACTACTCGATGTTCGGCTTCCAGCGCGTGGGCGACCTGGCCTGGCAGGCAGCGGACATGCGTACCCGCGGCTTCCTGCTGGGTGGCACCGCCGGCCGCACCACGCTGAACGGTGAAGGCCTGCAGCACGAAGATGGCTTCAGCCATCTGGTGGCCGGTGGCATCCCGAACGTGCGCAGCTACGACCCGACCTTCGGCTTCGAAGTGACCGTGGTGCTGCAGCACGGCACCAAGCGCATGATGGAAGACCAGGTGGACGAGTACTACTACGTCACCCTGATGAACGAGAACTACACCCACCCGGAAATGCCGGAAGGTGCCGCCGAGGGCATCATCAAGGGCATGTACCTGCTGACCGACGCCGGCAAGCCGAAGAAGGGCGAGCTGCGCGTGCAGCTGCTGGGCTCGGGCACCATCCTGCGTGAAGCCATTGCCGCGGCCGAGCTGCTGGACAAGGACTTCGGCGTGACCGCCGATATCTGGAGCTGCCCGAGCTTCAACGAACTGCGTCGCGATGGTTTCGACGTGGAGCGCGCCAACCGCCTGCATCCGGAAGGTGAGCAGCGCAAGGCCTACGTGACCGAGCTGCTGGAAGGCCGCCAGGGCCCGGCGATTGCCGCCACCGACTACGTGCGTGCGTATGCGGACCAGATCCGTGCGTTCGTGCCGATGTCGTACACCGTGCTGGGTACCGATGGGTTTGGTCGTTCGGATACGCGTGCGAACCTGCGCCGGTTCTTCGAGGTGGATCGCTACTACATCGCCCATGCCGCGATTGCGGCGCTGGCGAAGGAAGGGAAGATGACCGCGAAGGATGTGGCCCGGGCGATCAAGCAGTACAAGATTGATCCGGAGAAGGCTAACCCTGTTGGGGTTTGATTAGGCGGCAGCCTCTAGAGGACCCGTCTCACTGAACTGTTCAGTGAGACGGGCTTGTGGACTGTGATCTTAAAAAATGCGACGGTTCGAGTCGACAATGCAGGTCGATCTCGAGGGCTGCCCATGCAAAAGCAAAAAAACTCTACTTTTGTCCTAAGGCAAAGGGATGCGAGTCAATCGCTGGATAGGTTCGGCGTGCGTTCCTATCAGACTCTGGTCAAAGATGAGGTCGTATTGACGCCGCCTATAAGTCATCAGCAGAAGTTAATAGACGCTGTAAATAATATCCTCAAGCGAAAGACCAGTGATTCTGAAAGGGAGTGACTACTGTGAAGGATTGCTTTCCACGGAACAAGGAAGTCCCAAAGCAGTCGCCACTCTTTTGGGTAACTCATAAAGATCGCTATCTTCGGCAGCAGTTGATTCGCGATATTCAAGAAGAGACGGATCGAGATCTTGTTGTTTATTTTACTGATACTGAAAATACCGATGCCCAGATCGATCAGGGCGATGATCAGCACATTTATGAGCTTCTTCGCCATAAAACAAGGGCGGGTACAGACCTTCTTCTGGAAACCAACGGTGGATTTACGGATCCCACTGAGAAAATTTGCTCAATATTGAGGAAGCTGGCCCCTGATCTTCGTGTGATCATTCCGCGCAGAGCAAAAAGTAATGGGACAGTTATTGCCCTTTGTGGCGCAGAGATAATAATGTCTGCCACGTCGGAGCTTGGTCCGATAGATCCGCATATTGGTGGCGCTCCTGCTGAATTTATAATCGGCGCTGAATCTCAGGTGTGTGATCCTATGCTGGTAACTCTTGCGCGATCCTTTAGAGATCAGACGCGTAAGCTGGCGACAACTCTCCTTAAGTCGGGGATGCTTGCGAGTGAACCTGACATTGTCGATTCTGTGGTAGAGAAGCTTGCGTCTCGTTCTCATTATCACTCTCATGGTTCCGTAATTGACGGTGAAGAGGCGGCCGCTCTTGGGCTAAAAGTGATCGAGTTGTCGAGCGGCGATGCGCTCTGGCAAAAACTTTGGCTTCTTCGAGCAATGTATGCGTACGACTGCGGTAAGAATGGTTACGCAAAATTGTTCGAAGGGGAGCTTGTTAGCTCCGCAGTGCTGCAAGCTAAGTAAATTTTCTTGCTTATAGGGGGGGGTATGGGTCAGGAGATATTCATCGGAGTTGTCGCACCGGTCGGTGTCAATTACTCATCGGGCGTGGCGATCCTCGAGGAGCGTCTGAATGCTATTGGCATTAGGTCCAATAAGATAAAGCTGAGTAATCTTATCTCGGATGTGAGCGGCTCGGTCGCGAAGACATTCAGTTCGGAGGATCAGCGGATTAAGCAGCTGATGAGCGCCGGGAATGCTATTCGCGAAAGGTTTGGAGACAGTAGCTTCCTGGCCAAGCTTGCGATACTGGAGGTTATGGAGTATCGAGAAGAGGTTGGGGGGGCGTCATCCGAGCCGGGCAATAATATTGCACATATATTTTTAACGCTGAAGAATCCGGAAGAGATAAATTTCCTCAGATTGGTATATGGCGACTCGTTCTATCTCGTCTCGTTCTATGAGCCGCGCGAAGATAGGGTGGCTACGCTATCGGCTAGAATTAGTAAGTCCAGACAGTCATCTGATTTGAATTCTTCGAGAGGGCTTGCTGAAGATATAGTAAAGTCCGATGAAAAGGATGGCCGGAAGCAAGGTCAGAGAGTAGGTGATTCCTTTTCTGAGGCTGACTTTTTCGTAAATATGGCTAACAGGGCAGAGGCCCATGCAGCCATCGCCCGCTTTGTTGAAATTATTTACGGGCATCCATTCCATACTCCAACCATTGATGAGTACGGCATGTTTTTGGCCTGGGGTGTTTCTCTTCGCTCCGCTGACCTTTCGAGGCAGGTTGGTGCCGCTTACTGCGATGATGAAGGGAACTTGATCGCGGTAGGCTGTAATGATGTTCCCCAGGCGGGAGGCGGTCAGTATTGGCCGGGAGCAGGAGATGCCAGAGATTTTCAGCGAGGCTACGACAGTAGTGTGGCTGAAAAAACGAGTTTGGTGGCAGAAGTTATTGAGCGTCTTCGGAATGCTGGTTGGCTATCGAGTAGAGTAAATAGGCTATCTCCTGAGGATAGGATTCATGAGCTTCTCGGCTCGCATGAGAATCCTGTGCTAGCCGGTGCGGGGATTAATAATCTTCTGGAGCACGGGCGTATTGTTCATGGTGAAATGGCCGGAATCGCCGATGCAGCTAAGCGCGGCCTCTCTTTGCACAATTCAACGCTGTATACAACGACGTTCCCATGCCATGTCTGCGCACGACATGTTGTAGCAGCAGGCGTCAAACGCGTGGTTTATGTAGAGCCGTATCCGAAGAGCAGAGCAAGAGATCTTCATTCAGATTCGATTGCTGTGGATAGCCCGATTCCTGTAGTCGGGAGAGTCAACTTCCAGTCTTTTAATGGGGTTGCTCCTCGTAAGTATGGGTCCATGTTTAGAATGGCTCCCAGAAAGAATGCGATGGGAGTTGCAAACGAAGCGTCGGCATCTTCAGAGAGAGCGCGTTTCATATCCACGCCGGCACATTATTTGTCCCAAGAGGCGGTTGCAGCGAAACAGGTAGATGAAGCTATTGCTAGGGAAGCAAAGAAAACAAAAGTCGGCGGAAGGGCGCGTTCTGTAAAATTATCACGAAATAAAAAATCTTAAATTAATTAAGTCGCGTCGTATTCCACGATCGATCTTCACGTTTGATATATCTTATCTGTTGTAGCATGTATAGAATCGGTAGTCTATTTAGTGGTTTGTCTAAGAGAGGATTTCGACATGTCTTCAGTTCTAAGTGATAAGTTGTCACGGCAGTTAAAGGGGGCTGTTTCTCGATACGATGAATTGCCAGATTGGATTAAGTCAAGTTCCCCGCTTCAGGCGTCTGGATGCTCTGTCAGCAGGTCTAGTTCATTGCTTTCTCAGAGGCCCGCTAAGGAGCCAGCTAGTAGGAAGAAGAAGTAGTTAGGTTGGTTTTAGTCTTTAATGAGATTTCTTGGTTTCTCGCTATCTCATTGTCTTCAGCGCCTTTTTTGGCGCTGTTGGATTTGGATGAGGGTGTTTTTGTCGCCTGACTGGGTGATACCGGAGTTCGACTACATGTGAACCGAATCGCGACGGCTGGTCTGCACTGGGCCTGCCGGCGCGTACGGGTTGCAGTCGCGCGATAGGTTCGGCGGCGGTGTCTCCCATCATGCTATCTCTCATTTATGGGGAGGGGATTCCTCCCTGGCTGAGACTCGGTGTCAAATATTTCAACAGAATTAGTTTCACTATTTCTAAGTTTAGTTCGACCATCTTTTCTTTTGTGTGCGTCTAATTTTTAGCGCCTCCATGATTTATTTAGAAGAAATGGTTTCCTGCATTAATTGCTTTCAACCCATCTCTCCTCAATGCCGCCGGTCCCAGCTCATGTCTTCTCTTGGCTAATGTTTTTCCAAGATCTCGCTCCGGCTGAGCATATGGCATAACTTCGATGCCAATATTCAGTGCGTCCGCTCGTTGTAGCGAGTAGTGCTGGAGAGCTAATCTGCCCTCATCGATAGCTACTCTCCGTCGGAGCGAAAGAGATCGCCCGGGCCTGGGCATTTTTGAATTGCTGGCAGGCCAGGTCGGTGAGTTTTGGATGGTCAAAAATACTGCCATTTCTTTCTGATTTGATCGCTTCGGCCGAATAATTACTTTGGTGCTAAATATCAACCGCCAAACGGTTGTTATAGTGAACTTTAGGAGAATTGCTCCCTCTTAGGGAAAAGCGTGCCGATTGCGACATCCAAACGGTAATATCGCTGTCTCGAAGGCCAATAGGCCGTATAACCGGACGAGACAGGGGGCGGGGATGAGGTACTGGTGGGTGAACCAGAAGCAGACCTTCGACAGGGCTGTTAAGGCAGGTTACCTATGGTCGCCTAAGACCAACGTAAAGGGGAACGTCAACCCCTCCTACGAAAACATGACTCAAATACGGCCGGGCGATGTGGTCTTTGCCTTCGCGAGCGCCCGAATCAAGGCGATCGCGATCGCAAACGGCGCCCATTATTCGATGGACCGCCCTGAGGAGTACAAGAAGACGGACCAGGAATGGCGCAAGGATGGTTGGGCAGTCCCGGTGGACTACCACCTGGTGGACGCTCCACTGAAGGTGAGCGACTACATGGGCCAGATTGGGCTGCTCCTTCCTGCGAAGTACGCACCCTTGAAGGTTGACGGCAAGGGCAATCAGGCCTACTTGTTCCCAGTTCCCGAGGAGATGGCTGCCAAGCTGCTGGAGCTTCTCGAAGTCGATCTTGATGACATCGGTGAGTGGCAGGACGAGGGGGCGATCCATGACATCGCGAATGACAAGAACATCGACGAGACTGCGAAGCTCCAACTGATCAAGGCCAGAAAAGGTCAGGGCGTCTACCGAAAGAATGTCAGCGACATTGAGAAGATCTGTCGGGTGACCGGCACCAGTGATGCCAGCTTCCTGATTGCCAGTCACATCAAGCCGTGGTCAGAGAGCGAGAACAGCGAGCGCCTTGATGGTGACAACGGCCTAATGCTCGCCCCGCATATCGATCGTCTGTTCGACCGGGGGTACATTTCCTTTGAGGATGATGGTGGTCTAATTCTTAGCAGCCAGTTGCCAGATGAGGTGCGGGTGAAATGGGATGTCGTGCAAAAGGCTCCCCGCATTCCGTTCTCTGCGGCTCAGGCTCGCTACCTCAACTACCATCGGGATGTGCTGTTGAAAAAGTAGGCATGAGCATCCTCTGGCAGGCATCCCCGATATCGGGGATGCCTTAACGATGCCGGGAAGGCTCAAAGGTAAGGCCTGCATGCCTCGACTTATGGTTGCCGACATCTGATCATTGGGCGGATCAGCGCCTCCGCTCCCAATCCGGCAGCGCCCGCACCCGCCACTGCTGCTGCAAATTTCGCAAATCCGGAACCCGCTCCTGCGAGTCCCCAGCAACCATCACCATTAGTTGCGCCACGGAATTGTCCACCAGCATCACCGGCTTCTCGTTTGCCCGCAGCTCAAAGTACCGCGCACTCTCATCCCTTGAACTTACCACTACCCCCTCGCCACCCCGGGCCTTCGCAAACGCCTTAGCCTCCTTCCGCATAAGGCTGAACTCAGCATCCGACAGCCTGGGGTAGACCTGCACCTCCAGCGTGGCCTGGGGAAGGTAGTGATCCGCCATCACCATGCCCATAACCATGAGCGTGGTGGTGACAATTTCGGGCGGAACCCTCATGGGCGGCGCTGCGAAGCCACAGCCGCATCGCACAATCTCGATAACGCAGGCACTATCCGCGCACCAGCAAGCAAGCACTGGCCTGCGCCGTCAACGCCACACAAGCCATCTTCAACCCTTCCATCACCCGATCCCCCAGGTACTCCTCGGGCGCGCCGTTCTGTCGGGTCCGCTCCGCAGCCAGCATCAGCTCCGCCACCACACGCAGCCCCGCCAGCGCGCAGTCCGCATCCGCCAGCTGAAGACAGCGCCCAGGCAGTTGATGCCGCTCCGGCCAAGGCTGGCCATCCGCAGCCACACCAGATCCGATGCGGCGCAGCGTGGCGACGAAGGCGTTGGGATCGACTGAAGGTTCGCGCTCGGGCTCGGCGTTGTCCGGATCGTACTGCGCGTGCAGGGAACGGAAGTCCGATGTGTTCATGGCAATGCTCCGTACAAGACAGATAGCAGCGCCACCGGTAAAGGTGGCGGACGGTGCGGGCTCGAAAACCGGTATGTACCAGACCGGCGGATCCGAAGATCCCCACGCACCGCCCGCCATGGAACGCGAACGGATTGCCAGCCGGCGCCACACAAAAGGTGACGCCGGCCGGCAAGCGCATACATCTGGTACAGAGACGGGTTTTCGAGTCCCGCGCCACCCTTTTCCGGTGGCACGCCAAGGTGTACTCGCATGGTTGCGAGATGCCAAGAAACCGTAGGCCGCAGAGGCCGCAAATGCTGACGCTTACGGCATTGTTGCATGGCAAATGCGTAGCAGAACCCTTGCGGTGCAGTGGTTTCGGCCGGTGTTAAGTTACCGCCCGAATGCGCATTGAAAAGCACGGTTTGCAGAGGGTCAGGGTCTCAAAAGCGACAATCTGCCCGCATGGCTGAGATCCGAAGTGTGCTGATTGCGACACAGCTTAACTTTCCGTCACCACGCCCGGACGCGGCCACAGCGCATCGTCGCGCTCCAGGTCGTAGTCACTGCCGAACGCCAGCGCCGCCTCGCGCGGCGTGAGGTCTGCGTAGCAGCCCAGCAGGTACTCATCCATGCCGGCATCGCTATGGTCGATGGCGAACAGGTGGAGAAGCTCCTTGTCGAACGCTTCCAGCCATGCGGTGTCTATTGTGGTCATGGTCATCCTCCTGACTGCAGGAATAGTGCCTGCACCATCGCGTGCCTGCCAACACCAGAACTGGCCCGCGCAATGTTCATCGGCAGGAATCCCCATTCCGCCATGGGGCAATGTGAAGCCAGTTCAGGTCCTGCCGGCCGGTGCGGTGTATAAACTGCCGACACATGAGTGCCCGAATGTGAGGAACGGATGCGACAGCTACTGAGGCCATGGATGGTACTGCTGCCCCTGCTCGCGGGCGGCTGTGGCGCCCAGGCACCCCAGATGTATGGCGATGGTTTCCCCGTCGCCAAGCCGATGGACCTGGTCCATGCAGGTGCGACGGTAGAGGCGCGTTTTGAACTGCCACCGCCTTGGGAGAAAGATCCCAAACCTCGCACATTCCTGATTGGGTTCCGTACCGGCGGGCCCGCCAAGCGCCCGGATATGAAACCGGGCGATGTCGACTTCCTTGAAGACGCCCGGATTCCCCTGAAGGTGCAGCTGTGGAAGCTGGAGGGCGAAACCGAAACGCCCATAGCGCTACAGGTATTGAATCGCGATCTGCCTGCTGTCTGGCAGGGCAGCCGATATCAACCGGCCAAGGGCGATGTGTACGAATACAGGAGCGCCATCGGCGCGGATTCGAACAGCCTGGTCAACGCAGGAAAGTACGACATGTCCCTGGCCTACAGGGAATACGAGGTGGCCCGTGCCGATTCCGGGGATCTGACGGCCGGGAAGTACCGGCTGAAGGTGACCAACCTTCAGGGCAACCCAGAAGTTGCACATCTCAACTTCGAGCTTCTCGTCGCCAACTACAACGTGAAATAAGGCTATGGACAGTCAATCGAATAGCGCAGCCGCACCCCAGGAAGGCAAGAAGGGGCCTTACACCGTCACGGTCTACCTCGCTGCTCCGGGGACCCCTGTTGCAGGCAAGGATGGCACGACCCACTCATCTTCGGCGGGCCATGCCTACTTCATGGTTGCCGATGGTGACAAGAAAGACGGATATGGGTTTTCGCCGATAAAAACGGGGATCACCGGGCCTGGGCACGTGGTGAAGGGGGAATTCGAGACCTATCAGAACCCTCGGTTCTCCTACACGCTCGAGATCACCAAGGATCAATACGACAAGTTGAAGGCGTACGGCGAGGCGAGCGTCAATCGCGATCAGGGCCGCTTCAACCTCTATTACAACGGCTTGTCGAACAGCTGCGTCGATTACGTGTGGACAGGCCTTGGTCAGGCCGGTTTGCGACCCAAGCTCGAGAAGCCCGATCCCAGCTTCGAAGGGACGATGAAGGTGCTTCCGAACATCGATGCGCTGAAGAGCATTCCCAAGCCGTTCCCCGATAGCAAGCTCAATTCGACGCACGAGAACCCCCTTCCCAAGAAGCAAACCACGTTGCAGAAGCTGTTGACCGAGGTGGAGGGCGAACGGTCGCCGCACGAGCGGGTAGCTGCACTATCGCCGGAATCGCAGCAGCTGTTTGACCGCATGCGATCAGACTTACCTGAGAAGGTGAGCGATGCGCAGGTGATGTCAGCGATGGTTGCTGCGCGGGAGAACGGCATTCACCAGCCGCAACAGCTGCGCGATGTGGTGCTGCAGGAAGAGAAGATCTTCGTGATGGGCACGACGCCTGGCTTCAGGGCCATGGTGGATCTGAACCAGCCTCAGCAAAGCCTTGAGGAGGGGCTGGCCCGCAGTCAGCAGATCGACACGCGAGTGACTGAGCAGACCCGTCAGGAAACGCAGCAGCGCGAGGCGGCGGCCCAGACGTCCGGCGGCATGCAAATGGGCTAGTGCCGCCGCCCGCGAGCTTTCTGGGCACTGGTACTGCATGCTGGCTCACACATTCAGCAAGTCGCGATCGGCGCCCTCTCTTCCTCCACCTGCCGCCCATCCCACCTATGCCATCATCCAGCCAGGACCGCAGCACCCATCAAGGCTGAACAGGCATGGAGCAGGCAACACGCTACACGGCAACGCTTTATCTGGCCGCCCCCGGCACCCCGCTGAAAAGTGGAGGCATCTCGCCGCGCGGCCACATGTACCTGCAGGTGGCCGCGGGCGACGAGGCCCACAGCTACGGCTTCGCATCGCCGCGCCAGGCGCCGGGAGAAACCCGGTCCGGCGTGCAGTACGCGCAGGTGCGCCACGACGATGCCGACGAGCATCTGGACCCGTACTACAGCCGCACCCTGGAAATCACCGAGGAGCATTACGGCTGCCTGCGTGATTTCGCCGAGGAACCGGCCGAGTTCGAATTCGATGTGGATCGCCCGGCCACCATCAACCGTTGCAGCGATTTCGTCTGGGCCGCCCTGCACTACGCCGGCCTGCATCCGCTGCCGGCGCCGCTGGACGGCGGCAGCAACCTGGGCGAGTTCGCGGTGCTGTTCAACCTGCCGGAAATCCAGTGCATTGCCGCGCCGTTCCCGGGCAGCGACCTGAATGTCGAAACCCACCACGCGATGCCCGAGCGCGAGGCCGAACACCATCGCCAGGGCGACCGTGCCAGCGATGAGCCGCCGCCGACGCCGATTGAAGTGGCCGGCACGCTGCTGGACCCTTCGCATCCCGACCATCGCCTGTTCTCGCAGCTGATCCAGAAAGTGGCCGAGCTGGACGCCGCGCATGGCCGTCCGTTCGATGCGGCCAGCCAGCGCATCAGTGCCAGCCTGCTGGTGCTGGCCAAGCAGAACAACCTCTCGCGCGTGGACCACGTGCTGCTCAGCCGCCCGACCCAGAACAGCCATGCCGCCGAGAGCATCTTCATCGTGCAGGGCGACCGCAACGACCCGGGGCACCGCCGCGCCAGCATCGCCACCGAGGTGGCGGCCAAGACCGATGTGGCCGATTCGCTGCGGTTGAAGGAGCAATGACGCGACCACTGCGGCGGGGGCTGGTGGTACTGGCGGTGCTGGGCGCGCTGGCGGCATGCCGTGCGTCGCCAGCGCTTGAGGTTGCGCCGCCCCTGCTGACGCGTGCGCAGGCCGAGGCCCGCACGGTTGTGCCGTTCACGCGGGCCGTGCAGTTGCAGAAGGCCGGTCGGATTGCAGAGGTCACGTTTGATCTGCCGGCGCCCCAGAAGCCGGCCATTCCGATTCTGAACATCGGGTTGCGGCTGCACGATACCGACGCGCGACGGCTGCTGGATGCTTCGGAGAAGATCACTCTCGGGCGTTTGCCAGCGCGGCTGCGCCTGGAGCGTATTGATGGCGGTGCATCTGGTCCTGTGCAGCTCTGGCAGCGTACTCGCGATGGACGCGACTCGCAGAAGATCGCCGATGATGGCGTGGTCACAGACCTGACGACGGGGAGTGTGGACATCAACAGCTTGGCCGAGGCCGGGTTGTACTCCGAAGACGTGCTCTATCGCACGTTGCAGTTGGCGCGGGTCGGAGGCATTACACCCGGGCGCTACCTTCTGCTGGTGGAACTTGTGGAGGATCGGCCCCAGCTGGAAGGCCTGAAAGCAGAACTGATCGTTGGTTATCAATCACTAGGGAAGTAGACATGCACAAGGACGATCCCGAGCGCTACAGCGTAACCATCCATCTGGCGGCCCCCGGTACGCCGCGCTACGGCCGTGATGCTGAGGGAAACAGGTTTCTGCTGGAGCCTTCGTTCGCGGGGCACATGTTCCTGTCGCTGCGCCGTTCGGGTGAACCCTTGCCGGAGAGCATCGGTTTCACCCACGCAGGCACCAAGGACGATCCGAACAGGGGCAAAGTCGATGACATGGACGTGTCGGTCTACGACAAGCCCCGCTTCGAGCGCACGATCGAGATCAGCAAGGAGCAGTACGACCGCATCCTGGAATTCTCGGCAGACCCGAAGAAGCACGGTTTCGACATGAACTACGACTTCTTTTCCAACGCCTGCACCGATTTCGCATGGGGTGCCCTGAACCAGGCAGGCCTGCGCCCAGTCGGGCTGGCCGGGGAGATCAGCAACTACGAGGGCGCTACCAAGGTCCTGGACAACATCCGCGCCGTCAATGCCATTCCGCAGCAGGTGAAGGGCAGCGAGCTGGACAGGGTGCAGTGGAACCCGATGCCGAAGCAGACCTTCCGCGAGTGGATGTTCACCGAGAACGGCGAGCAGTGGCGCGGCAACAGCACCATCGCGGCACGCAGCACGCCCGCGGACCCGTCGCACGACGACCATGCCCGCCTCAACCAGATCCACCAGCAGGTGGCCGACCTCGGCGCCTTTGGCGCACGCAACGGCAATGTCAGTGCCAGCCTGCTTGCGCTGTCGAAGGAGCAGCAGTTCTCGCGCGTGGACGAAGTGGTACTGGGGGAGCAGCGTGGCGATACTGCGCCGAAGCTGTTCATCGTGCAGGGTGACCGCAGTGACCCGGCACACCAGCGCGCCAGCATGCCGGCGGAGCTGGCGGCGCAGGCCTCGGTGGAGGCCTCGTTCGAGCGGGTCGCGCAGTTGCAGCAGGACCCGTCGCAGCGCGATATGCAGCACCTGCAGGGGGAGCAGCAGCTTCAGCAGAGCCACGGCCCACGGATGACATAGCCGGCGGGCAGCACCAAGTTCGAACGTCTGCCATACGCGCACAGACGCACGCCATGCCCCCCACCTGCTACCATTCCCCCGCAACCCCAGCCAGCCCACCTCGCGCAGACAGATGCGGGGCGGGCCGTCGCAGTACGGCCCAGCGAGCCAGGACACCTTCCCGTGCCCATTCAAGGACGCTCGCATGTTCCGTAATCCTCTCTTCCGCTCGGCCGCTCTGGCCGTTGCCGTTTCGCTCAGCCTCGGCGCGCCCTCCGCATTCGCCGACAACGCACCTGCTGCCAGCGCCACCACCGCGGTGCAGCGCCAGGCCGTGGCCAAGGGCCTGTACGAGCTGGCCTACAGCCCGAAGCAGAATGCCGTATTCGTGGCCTCCTCCGGCGGCTTCGGCGATGACGCCGGCCCGGCCCAGGTGCTGCGCCTGAACCCGGCCACGCTGGCCGTGGAAACCCGCATTCCGCTGGAGCGCAAAGCCTTCGGCGTGGTGCTGGATGACGCCCACAACCGCCTGTACGTGGGCAACACCGTGGACCTGTCGGTGACCGTGGTCGACACCGCGCAGAACAAGGCCGTCGGCACCATCCAGCTGATGGAGAAGAAGACCGGCAAGGACGGCAAGGCCGCCTACACCCACGACCTGCGCGAGCTGGTGGTCGACAGCGCGGCCAACCGCCTGTACGTGACCGGCCACAGCAGCCAGCCGGACGTGAGCAGCGTGCTGTTCGTGATCGATACCACCACGCTGAAGGTGATCAACACCATCGACGGCCTGGGCAATGCCAAGGCACCGGGCCTGGCGCTGGATGCGGCCAACAAGCGCGTCTACACCAGCAACCTGCTGGCGGACCTGGTGGTGGTGGGCACCGATTCGAACAAGGTGGTGGCGCAGCACAAGATCGCCGCCGAGCAGCCGATGAACATCGCGCTGGACCCGGCAGGCAAGCGCCTGTTCGTGACCGACCAGGGCTCGGAATTCCTGCGTGGCTACCAGGCCAAGAGCAGCGGCCTGGTCAGCAAGCACCCGGGCCAGCGCGTGCTGGTGCTGGACCGCAGCACTGGCAAGGAACTGGCCAGCATCCCGACCGACGCCGGCCCGCTGGGCATCCTGCTGGATGCACCGCGCAAGCGCCTGTACGTGACCAACCGCGAGGCCGGTACGGTGACGGCCTACAACAGTGACAGCTACCAGAAGGTGGCGACCTACAGGGTGCCGACCCACCCGAACAGCCTGGCGCTGGATGCGAAGAACAACGTGCTGTTCGTGAGCATCAAGAACGGCGAGAAGGATGACAAGGGCGCTGACGAGAGCGTGGCGCGCATCCAGCTGTAAGGCGCTGACGCCGGGCCCCGCCCGCCGACGTGCCGCGTGAAGAAGGCAGGGTGCAGACCCTGCCTTTTTCCTTGCTCGGTTGCAGTGCCGGAGGCTGCCCGCTAGGGTTGAAGCCCATGGCAGGGAGCCAAAGGGTCTGAATCATGCTGGGTATCCATCGCTGGCTGCGTGCCGGCCTGATCTTCACGCTGGCGGGCGCACTCGGCGCCTGCAACAGCCGCATACCGGATGCGCCTGAGCCGCTGGATCTGGTCAAGCCGATCGATGTGGCCGAACCCGGCCAGGCGGTGCGGTTCGAGTTCGAGACGAATGCCCGCAACTTCTATCCGGGTCGCACGTATGCGCTGGAGCTGGAGTTGCAGCGCCAAGCCACGGCAAGGCCGGACGAGCCTGACGTGGGCACGATGAGGGTCCCGTTCGAGGTGACCCTGCAGCAATGGGGCGCTGATGCCTGGAAGGATGTGCCCACCTACGACAGCTATCAAGCCGGGGTGCTCAATGCAGGTGAGCAGCTTCCGGAATGGCATGCCTCCAGCGAATGGCGGTATACGTCGCCGCACATGGGCAGTGACGGCCAGTACACGCTGAGCCTGGTTGCTCTGCCACTGGAAATTAACTCCCGCTACCGCGTGGACGTGCGTACGGTGCAGAGGACCGAAGCACTGCAGGATTACTCGGCCCATTTGCGGATCCATGCCGCCCGTCCGGCTGGAAAGTAATCAATCGCTTGGTTGCGGCACCCTTGGTCGCTCGCTAGGGTAGAAACTTCATGGCAGGGAGCCAAAGGATCTGAATCATGCTGGGTATCCATCGCTGGCTGCGTGCCGGCCTGATCTTCACGCTGGCGGGCGCACTCGGCGCCTGCAACAGCCGCATACCGGACGCGCCGGAGCCGCTGGATCTGGTCAAGCCCATCGATGTGGCCGAACCGGGCCAGGCGGTGCGGTTCGAGTTCGAGACGAATGCCCGCAACTTCTATCCGGGTCGACCCTATGTGCTGGATCTTGAAGTGCAGCGACATGGACCCGGGCCCGGCAGTGAGCCAGACATGGACAGTGTTCATGTTCCCTTCCAGCTGTCCCTGCAGCGCTGGATAGCAGGTGCCTGGCAGGACGTTGCAACCTCTGATGTCCATCAGGCAAGGGCGCGCAATCTGGGCGAGCCGCTCCCCGAATGGCATGCATCGGCAGACTGGCGCTACGCGCAGCAGGTATCGATGGACGCCAGCCGATACAGGCTGAGCATCGTCACGCTGCAGCTGGAAACGGGTGCCCGCTACCGTCTGGATGTGCGCACGGTGCAGCTCACCGCTGCGCTCCAGCATTACCCGGCACAGCTGCGGGTCCATGCCGACCCACTCTCTGGAAAATAGTCGCCAGCCCACCGCTGGAAGGAACTGAAGGATTTTTCTTATGGACAAGCCGCGCTACACCGTAGAAATCGTCATTGCCGCACCTGGTACGCCGTTGGTGGACGAGAGAGGTGTACAGAAAGTTGTGGACGGGGTTCCGCAGACATCCGGGCCCGGGCACATGTTCTACGTGCTCCATGGGCCGGACAAGACCACGCGGAGTTTCGGCTTCGCGCCTTCCGAGCATGGAAGCATGAACGGGCCGGGCGAGGTCATGAGGACCGATGCGGCCGAGTACAGGAACCCCCATTACAGCCGCACGCTCGAGATCAGCGAGCAACAGTACAAAAAGCTTGAGGCGTTCGGCGCGCACCCGGACAAGTACGGCTTCGATCTGCAATACAAGGACGTGCGCCACAACTGCGTGGACTTCACCTGGGAAGCGCTGAATCATGCGGGCATCGAGCGGAAAAGAAGCATCGACGTGAACGGGCTGATCGGTCCTGCCGCGCAGCTTCTTCCGGATGTGCGCATTCCCCTGGGCATGAAGGGCGAAGGCAAGGACGCTTATCGTCCGCTGCGCAACATCCACGGCGTCGAAAGCATCGATCCGCCGTTCCCCGACAGCGAGCTCAACCGTACGAAAACCAACCCGATGCCCGATCGCACGTGGAAGCAGCACCTGCTGAGCGAGAACGACGACATGGGTGAGCGCAGCGGTGAGCGATTGGCCAACGACGCACGTGCGCCGGGTGATGCGTTGCATCCGCTGGACCAGCGTGTGCGTGCGGCGCTGGGTGAGGCCGCCGATCGGCAGGGGCTGCCGCCGGGACAGCAGCCGGAACTGCTGGCGGGCCACCTGACGCGCTTGGCGGTGCAGGGCGGCTACACCGAACGCGATACCTTGCAGGTGGCCTTCAGCAGTGGCGGTGCGGCGGATTCGCCGGGCTATGTCTTTCTGCAGCGCACGGGCGAGACTGCATCACCGGATCCGGCGGCGAACCGCCAGCGCCTTTCGCTGGCCGAGACCCAGCAGGGCACGGTTGAACAGGTGTACCAGCTCGCCAGCGTGCAGCATCAGGGCCGCGAGGCCAGCCGCGTCGCGCAGGACGATCAGCTGCAGCAGCAGACGCAGCACGCCCAGCCGCGAATGGGCTGATACAGGGTTTTCCACAGGCGTCGATGGCATCGACGCCTGGTGGCATTCACCCCAGGCGATGCACGGGATTCTGCTGCGGGTCCTGCGCCTGTGCATCCAGCGTCCGCTGCTCGGCCTGCACCGGCGGCTGTACACCCAGCCCCAGCTTCTGCAGCGACTGCTCCACCGGCGTCTGTACCGCCAGAGCCGTCGGCATCATCGCGCGCAGGTGCGCCGGATTGGCCGGGTCGCCCTGCACCACGAAGACGTTGTGCCCGGCCGGGTGCTGAGCCGTCGCATTGCTGACCAGCACATGGTCGACCTGCTGCAGGCCCTGCTCGCGGGCGAGCACGGTCAGGCTGGCGGTCAGGCGCTCGCTGGTCTGGTCGAACGGACGGCCATGCTGGGCGTCCAGGGCGGCCACGCCCTGGCGGATCTGCTGGTTGAGGCCGTACTCGGGATGGTTGGGGGTGATCTCTGCCATGGCGATCGGACGGTTGCGGTGGGTCGTGGTGGGCCCCGCCAGTATAGATCCGGCCCGTGAAGCACGCCCGATGGGTCAGTCCGCTGCGTGGTGGTCGTAGCTGATCACCCGCTCGGCCAGCCAGTGCCCGTCCACGCGGCGCCAGATTTGGATGAAGCGGGCCTGGCCGACCCAGCGCTCCAGGCCGTCCTTGCCGCGTTCGTGGAAGCGGTGGTTGCCGATTTCCAGCGCCCGCTCGTCGTGCAGCGGGAACACCTGCAGCGAAGATTCCACGAGCTCGCGGCGCAGGTGCCAGCCGCCCTTGCGCGCGTTGTCGCACATGCTGGCCACGCTGCGGCGGAAGTCCTCGCGGTTGCTGGCCGACTTGCCGTCCTTGTCATGGAAGAACTCCATGTCTTCGGTGGTCATCGCGGCGGCCTTCTCGGCGTCGCAGGCCTCGAAGGCCACAGCAAATAGCTGTGTATCAGCCTGGCGGATCTGTTCGCGCAGGTCATCGGCGGGCGACGGTGCGGCAGCAAGGCCGGCGGCCAGCAGGGGCAGGGTGAGCAGCAACATGGCGAAACTCCCGGGAGTGATGTGCGCAGGCTGGCATGCCGGTGACCACGGCGGTACGGCGCTGCGACGAAACCGGGAAGGCGCGGTGCGAAGGCCGGGAATGCCGGTGCGGCGCTGTACGGACGCGTGTGCAGGCGATGTCACGGGCGGGCGCGATTCCCTCACGGCTGCCATAGGCCGTGGCCGCTAGCCTGCAATCCTCCCCTTCCACAGGAGCTCCCATGCCTGCTTTCCGCATCCGCCTGCATGTTGAAGACAGTGGTGGCGACGGCCGCCCGGTGATCCTGATCCACGGTTGGCCGTTGTCCGCCGATGCCTGGAAACCGCAGGTGTCGATCCTGCGCGATGCCCAGCACCGGGTGATCAGTTACGACCGGCGCGGCTTTGGCCGCTCTGACAAGCCGGCCGAAGGCTATGACTACGACACGCTGGCGGCGGACCTGGCGGGGTTGATCGAGGAACGTGACCTGCGCGACGTCACCCTGGTCGGTTTCTCGATGGGCGGCGGCGAGGTGGCGCGCTACGTGGCCAACCACGGCCAGGAGCGCCTGCACAGTGTGGTGTTCGCCGCGGCGGTGCCGCCCTACCTGCTGCGCAGCGCCGACAACCCGGACGGCCCGCTGACGCAGGACAAGGCCGATGACATGCGCAGTGGGCTGGAGAAGGACCGCGAGGCGTTCTTCGATGGCTTCACCCGTGACTTCTTCAGCGCCAACGGGCAGCTGATGGTGACCGAAGAGACGCGTCAGGCAGCGATCGCGTTGTGCCATCAATCCGACCAGGCGGCGGCGCTGGGCTGCATGAAGGCGTTTGCCACCACCGATTTCCGCGATGACCTGAAGAAGATCACGGTGCCGACCTTGATCCTGCACGGTGACAGTGACGCCATCGTGCCGTTCGAGGGCTCCGGCCAGCGCACCCATGAGGCGATTGCGGGCAGCGAGGTGGTGATCCTGGAAGGCGCGCCGCATGGCTGCAACACCAGCCATGCGGATCATTTCAATCTGGCGCTACTGAACTTCCTGAAGCGATAAGCTGCGGCGATGCGCGAGCCGAAGACACCACCGTGGAAGAAGCCCAAGCCGAAGGGGCAGGTGTCGCAGCCGTTGTCGGATGCACAGAAGGCAGCCGCGCGGCAGCGTGCGGAGGACAACGGGCGGCGCTATCCGAACCTGGTGGACAACATGTGGGCTGCGAAGCTGCCGCGCGGGGCGTGATTCTCATTGTGTCGAGCATGGCTCGACGCTACAGACCGGGCAGTGGCTGCCAGCCCGACTCCCGCCATGGCGCTACGTCGCGCTGCTGCACGTTGATCGCCTCGACCGGCATTCCTGCAAGCCGTGCCAGCTCCGCGCGCAGCATTTCGCTGTCTACCGGCAGTGCGATGGCCACCTGCATGCGATCACCCTGCTGCCGCACCTGTACGGGCACGACCGCATGGGCTTCATGCTCGCCGCCGGTGCGACCGATCGGGTAGCGCATCGCCGTGGGCCGCCCCAGCTGCGCGAGTGCGGGTTGCCATGCCTGCAGCACGACGGGCTGTGCGGCCACGGGAACCCGCACTTCGATGAGCGCACCGGGGTAGCCGACGAGGTTGCCCACCATCACTTGGAAGCGTGCGCCATCGGGGAGGGCCAGCACGGTGGCGATCAGCACCATCAGCGAGAGGACAGCTGCTGCGATGTGCCAGCCGCGGGGCGCGGTGGCGGCGCGGGTGGCCGTGCGCAGGCCTGGCTTGCGGCGCAGCTTGCGTGCGTAGATGCGGCGATCCTTCCTGCGGGGGCTGCTGCTGTGCTCCGGCAGGTTCAACGGGACGCGTGGCAGCCGGGCGACGCGCGCATTGATCAGGCGCGAGAGCAACCACCACGCGAGCACGAACGCCAGCAGTGGCAGCAACGTTCGCACGGCCAGATACAGCATCACCATCGGGAATACCAGGGAAATTTCGGATTCAAGCAACCGCGCCATCGTAACGGTGCTGGGTGGTGCGTGTCGCATCCGCCAGCCGACACGCACGGAGCGCTTGGTTAGGATGGCTCTTTGCTGTCATGGATGAACCGATGAGCCCTGCCACGTCCCGAATTCGTCGTATCTGTGGGCAGGGGCCGATATTGTTGATGCTTCAGTGGGTCGCGCTGCTGTCGGTGGTGCTGGCCGCCGGCTTCTTCCATTACCGTGTGGAGCTGTTGCTGGAGCCGGTGACGGTGGCCTGTGGGGGCCCGGACGCCCAGGCGCGATTGCAGGTTGCCGAGCAGGTGATGGCGCGCGCGGGCGCGTTGGATGACTGGCAACCGCTGAGCTGGATTCCATGGGTGGGCGTGGTGCTGGCGCTGGTGGGGGCCATGGCGGTATGTGCAAGCCGAGCGCTATGGCTGCGCGATCGGCTGCGCACGGCGAACGTGGCGCTTATGCTGCTGCACGGCGGCGCACTGGGCCTGGCCGGATGGGTGCTGCATCTGTACGAGAATGCGTGGAGCAGCGTGGCGCGGCTGTCACCCACGGCGTGCCTGGTGGAGCTGGCTTCGGAGGGCGATGTACCGCTGGAGCAGGCGCAGCGCGTGGTATTCCACATCCTGACGCGCGAGAACGCGCCGTTGCTGCGCAATCCGGATGATCTGGCGCTGGTGCTGACGGTGCTGCTGTTGGCCGCGATGGCCGGCGGGGTTGCCCTTTGGCGTGCGATCGCGCGGGCCCGGGCGGCACGATCGGCAGGGGCGTAACTGGCATCCGGCGGTGATCTGCGGCAGCCTATGCCGATGAGTACGGATACTTCACACAAGCACGCCAGCAAGTTCATGAGCCTGGTGTTGCGCCACGAACCGGAGAAAATCGGCCTGCAGCTGGATGCGCAGGGCTGGGCCGATGTCGATGATCTGCTGCAGCGGATGGCCGACCATGGCGTGGCGCTGGACCGGCACACCCTGCAGGCGGTGGTCGAGACCAATGACAAGCAGCGCTTCGCGCTGAGCGACGACGGTCTGCGCATCCGCGCCAGCCAGGGGCATTCGATCCAGGTGGATCTGGGCCTGGAGGCGCTGCAGCCGCCGGCATGGCTGTACCACGGCACGGTGGCTCGCTTCGTCGGTGCCATCCGTGAGCAGGGCCTGCGGCCTGGCGAGCGCCAGCACGTGCACCTTTCGCTGGACCGCCAGACCGCGCAGCAGGTGGGCGCACGCCGCGGTGCGCCGGTCATCCTCAGCGTGAATGCCGGGCGGATGCATGCCGATGGCCATGTGTTCCACCGTTCGGCCAATGGCGTGTGGCTGACCGCGCACGTGCCGCCGCGGTACATCGCGGGCTGAGCACGCTCGGCGGCGCGCGGCAATCGCGCTACAGTCGATGCCTCGCCACTCCAGGGAAGACCCGATGCGCTCGTTGCTGCGTGCGTTGCCGTTGTTGCTGTGTTCGCTGGCGGTACATGCCGCCGAGGTGGACCGCCGGATTGCGGTGACCATCGATGACCTGCCATGGGCACGGCTGGACCAGGTCATGCCGCCGGACCTGCAGGCGCGGCATGCGGCGTTGATGTCCCAACTGCAGCAGGCGGGCGTGCCGGTGGTCGGCTTCGTCAACGAGAACAAGCTTGAGGTGGACGGCCAGGTGCAGCCAGCGCGGGTGCAGATGCTGCGCGAGTGGCGCGATGCGGGCTATGTGCTGGGCAACCACACGTACTCGCACATGGATCTGAATGCCAAGGGCGTGCCGGCGTTCCAGCAGGATTTCCTGCGCGGCGAGACGGTGCTGCGGCCACTGCTGGCCGAGAAGGGGCAGGCGCCGCAGTGGATGCGCCATCCCTACCTGCGTGCCGGGCGCACACCGGAAGAGCGTGCGCAGATGGATGCGTTCTTCAAGCAGCATGGCTACCGCGTGGCGCCGGTGACGGTGGACAACGGCGAGTGGGTGTGGGCGTTCGCCTATGCCAACGTGATGAACGAGCAGGCGGACTCGCCTGCACGCGAAGCGACGCTGGCGCAGCTGCGCAAAGGCTACGTGCCGTACATGCTGAACAAGCTGGATTACTACGAGAAGCAGTCGCAGGCGCTGTTGGGGTACGCGCTGCCGCAGGTGTGGCTGATGCATGCCAATGAGCTCAACGCGGCCACGTTCGCCGAACTGGTGGCGGCTACCAAGCGCCGCGGCTATCGCTTCATTTCACTGGACGAGGCGATGCGTGACCCGGCCTACGCACGCGGTGCCGAAGGCTACAACGGCCGCTACGGCCCGAGCTGGCTGCATCGCTGGGCGATGGCAGAGAAAAAGCCGAGGGACTTCTACGCCGGCGAACCCGAGGTGCCGGCGTGGGTGATGAAACTGGCCAAGGTCGATTCGGAGTGAAGCTCAGCGCTTGACGGCCAGCACGCCGTCCAGCGCCAGCTCGGCCTTGAAACCGGCCTTCTCCAGCCGCTTGGCCACTTCACGCGGGACGTCGCGGCCGCTGGTCAGCTTGTTCGGCGCACCGGTGTAATGGAACAGCCGACCGCCCTTGCGGATCACGCGGGCGAGGTGGTCGTAGAACACCTGTGAGTACAGCTCGCCGGCGATGCCGAAGCGCGGCGGGTCGTGCAGGATCGCATCGACGCTGTTGCTGGCCACCTGTTCGATCTGCTGCGAGACGTCGCCGTGGCTGAACTGCAGGCGGCCACCGGCGGCAGCCGAGTCTGGATCCGGCGACCACGGGTTGAGCGTGCGCAGCCACATCACATCGGCGTTCTTCTCGAACGAGCGGATCTGGCCGACACCGGCCTCCAGCGCGCACGCGGCGAAGTAGCCCAGGCCGCCGCAGGTATCGAGGATGACCTTGCCGGCGGGAGCGACCAGCTCGACCTTGCGGCGCGCATCCTCGAACGGCGACAGCTTCGAGGTCGGCAGCATCTTGATGCCGTCGATCTCGAAGGTGGGGGCACCCCATTCGGTCGGCACCAGCTTGATCAATGAGCCGCTGTAGCGCGAGATCGGCTCGAACGCCTCGCCATCCCAGTAGTACAGCGTGCGGTCCTTCAGCTTGCCCGGCCACGGGTAGGGCTGGCCACGGAAGTGGAAGCCGTCGGCGTGCAGTACCACGGTGTCCTGGCTGCGGCCGAGGTCGAGCGAGCCCTGCCATTCGGCGGCGCCCTTGTCATGGGCACGGCGCAGGGTGTCGGCGCTGTCGCGGGTCAGCAGGGGGCCGGTGTAGTGGGGCACGGCGGGTACCGGAGCGGTTCGGGGGAGGGCATGGTACCGCAGCCCCCATGTTGTGTTGAAAGAGTGGTTTCTGACCATGGTCGTTGAGAACAACGGTCTGTGAGGCATGTGCAACCAATCAGTATGACGGGATGCCGTGGCACGGCCTTCAGTGAAAGGCTGAAGGCCGCCTAGATCAGTTGCCTACTGGGCGAACTGAGTTCCGCGATTGGATGCGCATTGCTTTGGTATGCACACGTCCAGGGAGGTGCTCACGAATCGTGACTCCATTACGGTGCAGACGACGCCAATTCCCTCGCTGAGATAGAAGGGGGATGAGTAATGACGTGTATCGCTAAGGTAGCATCTGCCGTTGTCAACACCAATCTTAGCTGTTCGGGCTCCGGCGACGGAGCTCTCTGCGTTCATCTGGCCTGTTGAGTAATAGGAGACACCTACGGGCACACGTCCATTCGGTGCAGTTGCCGTAACCCAGTCAATACTCTTGGAACTCAATTCTGAGGTTGGGTTACCAGGAGTGTTTTCACGAGTGCATACCCAGCCTGCTGCCGGCCCTTCAATCGTCCCTTCGCCTTGAGATGGTTCCATATCCATGGAAGCGCAGAAGGCTTGATGATAGAGCTTGGTCGCCTCCGGCTGGTCGCTGTATCGATATATCAGGCGTCCAAATCCATCCGGCTTCAGATGCTGATCAACTGGAATCTGCCCTCCGTCGAAGTCCGGCCAAGTTGTACGGCGAACAATGATGATTTCTCCCTTGGTGCCGAGCTCCGTTTTGTCGATACTCAATGGTGTTTCTGCGAATGCAGGCGAGGCCGTGGCGATTGCCAGACACAGGATCAGCGTGCGATTGCTCATCTGCGAGTCTCCGTTCTACGGTTGCGGAGACATCAGGCTCAAGCATATTCATTTTTCAGATTGTGACCTGCACTGTGCTTGGCCACATTTCAAACTTTTCTCACTAGTTTGAATGTTGATCCATCGCTTAATCGCACTTCACCGCATACACCGGCCCGGCCCCTATCAGCATCAACGCCATGTAATCGCTGTCGCTGGCCTTGCCCTTCAACGTGGCACCCTTGTTGAAGTGGAAGATGCCGAAGCCGCCGGCCATGCGGATCAACGCGCTGTCGATCTGATCGGCATCATCGCGGAAGTAGCGGCCGATCTCGCTGCGGTTGGCTTTGTGCAGGGCATTGGGCTCGCGCTGCCACTGCTCGCCACGGCTGAAGGAGACGAAGTACTGGCCGCCTTCCTTGTCGATGCGGAAGTCGGCCGGTTTGCGCGCGCCGGTGGCGAAGCAGCCCTGCAACGGGTCGGCGCTGAAAGGAAGTCCGGCGTCGCCACCGCAGGCGGTGAGCAGGAGGAGGGCACCGGGCAGCAGCAGGCGGAGCGTGCGCATGGGATGTCCCTACAGGGCAGGTGCGGCTAGTGTAGGCAGCACGCGGGCGTGGCCCGTACAGAAATTCGGCAAGAGCACAGGGGTTTTCGGATGGCGCAGGGCAAGGCACCGTGGTGCGGCGTGGCCAGTTGGCTGGGGATTGCAGTGGGGTGGGGCGCGGGCACTGTGGCGGCGCAGGCGGCCGTCGCTGCGGGTGGCAATGGCATGGCCGCAGGGCTGGGCGTGGGCGTGCTGGGTGCGGCGCTGGTGGGCGGCGGCTTGGCAGTGGCCTCGCGCGTGCGCGGTGAGCGCTGGCCGTGGATCGGCATTGCTGGCGCGGTGCTGAGCGCGCTGCCGCTGCTGATGTATCTGCTGCGGATGATGTTGAAGCTGTAGCGGTAGTGCCGGCCGCTGGCCGGCACCTGCAGGTTGCGTGCGGCGCTCATGGGGTTGCCGGCCAGCGGCCGGCACTACCCGGCGCGGGTCATGCGCGGCGATGGATCTCCACCGTCACGTGCACCAGCTCTTCGTGGATGGCCAGCGCGTTGCGCACGGTATCGGCATCGAGGCTGGCGTCGCTGGTGACCACGCTGGCGCTGACCGCGTACTTGCCGCGGCCGACCTGCCAGACGTGCAGGTCGGCCAGGCGTGCCGGCCACGGGCCCTGCTCGATCACTTCGCGCACTTCGGCCACCACCGGTGCGTCCATCTGCGCGTCGAGCAGGATGCGGCCGCTGTCGCGCAGCAGGCCGATCGCCCAGACCGTCACCAGCACGGCGCCGACCAGGCCCATCACCGGGTCCAGCCAGGTCAGGCCCAGCAGCTTGCCGCCGAGCAGGGCGACGATGGCCAGCACCGAGGTGGCAGCGTCCGCCAGCACGTGCACATACGCCGAGCGCAGGTTGAGGTCGTGGCCGTGTGCGTGACTCTGATCGTGGCGATCGTGGTCATGCCCATGGTGATGGCCATGCTCATGCCCGTGGTGGTGATGCGCGTGGCCCGGGCTGTCGTGCAGCCACCAGGCACACAGCAGGTTCACGCCCAGCCCGACCGCAGCGATGGCGATGGCTTCGTTGTAGTGGATCGGTGCCGGTGCCCACAGCCGCTCCAGCGATTGCACGGCCATCAGCGCGGCGACGCCGAGCAGGGCGATGGCGCTGGTATAGCCGGCCAGGATCTCGATCTTCCAGGTGCCGAAGGCGAAGCGCGGGTCGTGCGCGTAGTGGCGCGCGCAGCGATAGGCGAACACCGAAAGGCCCAGCGCCAGCGCATGCGAGCTCATGTGCCAGCCGTCGGCGAGCACGGCCATGGAGTTGAACCACCATCCGCCGACGATCTCCACCAGCATCATGCAGACGGTGAGCCACAGGGCGCGGCGGGTGTTGCGTTCGGCCAGCGGGTTGCCGTCGTCGAAACGGTGTTCGTGGCGACGGGCGGCGGCGAGGGCGTCCAGATGCATGGGGTCAGAGGGTGGAGTGGATACCCCCATAGGGTATATGATCCCGCCATGGCTCATGTACACAAGCATCGAAAGCAGCTGCTGACCCGGGTGCGCCGCATCGGCGGCCAGGTGGCGGCGTTGGAGCAGGCGCTGGACAGGCCGGAGGGTGAGGCCGGCGACTGTGCGGACGTGCTGGTGCAGGTTGCCGCCGTGCGCGGTGCCGCCCACAGCCTGCTGATGGAGCTGCTGCACGAGCACCTGCAGGAACACGTGGTGGGCGCCGAAGACCCGCAGCAGCGGGCGGACGAGGCCGCAGTGCTGGTGGAATTGCTGCGCCGCTACGGCAAATAGCAGGGGTAGTGCGGCGCTCATGGAGTTGCCGGCCAGCGGCCGGCACTACCCGTGCCGGTGCCGCGCGTTCCAGATGTGCGTGGCGGCCAGCAGCAGGCTGCCGGTGACGGTCATCGGTGTTTCCCAATCGTGCGAGGGCAGCGCCAGCGCACCGGCCAGCAGCAGGCCGAGCCCGGCGCCGGCGGTGGCCCAGGCCAGCACGGGCAATGGGTGACGGCGCTCGGCCCGCCACAGCGCGTAGCCGGTCAATGGCAGGGCGATGGCCACGAACAGCAGGTGCACCCATTCCGCTTCGGCCCAGGTGCCAAACAGTGGCAGCGCGGCGGCAAGCAGGGGCAGTGCCAGGCAGTGCAGCAGGCACAGGCTGGACAGGGCGACCGCGCCGGCATCGAGCAGGGCGGCAGACGGCGACTTCATCGGGGGAGGTTCCTTGCGCAACAATTGTTATACAGTAACATTTCCGTTCCGCAGCCAACCCGCTCCGACATGAACACTGTTTCCCGCGCCGACCGTCGCCTTCCGGTCACCGTGCTGTCCGGCTTCCTCGGGGCCGGCAAGACCACCCTGCTCAACCAGATCCTGCGCAACCGCGAGGGCCTGCGCGTGGCGGTCATCGTCAACGACATGAGCGAGGTCAACATCGATGCACAGCTGGTGCGCGAGGGCGGCGCCGAACTGCGCCGCACCGAAGAGACGCTGGTGGAGTTCAGCAACGGCTGCATCTGCTGCACGCTGCGCGACGACCTGCTGCAGGAAGTGCGGCGGCTGGCCGATGCCGGTCGCTACGACTACCTGCTGATCGAGTCGACCGGAATCGGTGAGCCGATGCCGGTGGCGGCCACCTTCGCGGTACGCGACGAGCAGGGCTTCAGCCTGAGTGACATCGCGCGCCTGGACACGATGGTGACGGTGGTGGATGGCAGTGCGTTCCTGGCCGACTTCGGTTCGACGCTGCGCCTGGCCGAGCGCGGGCAGCAGGCCGGGCCGGACGACGATCGCGGCGTGGTCGACCTGCTGTGCGAGCAGGTGGAGTTCGCCGATGTGATCGTGGTCAGCAAGATCGACCAGGTGGATGACGAAGTGCTGCAGGACACGCTGGCCGTGCTGCGTGGCCTGAACCGCGACGCGAAGCTGCTGCTGTCCAGTTTCGGTGATGTGCCGCTGGCCGAGCTGGTGGACACCGGCCGCTTCGATTACGAGCGTGCGCAACGTGCGCCGGGTTGGGTGAAGGAACTGCGTGGCGAGCACACGCCGGAAACCGAGGAATATGGCATCGCCAGTTTCGTCTACCGCTCGCGGCGACCGTTCCATCCTGCGCGCTTCGCGCGCGCGCTGCAGTCGGGGATGCCCGGCGTGATCCGCAGCAAGGGCTGGTTCTGGCTGGCCAACCGCATGGACTGGGTGGGCGAGCTGAACACCGTGGGCGCCGCGACGCGGACGCAGGCGGCGGGGTTCTGGTACGCCGCGCGCGATCGCGTGCGCGCCGGGCTGGAAGACACCGCGCCGTTGTTGCCACCGACGCCGCTGCCTTACAGCGACCTGGGCTGGGCACGGCAGCAGGCCGACTGCTGGAGCGCGCCGTTGCCGGGGCTGGAAGAATTCCCGGATGCGGCCGCACATTCGGCGATGCAGCGGCTGTGGCACCCGCTGTGGGGCGACCGCCGCCAGGAGCTGGTGGTGATCGGCGTACACATGGATGAGCGTGCGGTGCGCGCGGAGCTGGATGCCTGCCTGCTCAACGAGCAGGAGCTGCGCGCGGGCCCGCTGCTGTGGCAGCAGCTGCCGCAGGCGTTCCCGGTGTGGAAGCGCTGAGCGGGCGTTGAGCGCTGGTGGTGTGCCGGCCAGCGGCCGGCACTACCCGCCATGCATCCATCCACGCATGGCGTGGATCTACAAGGCGTCACGCCACTGCCAACCCTCGGTGCTTACCTGCAGCACGTGGGTCGGCCGCAGCGCCTGCAGCAGGTGCCGGTCGTGGCTGACCATCACCAGTGCGCCCGGCCATGCCGCCAGCAGTTCTTCCAGTGCCTGCAGCGCGCTCAGGTCCAGTGCGTTGCCGGGCTCGTCCAGCAGCAACAGCTGCGGTGCGGGGTCGGCATACAGCACGCTGGCCAGGGCGCCTTTCACCCGTTCGCCATCGCTGAGGCTATGGGCTGGACGCTGGATGCGCTGAGCGTCCAGCCCGAGCAGGGCCAGCCGTGTGCGCAGTTCACCGGTATCAGCCGCCGGGTTGGCGGCCTGCACGGTGTCGAGAATGCTGCGCTCGCCGGACAACCCCAGCAGCTGCTGGTCGAGCAGCGCCAGCGGTGCATGGCGTTGCACGCCGCCGCTGCGTGCAGGCAGCTGGCCGGCCAGCACGCGCAGCAGCGTGGACTTGCCACTGCCGTTGTCACCGACCACGGCGATGCGCTGCCCTCGACGGATCTCCAGCTGCAACGGCGCACTGCAGCCATGCGGCAGCACCAGCGATTCCACCTGCAGCAGGCGCGCGCTGCCACGTTCGCCGTCGCCTGCAAACAGCGCCAGTTCCGGCGCGATGTGAACCGCCGAGGCCGCAGCGCGCAGCTGATCGACGCTGGCCTGCAGGCGCTCGGCCTGTACCTGCTGCGCGCGGCCGTGGTTGGCCTCGGCACGCTGCTTCTGCCGGCCGAGCAGGATCGGCGCCTGGTTGGCCTGCTTCGCATCGCGATTGCCGCGCGCCTGGCGTTGCTGCTGGCGCGCGTGCTGTTCGCGTGCGCTGCGTTGCTGCTGCCGGTGCTGGGCGCGCGCATGGTCGAGCTGTGCAGCAGCGGCTTCGCGTTCGGCGGCACGCGTGTCCGCGTAGTGCTGCCACGGCCCGCCATAGCGATGCAGCCCGCGCGCGTCGAGTTCGACGATCTGCTGCATGTGCGCCAGCAGATCGCGATCGTGGCTGATTGCCAGCAGGCCGCCACGCCACTGCTGCAGTTGTTCGTACAACTGTTGGCGATGACGGGCATCGAGGTGGTTGCTGGGTTCGTCCAGGATCAGCCAATCAGCACCGCTGGCCCACGCGCCGGACAGCGCCACCTGCATGGCCTGGCCGCCACTGAGGCGCGCCGCGGGCTGGGCAGGATCGAGATCCTCGGGCAGCCGTAGCGCCTGCCATTGCTGCTGCAGGCGCTCGCGCAGGTCCCAACGCTCGCCGACACAGGCGAAGTCGGTCTCGTCCACGCTGCCGGCTTCGATGCGTTGCAGTGCGGCCAGTTCCGCGCCGACGCCGGCCAGTTCACCGACCGTGCCGGCGGGGGGATAGCCGGGCGTCGGCAACAGGAACACGCGGCCGCTGCTGCGTATCTGCCCGCTGTCGGGCAACAGCCGGCCGGTCAGCAGGCGTGCGAGCACGCTCTTGCCGGTGCCATTGGCACCGACCAGGCCGGTGGCGACCGGTTCGAAGGAAAACGACAGGTCGGAAAACAGCGCGCGGCCGTCGGCCAGCCGATACGACACGCGATCGAGCGTGAGGGAATGTGTGGTCATGCGACCTCCATGGATGCCGGGTTCTCCCCTGCGCGCAGGGGCGGGAAGAGTCAGGCCGTCTGCTGGGAAGACGGCGGCATCAATGGCGCATTGGTCGCGAGCCTCTGGGAAGAATGAGGGGGAAGTATAGCGGGGCTGGCTGAATGGTTTGATGGCTCGGCTCTACAAGGGCATCCGCGCATGGCGTGGACCTACTGTGGGCCGGGCATGGGGGGATCGCGCCTAGGGCACGGTTTCCAGGCGGGCGCTGACGAAATCGATGAACACCCGCAGCTTCGGTAGTACGTGGCGGCCCGAAGGCCACAGCAGGTGGAAGATGCCGCAGGAATGCACGTGTTCGTCCAGCACGCTGACCAGGCGACCGTCCGCCAGCGCATCGCGCACCGAGTGCACGGGTACGAAGGCCAGGCCGACGTGGCGCAGCGCCAGCGCCACCCGCGCCTCGATGGTGTTGGCCACCATGTGCACCGGCAGCTCCTGCGGTGTTTCATGGTCGGGCCAATGGATCGGCCACAGCTCCAGCTTGCCGGTGCTGGGGAAGCGGTAGTGCAGCAGCGTGTGCTGCAGCAGTCCGGCGGGCGTGCGTGGCGTACCGCGGCGCTGCAGGTAGGCCGGCGAGCCGACGATGCGGCGTGGAAACACCCCCAGGCGACGTGCGTTCATGCGCGAATCGCTGGGTTCGCCGACACGCAGCACGGCGTCGAAACCTTCCTCGATGACGTCGACCAGCCGGTCGCTGAAATCAAGGTCGAGGCGGATGTCCGGATACGCAGCCATGAACTCGGCCATCAACGGCAGGGTGAGGTCGCCGACCAGTGGCAGGCCGATGCGCAGCGCACCGCTGGGGGTGGCGTGCGGTTGCGCAAGCTCGGTGCGCGCGGCATCGCGTTCGTCGAGGATGCGCCGGCAGCGTGCCAGGAACAGCTGGCCCTCGGCGGTCAGGGTGATGCTGCGCGTGCTGCGGTGGAACAGGCGCACGCCCAGCGCGTGCTCCAGCCGCGCAACGCATTTGCCGGCGGCCGAGGCGGAGATGCCCTGCAGGCGCCCGGTCTCGACGAAGCTGCGGGTGTCGGCGGCGTGCACGAAGGTCTGCAGGTTGGCGAGGTTGTCCAGGACTGACATGGGCGTGCGGGCGATGAAAGCAGCAGGGTAGGGAGGGCGATGGCGCTGGACGGCACCGCCGCCGCAACACTGTGGTGCGGGCCGGAATGGCAGCCGTTGCGGCCTTGCAGTTCCGGCCATGATGCCGATTACGGACTGCACGGTCCATGATGACCGGAGCGGCAACCGGCTTTTTGCGCCGTGCCGTGCTGCCTAACGTGGCGGGCCTCTCCCCACGGATCACTGCGATGAATGCCGCTCTTTCCCTTGAACCCGCGCCGACGCTGCCTTCGGTGCAGCGGCTGTTGCAGCAGGTGCACCCGCAGCGCCTGGTGGGCGCGGTGGTGCTGGTGCGCGAGCACGGTGTGCTGCGCCATGCCAGCGCGACCGGGCTGGCCGATCGCGAGTCGGCCACGCTGATGCAGCGCGACCAGCTGTTCCGGCTGGCATCGGTCAGCAAGCCGCTGTTGACCACGGTGATCCTGCGCCTGGTGGCCGAGGGCGTGCTCGACCTCGATGCGCCGGTGCAGCGTTGGCTGCCGGACTTCCGCCCGGCGCTGGCCGATGGCCGCATGCCGCCGATCAGCCTGCGTCAGCTGCTCAGCCACAGCAGCGGGCTGGGATACCGCTTCCTGGAAGCCGATGCGGAGGGCCCGTATGCGCACGCTGGGGTCAGCGATGGCCTGGATGCAAACCCGCTTTCCCTGGCCGAGAACGTACGCCGCATCGCGCAGGCACCGCTGCTGTTCGAGCCGGGCAGCCAATGGCTGTATTCGTTGGGCGTGGACGTGGCGGGGGCGGTGGCCGAAGCCGCGACCGGTGAAACGCTGCAGGTGCTGTTCGAGCGTTTGCTGGCCGCGCCTTTGGGCCTGCGTGACACCGCGTTCGTCACGCGCGAGGGTGCGCGGTTGGCCACGCCCTATGTGAGCGACACGCCGCAGCCGCATCGCCTGCGCGAAGGCGAAGTGGTCGCGCCTTTCGAAGGTACGGTCGGCATCGAGTACAGCCTTGCGCGTGCCTTCGATGCCAGCCGTTTCGCTTCCGCCGGCGCCGGCCTGGTGGGTACTGCCGATGAAGTGATGTCGGTGCTGGAGGCGCTGCGTGATGTGCAGCGCTCCGGCCTGCTGCCGCCCGCGCTGGCGGCAGAGATGGCCAGCCCGCAGGTGGGCGAGCAGGGACCGCCGGAACCGGCCGGCTGGGGCTTCGGGCTGGGCTTTGCGGTGCTGCGCGATGCCACCGCCAGTGGCACGCCGCAGCGCGAAGGCAGCTGGCGCTGGGGCGGCGCCTATGGGCACAGCTGGTTCGTCGACCCGTCGCGTGGGCTGAGCGTGGTGGCACTGACCAACACGCTGTACGAGGGCATGGATGGTGCCTTCGTCGATGAACTGCGTGATGCGGTCTATGCTGATCTGGAGGCAGCGCGATGAGCGGCCACGCCCTTGATGCTGCCAGCCCGGCCGGTGAGGCCACGCGCCTGCCCTGGGCGGGCCTGCTGGCCTTGGCCGGTGGTGGCTTCATCACCCTGCTGACCGAAACTCTGCCGGCCGGTGTACTGCGGCCGATGGGCGACAGCCTGGGCGTGAGTGATGCGGCGGTCGGTCAACTGGTGAGCGTGTATGCGCTGGGCTCGGTGATGGCCGCACTGCCGATGACCGCGCTGACCCAGCGCCTGCCGCGGCGCCGGTTGCTGCTGGCCGCCATTGCCGGTTTCGTGGTGGTCAACACGCTGACCGCGCTGAGCAGCAGTTATGCGCTGATCCTCGTTGCGCGCTTCCTGGCCGGTGTGAGCGGTGGCCTCTTGTGGTCGCTGGTGGCCGGTTATGCCGCGCGCATGGTGGTGCCGTCGTTGCAGGGGCGTGCCATTGCGGTGGCGATGGTGGGTTCGCCCTTGGCGCTGTCGCTGGGGGTGCCGGCCGGCACGCTGCTTGGCCAGCAGGTTGGCTGGCGCTGGGCGTTCGCGTTGATGAGCGTGCTGGGCGTGGGCCTGCTGGCGTACGCGCGCTGGACACTGCCGGCGCTGCCAGCGGCTGGTGCCGGCCAGCGCACGTCGCTGGGTACGGTCTGGCGGATGCCCGGCGTGCGCAGCACGCTGCTGGTGATGGTGCTGTACGTGCTGGCGCACAACGTGCTGTACACGTACATCGAGCCGCTGGCGGTCGATGCGGGTGCCGGCGCGTGGCTGGACCGGCTGCTGCTGGCGTTCGGCATGGCGGCGATTGCCGGCATCGGGATGGCGGGCTGGGGCGTGGATCGCCACCTGCGTGTGCTGGTGTGGGCGGCGGTGATCGGCTTCATCGTGCCGGTGCTGATGTTGCTGGTATGGCCTGGCGCGGCGAGCGCGCTGCTGTTGGCAACGATCCTGTGGGGCGTTGCGTTCGGCGCGGTGCCGACGTTGTTCCAGACCGCACTGGCACGCCGTGCGGGTGCCGCCGCGGACCTGGCACAGTCGATGCTGGTGACCGGCTGGAACCTGGCCATTGCTGCCGGTGGCGTGGCGGGCGGCGTGCTGCTGCAGGCCAGCGGCCCACGCCAGCTGGGTTGGCTGCCGTTGCTGTTGCTGGTGGTGACGGTGGCGTGGCTGCTGGCACGGCCGAAGGCGTGGGCGTAGGGGCCGATCAATGACTACGCGGTGCCGGCCAGCGGCCGGCACTACCGGGGGCCGCGCCATCCACGCATGGCGCGGACCTGCTGGATCGGGCGCCCTGCTTTTGCTCTACTCCAGCGGCACCCGCTCGATCGGCACGCTGCGCGGGTTCTGCATGTGTTCGCGTGCCGCGCCGTACTGCTGCTGCCGCTTGTGGTGGAAGGCCACGAACTCGTCGCGGGGCAGTGGTCGCGAGAACAGCCAGCCCTGGCCGAATTCCACATGCCGGCTGTGCAGATAGGCCAGCTGCGCTTCGGTTTCCACGCCCTCGGCCACAACCCACAGGCCCAGCTCCTTGGCCATGTCGATGATGTGCGGCGTGACCGGGCTGGTCGCGCTTTCGGTGCCGATCGCATCGATGAACGACTTGTCGATCTTCAGCGCGTCCAGCGGCAGCTGCTCCAGGTACTGCAGGCTGGAAAAGCCGACGCCGAAATCGTCGATGGCCACGCTGTGGCCGGCACGGCGTGCCTGCGCCAGCATCGTGCGCGCTCGGTCCAGGTCGAGGAAGCCGCGTTCGGTGGCCTCCATCCAGATCTGCTGCGGCAGGATGCCGCTGCCGGCCATGTGCCTGGAAATCATCTTCAGGGCGCGGCCGCTGCTGATGTCTTCGGCGGCGAGGTTGATCGCGATGTGCGCGCTGCGGTCGGCCACCAGCAGCTCGCGCATGTCGCGCACCACGTTCTCGATCACCAGGTCGGTGACGTCGGCGATCATGCCGGCCTCTTCGGCCAGCGGAATGAACAGGTCGGGCCGTACCTGGGTGCCATCCGGGCGTTGCCAGCGCACCAGCGCCTCGGCACCGACGCAGATGCCGGTGTCCAGTTCGATGATGGGCTGGTAATGCAGGTACAGCTCGCGGCGGCGGATGGCGGTGGCCAGTTCACCGCGCAGCGACAGGCGGCGCCGCGACAGCCAGATCACCAGGCCGGCCCCGGCAGCGGCCAGCAGCAGGCCGACCGGCACGTACAGCCACGCCTGCTGGCGGAACGCCGCAGCCAGCGCGGTGCGCGGCGTGGTAGCGATGGCCAGCCATTCCTCGTTGCGCGCGGTGGCGAACAGCGTGGAGTGGTCCAGGCCTTCGCCGGGGTCGCGCAGCAGCGCCTGCAGCAGGTCCGGATCCAGGCCCGGCTGCTTGGCCAGCAGGCGCCCATCGGGGCTGGCCAGTGCCAGCCGCACGTTCGGATCGGCTATGACATCGACGAAGCGCCGCGGGTCCACCAGTACGTCGTAGGACCCGTACAGGATTGCCAGCACCTGGCGGCGCCCGCTGACTTCCGGGCGCACGTCCACCGCGATGCCAGCGCCATCGCTGGTGACGTGGTCCGGCGTGGGTTGATCCACATCGGCCAGGAACGGTCCCCAGGAGGTGCAGCGTAGTTTGCCGCCTTCGAAGTAGCCCATCTGGTCGATCGATGGGGTGGTCATCACCAGCGTCTGCATGCGCCGGACGTGCTCGGGACTGCAGGACACATAGGCGCCGGCTTCGGCCGATTTCAGCGCCGCCAGTGCTTCCTGGTAGGACAGGTCGGAGCGGCGCAGGCTGCGATCGGCGATGTCGCGCAGGCGCTGTTGTTCAACGCTGACCGCGCGGTCCCAGGTGGCATAGGCCATGACTGCGATCGGCACCGCAGCGGCCAGCAGCGCCAGCGCGGTGCCGCCGATGATGACGCGCAGCCGGCTCATGGCCGGGGCTCCAGCAGGGCGGGCGGGGCAGGGCGCATGGTCGGGCCGGTCCTTGGGCAGATGCGGCTATCTGAGCATGGCGCGGGGCCGGGCGGAATGGGATCAATACGGTATTCGGTCACATTGTGGTGAAAGCGGCCAGATTTGACGGAATAGGTCCGTCAACGCTGGCGCTCGGCGCCGTGGGGGACTACCGTCGAACGCTTCGCCCGTCCCTTTTGCCCGCGCCCATGACCGAGCCCGCAACGCCCCCCGAGCACCTGCGCCGCAGCCTGTCCAACCGCCACCTGCAACTGATCGCCATCGGCGGTGCCATTGGCACCGGCCTGTTCATGGGGTCGGGCAAGACCATCAGCCTGGCAGGACCGTCCATCGTCTTCGTCTACCTGATCATCGGCGCGATGCTGTTCTTCGTGATGCGCGCGATGGGTGAGCTGCTGCTGTCCAACCTGCAGTACAAGTCCTTCATCGATTTTTCCACCGACCTGCTCGGGCCCTGGGCGGGCTTCTTCTGTGGGTGGACCTACTGGTTCTGCTGGATTGTGACTGCCATCGCCGATGTGATCGCCATCGCCGCCTACGCGCAGTTCTGGTTCCCCGGGCTGGATGCGTGGATACCGGCGCTGGCCTGCGTGCTGCTGTTGCTGGCGCTGAACCTGGTGACGGTGAAGCTGTTCGGCGAAATGGAGTTCTGGTTCGCGCTGATCAAGATCGTGGCGATCTGCGCACTGATCATCACCGGCGCTGGGCTGGTGGCGTGGGGCTTCACCTCGCCCAGCGGCCACACCGCCTCGCTGTCGAACCTGTGGAATGACGGCGGCATGTTCCCGATGGGGCTGGTCGGCTTCTTCGCCGGTTTCCAGATTGCGGTGTTCGCCTTCGTCGGCATCGAGCTGGTCGGCACCACCGCCGCCGAAACCGCCGACCCCGAGCGCAACCTGCCCAAGGCGATCAACTCGATCCCGGTGCGCATCATCATCTTCTACGTGCTGGCGCTGATCGCGATCATGGCCGTCACCCCGTGGCGCCAGGTGGTGCCGGACAAGAGCCCGTTCGTGCAGCTGTTCGTGCTGGCCGGCATTCCCGCCGCCGCCAGCCTGATCAACTTCGTGGTGCTGACCTCGGCCACGTCCTCGGCCAACAGCGGCATCTTCTCCACCAGCCGCATGCTGTATGGCCTGGCCGAAGAGGGCCACGCCCCGCGCGGGCTGTCGAAGCTGTCGCGCGCCGCGGTGCCGGCCCGCGGCCTGCTGTTCTCGTGCCTGTGCCTGCTGGGCGGCACGCTGCTGATCTACCTGATTCCCAACCTGGTGACCGCCTTCACCCTGGTGACGACGCTGGCGACGGTGCTGTTCATCTTCGTCTGGTCGCTGATCCTGGTGGCCTACATGGCCTACCGCCGCCGCTACCCGGAGCGCCACGCGGCATCGATCTTCAAGATGCCCGGCGGCGTGGCCATGTGCTGGGCCTGCCTGGTGTTCTTCGCCGGCGTGCTGGTGCTGCTGAGCCTGCAGGGCGACACCCGCCAGGCGCTGATCGCCAGCCCGGCGTGGTTCGTGCTGTTGGCTGTGGGGTATTGGGCGCGGCGGAGGACGGCGAAGTAACCCAGCGTTTCCGTTCCATTGATTGATCCATTGTCTCCGGACGTTTCATCCACGCATGGCGTGGATCTGCTGCCCGCTGCAGGAAACTGTCCAGGGCGGGTGGGTGTGGCCCGGCGGGACACGCCGTAAACCCATCCATGGGGGCTCGATGGCGCCCTCCCTGGGGCCAACGGGCCTGGCGGGCCCCACCCCCCCCCCCCCCCCCCCCCCCCCCCCCCCCCCCCCCCCCCCCCCCCCCCCCCCCCCCCCCCCCCCCCCCCCCCCCCCGGCCTGCGCTTCTGACAGGAGCGCAGGCTCAGCAGGAGAAAGAACGGGTATGGAATAGCCCCTTACAACCCGCAGCAAACTTCAGTCTCCTAGCAACGGCTGCAGGGCTCGTTCTCCTTTGGGGTGGTCGCTCACCCCAATTCACTTAGCCGATTGCCGACACTGTAAGACGGAGACCAACCAGGCGATCTGTTTCTTGAACACTCCGATAGCCCGGCCGAGGCTTGACATGCGGTGCTCCTCATATTGAAATACGTCCGTATGTATTGAAATATGCTGAAATGGGAAAGACAAGAACAATCGATCGGGACCACGTCCTGGACATGGCAGAGCAGATAGTCGGCGAGCAAGGCGCGGCCGCGCTATCGATTGACGCCTTAGCGAAAGCAGCCGGCATCAGCAAGGGGGGTGTGCAGTCATGTTTCGGCAATCGTCATGGACTGATCCAGGCCATGCTCGATCGCTGGGCTGTCCAATACGATCAGCGCCTTCAGGCTATGGCTGGCACTGCTGCTAACACGTTGACGGCCGAGGAGCTTATTCGCCATCACGTCGCGATTACAGATGATGAGCACGAACTAAATACCCGAGCAGCGTGTCAGATCATCGCCCTCATGGATGAGCGTCAGTTCACTTCATGGCTGCGGAGTTGGCATGACAAGCGGCTACTGGCGTTGGATGTCCGCACCCCAGAGGGGAAGCGGATGCGCCTTGCATATCTGGCCACAGAGGGCGCGTTTGTTCTTCGCTATTTTGGACTCTCTTCGCTTAATGACAATGACTGGGCATCCATTTTCTCTGAAATTGCGGATCTTTCGGAGAATGGATCGATGATCCGGAGCGGTCGATAGTGACTAAATGGCTTTATCTAGTCATCGCAAGTGGCCTCGAAGTCGCGTGGGCAATTGGACTCAAATGCGCAAGCAGCCTGGCGGAGTGGGTTGTCACCCTGGTGTGTATCGTTGGTAGCTTCCTCTTCCTGGTAATGGCAACCAAGCGTCTGGGGGCCTCAACCTCCTACGTGTTCTTCGTGACGTTCGGCACCATCGGAACCTACATTCTGGATACCGTGTGGTTCGGAAAGCCCTTCAGCGCGGTAGCTGCGGCGGCTATCGCCGTTGTCCTGTTCTGCATTGTCCAGATCAAGCGCGAGGTCAAAGAATGATTGGCTGGATCTATCTTCTGCTCGCAGGCTTGCTGGAAGTCGGGGTCGTTGTCGGCATACGGGAAGTGTCGGCAGGTCGATACCTCAGGGGAATCCCGCTGCATGCACTGGGCATGTCCAGCTCGCTCTATCTGCTGTACCTGGCAATGAATACAATCGACATATCCATCGCCTACGCTGCGTACACAGGCATCGGCGTCCTGGGTACAGTCGTCGTAGGGATGGCCTTCTGGGGCGAGAAAGCCTCATTGAGAAAGATTGGCTACCTCGCCCTGATGGTGAGCGCGTTGACTGTCATGAAGCTCGCAGGCTGAAAACCTATAAGGCACTGATCGAAATTCGACCTTCTTTCAGGAAGGTCGGATGCCGTTGAGCTCAGTCGAAGGAATTCAGAATCGTCCACAATCCACGCGGCGGTAGGGAAGCTCGCCCGTGGCTATGGCAATGGAACAATGAGCTCCGCGACCAATCCGCCATTCTCTCTTGGCCTCATATCCAGTCGCCCCCCGAAGCGCTCAACGATGATGCGGACAATTGAGATGCCCAGGCCCGCGCCATCACCGCGTTGTCGCCCCTGGTCTCCACGCCAGAATCGTTGTCCGATTTGCTTGGTTTGCTCTGAAGTCAGGCCAGGGCCACGGTCGGCAACGCACACGGAGCAATATCGCCCAGAACTGTTGAAGCTCACTCGGATTTCGACCGCGCTGCCTGGTAGCGAGTAGCGCAGAGCATTGTCCACCAGGTTTCGAACCGCGATTTCAAGCATCGATCTAGGAACGGTGCTGCCTGCATCCCCCCCTTCCATGATCAACGTGATGCGATCTCGGGAGATGTCGCTGTTCTGCAGGGCGACACTGTTGACGACCTCAACAATCGAGAGGCACTCGTCCCCTTCGATGATCGAGGCCTCTGCGCGCGCAAGCATCATCATTTGATGCAGCGTCCGTTCCAGGCGCTTCACTCCTTCCTGTGCACTGGCAAGCGAGAGCATCACGTCCTCACCCTCGCTGAGTCGAGCCACCTGCAGATGCGTATCTATCACAGTGAGTGGTGTCCGCAGCTCGTGCGCGGCGGCATCGGTAAATGCCCGCTGGCTGGACAGTGCCTGTGCCAAGCGCTTCAGCAGGCCATTCATTGCGTCCAGCACCGGACGCAGCTCCGAGGGGGAATCTCTCACGGCAATTGGAGACGTATCGTCCGCATGCTTGTCACGCAATTGCTGGGACAGTACTTTCAGCGGGACCAGCCCCCGTCCAATGCCCATCCATAGCGCGGCCAGTCCGCCGAGAAAGGCAATCAGAAACGGCACTCCAGCAGCCCCCAGCAACTCGTTGGTCAGCGCGTCCCGTCGATCAACGCGATCGGCTGTCATGATCTGATAGCCATTGGCGTGAAGAACGTAGATTCTCCACTTCTGCTCAAGCACCTCTCGGGTGCTAAAGCCAAGGGGCAATGATTCGAGATCCGAATGGGGGCCTGTCGTGGTTCGAGCCAGCAGCTGTCCGCGCATGGACCTGATCTCGCATGCGATGCCTTCCTCGCCACTGAAGCGCACCACATCGGCGAAGCTTGAGTTTCCTGGACTCGGCGCCAGTGCCGCTCGCTCAAGAAGTCCCGACACCATGCGCGCCGACATGGCGAGGCGGCCGTCAAGGGTCCGGTCGAGCTTGGAGTGGATGTCGCGCATCATCCAGCCGGCGGCAGATACCCAAAGAAGGATCAGCGAAACCCCAGTAATCATGACTGCCCGAAGCCGCAGACTCATGATGTGGGCCTCCATCCCAGTCGGTAGCCCAACCCTCTTGCCGTCTCGATCGCGTCGGTACCAAGCTTGCGCCGGATGTTGTGGATATGCACATTGAGTGCATTGCTGCTGACATCTTCATTGAGCCCGTAGAAGCGCTCATTCAGAAGATCGGGGGGGACCCAGCGCCCCTCAAGACTGGCCAGGTGCGTCAAAAGATCAATTTCCCGCCGAGACAAGGCGACAGGTTCGCCGCGCAGCCAAGCCAATCCGCTCTCCGGCTCCAGACGCAAGGGGCCCGCCACGATCACCTGAGCTGCTCGGCCCTGCGTGCGCCTGACCAGCGCGTACAGCCTGGCCGCAAGTTCACGCAGATCGAATGGTTTGACCAAATAGTCGTCCGCGCCTCCATGCAGGCCCTTAAGCCTATGCTCGATTGCGTCACGTGCGGTGAGGATCAGTACCGGGAGATTTGACTCAAAAGACCGCATGCTGCTGAGCAGGTCCATGCCATCTCGATCGGGAAGACCGAGGTCGAGTATCAAGGCATCAAAAATTTCTTCCTGTTGAATGACTTCAGCGTCTTTTGCCGTCCCAACGTGATGCACAGCAATGCCATGCACACGCAAGCCAGCCACAATGCCTTTGCCAATCAGCTCGTCATCCTCAACCAGCAGCACTCGCATGCCCGCCTCGCCTTGCTTCGATCGAGTAGTGATGTTAGGCGAGGAGCCAGCATTGTGTCAGCTGCCCGGCAGTCCTTCACGCTGCTTTATTCTCACTTAATCGAGTGGATGCATGCTCCACGTACCCCAAATTGGAGTGCGTGGGTTTGGCTTTCTATCGTCGTTTAGCTGCGGCCGTTCTACTGTTCTGCTTCGCGATTGGCAGCACGTGGGCGAACGGTCTCTTTTCATCATGGGGTAGTAACGAGCAGACTTTCCTGGACGCTGCAGAAGTCTTCCGACTGCAGCCTGTGCAACAGGACGGCCGCTTGTACTCGGTACAAGGGCATGTCGCAGATGACTACTATGTGTATCGCCACTCGATCAAGTTGGTTGACGCAAGAGGTCAAGAGATAGGCTTGAACCTTCCTGCCGGGCAGCCGAAACATGATGAATTTTTCGGCGACACAGAAATCTATACGGGTGACGCCTTTCGCTTGAAGTGGCCGGCGTTGGAGTCCGGCGTATTGACGTTGCACTGGCAAGGCTGTGCAGAAGCCGGTGTCTGCTACCCACCGCAAACCATGCAAGTAACGCTTCCGGAGCTCAAGGAAGTACCTTCGGCGCCCGCAAGCAAAGCACACACAGCGCCCGCGTCAGAGATTTCCAGCCGACGAGCCACATTGTCCGCCAGCAATGGCCCGGCTGCCACGTTGCCGCCAGCAGGTGCAGCTGGAAGAGAAAAAGAGAGGTCATCTTCGGGGGCAATCGACGCCAGTGCCGCTACGGAATTGGCTGAAGATCAGTCTGCTGCTCAGAAGCTCGCAACACTCGGGCCAGTGGCCGGAATAGCGCTGTTCTTTGGCTTCGGATTGCTACTGGCGTTCACGCCCTGCACGCTGCCGATGATTCCTATCGTATCCACCATGGTCGTTGGGAGCCAGGCGAACACACGGCGTGCGGTGTTGCTCTCTCTCTCATATGTCCTGGCGATGGCCGGAACCTATGCGGCGGTGGGGGTTGCGGCGGGACTGGCTGGCGCCAACATCCAGGCGACACTGCAATCCCCTTGGCTCCTTGGGGCTTTCGCTCTGTTGTTTCTTGTCTTGGCAAGCTCGCTGTTCGGCCTGTTCGAGCTGCGCCTACCTTCTGCACTGGCCAATCGTCTCAATGCAGCAGGGCAGGGACGGGCCGGCGGGAGTATCACGAGCGCTGTTGCACTGGGCTTCCTCTCGGCGCTACTTGTTGGCCCCTGCATGACCGCGCCTCTGGCTGGCGCGCTGCTATACATAGGCCAGACCGGCAGCGCGTTCTATGGCGGGCTTGTGCTGTTCGCCCTTGGCATCGGCATGGGGCTGCCACTCCTGGCCATTGCGGTGTTCGGCGCCAGAGTCCTGCCCAAGCCTGGAGCATGGATGGATAGGGTGCGCGTTGCGTTCGGCTACGTGATGGTCGGCATGGCGATCATGATGCTGACCCGATTCCTGCCTGATGCCGCAAGCTTGGTCCTCTGGGGCGCATGGGCACTTTCAGTTGCTATCGGTCTGCTCGCCTGGGGTCGTGCAGTACCGGAAAAGCCGCGATTGGCATGGACGCTTCGCACCGGTGCGGCCCTTGGGGGGCTCTGGTCTGTCCTCATGCTCTTGGGAGGTGCATCCGGTGGCGAGTCGGCATGGCAGCCGTTGGCGCATTTGCGTACACACGCTTCAGTCGCTGCAGCAACGACCCAGAAAATTGACTACGTTCAGGCTAAAACGGTGGACGATGTAGATGCACGCTTAACGGATGCGGTCGAACGTGGTCAGTGGACCCTGATCGATTTCTACGCCGACTGGTGCATCAGTTGCCATGTGATCGAGCGCAAGGTGTTTGGGAATCCGGATGTGGCTGCGCGGTTGGCACGCATGCAGATCATTCGTCCAGATGTGACTCGCAACGATGCCGAAGATCAGTCACTACTCAAGCATTGGCAGGTCCAAGGGCCGCCCACGCTGATCCTGATCGATCCTGATGGCAAGGAGCGCAGGGCGCAGCGCGTGGTAGGCGAAATAGATGCGGGCAGCTTCCTGGACCGGCTTGATGCGGCGGGGGCACCATGATCAGCATCGGTCCGTTCTCCGTTGACATAGTGATCGTCGCCATCTCTGTGCTGGTTGCCTGGCTGGCGGCGCGCATACTGGCCTCCAGGTCGCCCGGCTCACCCCGCAAGATTGCGGGAAGCCTGCTGTTCGATGCCGTTCTCGTAGGACTGTTGGCTGCTCGGCTTGGATACATTGCGTTTTGGTGGAAGGAGTACGTCCAGTCTCCATGGTCGATGATCGCGATCGGCGATGGCGGCTACTCGCTGTGGGTAGGCGTACTGGCTGCCCTGCTTTTTGTCGTTTGGCGCACACGATCGGCACGCCCGCTGCGACTGCCAGTAGCGGCTGGCGTGATGGCCGGAGTCGTTGCCTGGTTCACCGCGGGCGGAGTGATCGCGCTGCTGCAGAGTTCTGCGCCTCCTCTGCCAGATATTCAGCTGACGACGCTTGATGAACGTCAAGTTGCCTTGAGCTCGTATGCGGGCCGACCTGTCGTAGTGAATCTATGGGCAACCTGGTGCCCTCCCTGTCGTCGGGAGATGCCGATGTTGGAACGGGCGCAAGCGGACTTCCCGGAGGTCGCCTTCGTCATGGTCAATCAAGGCGAGCACGCGCCAGAAATTCGAGCCTTCCTTGAGCGAGAGGGCCTCTCGTTTGACCATGTCTTGCGTGACCCAACATCCACCGCGATGCACGTGATGGGGGCGAGAGCACTGCCTACGACGCTCTTCTTCGATAGCGATGGGCGCTTGGTGGATTCACACCTCGGTGAGCTGACGATGGCGAGCCTGAAGAACACGATAATGCGCCGCTTTGCGCAAGACTCGCAGTAGCCAACAAAAGTATGGAGCAATTGATTCATGTCTCAGAACCAGAATGAGTATCGCCTTCCCTTGGCAATCTGTTTCTTGCTGGTTAGTGGTTGCAGTCAGGCACAGAATTCGGAGAACCCGCCTGCCGTGAGGGCATTGGAGCAGCAAGGTCTCACCATCATGAAAGAGTTCGATGCAGGAGGGGGGATGCGCGCCTTTGCTGCGGCCGCAGGCGACGAGCCGATTGCGGCATACCTCATGAATGACGGGAATGTGATCGTCGGCACGCGTCTGGATGCAAATGGCAATAGGATCGACAGTGCAAAACTACAGCAACTGGTGGCCAAACCGACAGCGGATCGCGTTTGGGCTGAATTGGAATCATCCACCTGGGTTCTAGACGGGAAGGCGAGTGCGCCGCGCGTCATTTACGCGTTTGCCGACGCCAACTGCCCCTACTGCCACCTCTTCTGGAAAGCTGCTCGCCCTTGGGTGGATGCCGGCAAGGTTCAACTGCGGCACGTGCTGGTTGGGGTCATCAGAGAGGACAGTCCGAACAAGGCCGCGGCGATTCTAGGTGCTCCCGATCGATCCGCAGCATTCCGGGAGAACGAAAACAAGTTCGATCGCGGCGGGATCACGCCGGCCAAGAGCATTCCGGCCGATGTAAGGAAGGCCCTGGATGAGAACCAGATGCTGATGACTGCGCTGGGCTTCCGTGGAACCCCCGGCATCGTCGTTCGCGATGAGGATGGCGCGCTCAAGAAGTACAACGGAATGCCACGCCCAGAAAAATTGCCTGAAGTACTTGGTTCGCGTTAGTTCATTGGCAAGGACGCAACAGAAGTCCGCTTCTGGCCAGAGGCGGACACTTCAGGGTTGCCTGCCGGATTCACTTTTGAGGGGCGAGGGAACGCTCGCTCCTCGTAGAGCTGTCACATCTACTGCGAATAGCTCCAGTCTTTGATCATCAATTGTGCGCAGCATTCCGCGCGCAGCATTCATTTCGATCTCATGTCTAGTGGCTGGGAGCATTGGCTGCAGTGCCGCTGAGCAGCTGCCCGGTGCTGACTACTTGATCAGAAGATCACTCAGTGATCTTCCATTCGCTACCAGCTCGGCTATCCATCGCGGTTGCCTCCCGCGACCGGACCACGTCTGGCCGCGCACGGCGGGATTACGATATTTGGGAGCGGTCTTGGGCACTGTCGATCTGGCGGGCCTCCGATTGGCTCGCTTCCTGGCGGCTTCGGAGGGCGCGATCACTGAAGTGCCGTAGAGCTCATCTATCGTGTAGCCATGATCCTTGACGTACTTGTTGATCTTGGCTCGCATTGCAGTGGCCTTAGGGCGTGTCAACACTTTCAACTGCTGCTTCTCCGCTTGAGCAATCAGGGAGCGAAGTTCCTTGGCCGAAAGGCCGCAAATATCGATGGTCATGTATTCCTCCCAACGTTGAGTTCCAAGCCTATTCTCAAATGACACTGTGTGTCACCCCGACGGTACAGTGAATTGCCTATTCACAGGATAAGCTGCTCCCATGGTGTGTATTAGCTGCTCGTGCTGCACATGCTCTTCACTTGGCATATGGGCATGTCGATTGAAGAGGACGTGGTCAGTGCTTGCTTCGCCTATCGCCAGGCGCGCTTTGAGATCGCCTGTTTGAGGCATTAGGTGAATCGACGTTAGAATCAAGAGCTTTCCGTGGCAAATCAGGGAGGCAAGGCGCACAACCGTGAGATCAATTCCCTTCATTATCGCTGCCACGCTGGCGGGAACTACGCTGGCTGCAGATGCTTCTGAGGATGGCCTCCATACAGATCCATACTTTGATCCAGGAGGCGCCGTCAGGTTCAACTATGGCTGGCTCGACTACGGGCCGACCAGCCGCTTGCAGCTCGAATTGTTGCGCGCAGACCTCGACGCTGGAGCCGGGCCGCTCTCATTCTCCGCCCAGTACCGTTGGTACGATGGCTTCGACGCCGTGCATCACGTCTACGTAGGCTGGCAGTTCTCCGACGCCACCCAGCTGAAGGCAGGTATCCAGCAGGTTCCCTTCGGGCTGCTTCCCACCGTTTCGCAGAGCTTCTGGTTTGGCTCCGGCTACTACTTGGGCATTGAGGATGATTACGATCCGGGCCTTGTAGTGATTCACCGCAGCGGCAGCACGACCTGGCATCTCGGCTGGTTCTCCGGAGACGAATACGGGTCGGGGGCTCGCTACGATCGCTACTCCTTTGATGTAGCGCAGACCGAAGCGTTGCCGTATCGCGAGCGGCAACGGATGCATGCACGCTTGGAGAATGCACGCGGCTGGGCCGGCGGCGAACTTTTGCTGGGCGTATCGGCGTTCGCTGGCAAGGTGCAGAACACTCAGACACGGCGCCACCACGTTCATCAGGGCGCGGCCCTTCATGCACAGTGGAAGCGCGATGGTTGGACCGCGCAGTTGCAGTGGGCGCGGTACCGGTATGACGTGCCCGGCGATCGCATCGCGATGTCGGCGTTCCAATCCCCCTTCGAAATTGCCGCACAGGCGGATGTGCCAAGCGCCAACGTGGCCTATTCGTTCGGCCAGAAGGGCTGGCTGGATGATGTCACCTGCTACAACAACCTCAGCATGACCCGCCCGGTCGGGCACCGTGCAGGCCTACGTGACTCGTGGCAGAACGTGACCGGCTGCAGCCTGCAGAAGGGAATCATGCTCACCTATGTCGACTGGATCGCTGGCCGCAACATGTGGTTTGCCGGTGGTGATGGTATCGGCATCGACGAAACAGGCCCTTCCCGCTGGCATTCACGGCTGAATTTAAACATCGGCTTCTACTTCTGATCGGCCTCACGCAAGCCATAGGCATTTTCACCCAACAACACGGAGGTATCCATGCAGAGCACGGCTCCGCAACATCCCCCCGTTCGCCAGCGGATCCTTCCGCAGGTGTTCATTCCCACGGCAGCCATCGTCATCTCACTGCTGGCGCTTGCTGCCATCGCGCCCGATACGGCCACGCGGTGGTTCACCGCGGCCAAGTCATGGGCTGCCAATGATGCAGGCTGGTTCAGCATTCTCGCAGTGGCCGGCTTCCTGGTCTTCGTCGTCGGCATCGCCATAAGCAGTTACGGCCGCATCAAGCTCGGCCCTGACCACAGTACGCCGGACTACAGCTACGGCTCCTGGTTTGCCATGTTGTTCGCTGCCGGCATGGGTATCGGTCTGATGTTCTTCGGCGTTGCCGAGCCCATCATGCACTACGCCACGCCACCGGTCGGTTCTCCAGAGTCGGCCGCCGCTGCCCGTCAGGCCATGCGCATCACCTTCTTCCACTGGGGCATCCACGCATGGGCGATCTATGCGGTGGTGGCCCTGTCGCTGGCGTACTTTGCCTACCGGCACAATCTCCCGCTGCGTGTCCGGTCCGCGCTGTATCCGCTCATCGGCGATCGTATCCACGGCCCGCTGGGACATACCGTAGACACGTTTGCTGCCCTGGGCACCATCTTTGGCTTGGCAACGTCGCTGGGCCTGGGTGTCATGCAGATCAATGCCGGCCTGAACTACCTGTTCGGCCTGGATGTCAGCACGCTGGTTCAGGTTGGCCTGATCACCGTCATCACCCTAGTGGCCACCGGCTCGGTCGTGGCCGGCCTGGACAGCGGCGTTCGAAGGTTGTCCGAGCTGAACATGATCTTGGCAGCGGCGCTGCTGGCGTTCGTGCTCGTCTGTGGACCGACCGTGCACCTGATGCAGGCACTGGTGCAGAACACCGGCATGTACGTTTCCCAGCTGTTCTCGATGACCTTCAACCTCTATGCCTACGAACCCACCGGCTGGCTGGGTGGCTGGACGCTGTTCTACTGGGGCTGGTGGATTGCCTGGTCGCCCTTCGTCGGCATGTTCATCGCGCGCATCTCACGGGGACGCACCGTTCGTGAATTCGTGGTGGGGGTGCTGCTCGTGCCGCTCGGCTTCACGTTCCTGTGGATGACCATCTACGGCAACACCGCGCTGCACATGGTCAGGGTGGAGGGTATCCAGCAACTGGTGCAGACGGTCTCGACGGACAGCTCCATGGCGCTGTTTGAGTTCCTCGAGCATCTTCCCCTCACCATGCTCACGTCTTCGCTGGCGGTCATCCTGGTGGCCCTGTTCTTCGTGACGTCGGCAGACTCCGGCGCCCTGGTGATCGATATGCTCACGTCCAAGGGCGAGGAAGAGTCGCCGGTCTGGCAGCGGATCTTCTGGGCGCTGCTGGTCGGCGGCCTGGCAATTGCCCTGTTGGTGGCCGGCGGGCTGGAGTCGTTGCAGGCAGCCACCATTGCCAGCGCGTTGCCATTTACGATCGTCATGATCCTGATGTGCTGGGGACTGCTGAAGGCCATGCATCTCGATGCGACCAAGCGCTCGATCCTGCGCGAGGCACGGATTCTGCCCGGCACCAGTGAGGATTGGCGAGCACGCTTGCGCCTGCTGGCACACAACCCGCTGAAGATCGAAGTGACTGGATTCATCGAACAGCGCGTCATTCCTGCGCTGGAAGAGGTTGCGGCTGAGCTGCGCAAGCAGGATCTGCCAGTGCAGGTCTCCAAGGGGGAGGACGGTCGTGCGTGGCTGCAGGTTGGCCATGGCGAGGAGATGGACTTCTTCTACTCAGTACGGCCCCAGCCCTATGAGCCGCCGACGTTCGCCCTGCAGGATCCCCGTCGGCCGGTCAGCGAGGGCACCCGTCATTACCGTGCGGAGGTCTACCTGCGGGAGGGCGGGCAGGACTACGACATCATGGGGTGGACGAAGGTTCAACTCATCCACGATGTGCTCGATCAGTACGAGCGCCACCGTCAGTTCCTGGACAAAGTGCGCTCGTAGAATCCGCACAACAGATGCCGCCCAAATGGCGGCATCTACCTTGGGCCGGGCAAGCCCCTGCGTTGACGTGGCCTCGGCGCCCGCCCGTGCTATTGATGGTCGAACGGCCCAGGAAACAGCCCATGCTCACCAGATTGAGGCTTGCAGCCAGCAAAGTTACCAAGCGGATGTGGTTCCGCTCGACCCTGTATGGCGCCCTGGGCATCATCACGGCCCTGGCCGGTGCGTTCCTTAAGTTCCTCATTCCCACCGGCCTGGCTGCAAGGATAGGCGCTGACTCCGTCGGCAACATCCTTGGTATCCTTGCCGCGTCGATGCTGACGGTCACCACCTTCTCGCTGTCCACCATGGTCTCGGCATACGGGTCCGCGTCCAGCAGCGCCACCCCGCGTGCGGCCCGGCTACTGATCGAAGACACCCGGGCGCAGGGTGCGCTGGCTACCTTCATTGGTGCCTTCCTGTTCTCGATCGTAGGCCTCATCGCACTCAGCACGGGAATTTACGGGGACAGCGGCCGGCTTGTATTGTTCGGCGCAACCATCGCGGTCATCATCGTCATCACTGTGACGTTGCTTAGGGCCATTGAGCAGCTCTCGCGCTTTGGCCGCGTTGGCGAAACCATCGATCTTGTGGAGCGCGCGACCAAAGCGGCAATGAAGCGTCGGACCAGGGAGCCGCGGCTCGGTGGAGTCAGTGCGGTTCCGGTAGGGGAAGGGGCGGTGCATCTGGTCGGAGATCAGGTTGCCTACGTTGAACATGTGGACGTCGGGCGGATCAACGCCATTGCGCAGGAACATGATCTACGCGTTCATCTGCTCTGCCAGCCGGGTACGTTCGCAACCCCAGCCCGTCCCTTGATAGCCGTCGAGGGAAATCCACTTCCGGAAGTGCAGAGTGAAGTTATCTCAGCCATTTCCTTTAGTGACGCGCGCTCCATTGAGAATGACCCACGGTTCGGGCTGGTCGTGCTTGCGGAAATTGCCCAGCGCGCAATGTCACCTGCGGTGAACGACCCTGGCACCTGCATCGACGTCATCGGGACCTGTGTCAGGCTGCTGTGTGCATGGTCCAGCCATGCAGGGGACTCTGCTTCAGTTGAGGTGCTGTATCCGCGCGTGCACGTGCAGTGTCTCGACGTCCGCGACATGTTCGAGGACGCGTTCACGCCGATTGCCAGGGATGCAGCCGCGTCCTTGGAAGTCAACATCCGGCTGCAGAAGGCCTTCGCAGCGTTGGCGGGGTCCTCGAATGAAGCGACAAGAGTCGCGTCACAGGCGCATGCCCGCATCGCGTTGAAGCGTAGCCTGTTGGCCATGGATTTCGAAGCTGATCGCAAAGCGCTTCGAGCCAGCGCATCTGATTTGAGTCTGCAAGATGTGGACCAACGTTTGTAGTGTCTTTTGATCATTGCCTTTGAAGCGCTGCGCTGACTATCAGTGCTCGGCAGCGGGTCTGGCACACATCCGGTCAGCTCACCTTCCACAGCATGTATGCGGCAGTAATGAAGATCAGTACTGCAAATACCGTGTTCAGAGCTCCACGATAGCTGGCCAGCTTCGTCGAAGTTGCTGCTCCTGCAGTACCGCCAGCCATGCCGGCAACGACGAACACTGCCGCGAGCGTCCAGTTGACCAGACCTGCTTGCGCGTAGTTCAGTGCGGTGGTCATGCCGAATGCGGCAACGGCGACGAGCGAGCTTCCGACTGCGGCGATCATCGGCATCCCCGTCGCGGCCACCAGTGCGGGCACGATGAGGAACCCTCCGCCAATACCAAAAAAGCCGGAAAGCCCGCCGGCGGTGGCGCCCAGCCCAATCAGTGCGGGCGCGTTGCGTCTACCAAGCCGAGCGTCCGCGAAGCCAAGCGTGTTGCGCCTGCGAAGCATGGCGATGCCGACAACGACCATGACCACAGCAAACAGCGCCAATAGCCTCCTGCCGTCGAACGCCTTGCCCAAGCTGGAACCCAGGTATGCGCCCGCGACCCCCGCCAGGGCGAAGACCAAGGCACAAGGCCAGCGAACGTTACCTCTACGGGCATGCATCACCAGATTCGACACCGCATTGACCGCCACTGCTAGGGCGCTGGTGCCGATAGCCACATGCGGATCTTCCACTCCGACCACGTAAAGCATCAGTGGTACCGCCAAGATGGATCCGCCTGCACCGACCACCCCCAGGACGAAGCCGACCAGGACGCCAGACAAGCCGCCCAGCACCAACTGCAGCGGAGACAGCGCTTCCATATATCAGTCGCTGGATGCCGGACCTTGCTGCAGCCGTGTTGCTATGGAAGAAAGGTCATAGCCTGCATCCGAAGCAACAGACAGGACGTGGGCAAACGCCGCGCCATTGCGAACGACTTCCGACAGCGCCCAAAGCATCGCAACACGGGTGCCGGTTCTGCAGTACGCGGCAACAGGGCGTGGCAGCGCTTCCATCAACTTTGCAAAGGTGTGCACCTGATCATCGGAGATGACCCCAGACGCCACAGGTAGATAGGCAAACTGCATGCCCGCCTGGTGGCAGGCATCGTGCAGCGCGTGGTGACTGGGCTGCTCCGGCTGTTCATTGTCGGGGCGGTTGCAGATTACACTCGCAACACCCTGCTCCTTCAGGGTTTCAATGTCCTTTGGCAGGAGCTGTCCGGACACCTTGAGGCTGGCGGAGAGTGGCTTGAGATTCATGGTTTTCCCGTAGTTGCAGCAGGGCGGTGAATGAGGCCATGCAGGAGTACGCCAGCGATCATTGCCGTGGCGAAGATGATCGCGAAGGGCTGGCCGGTTCCCAGCAAAGCGATCGCTGGGCCGGGACACACTCCGGCCAGTCCCCAACCCAGGCCGAATATCGCCGCACCGATGACCAGGCGCCGATCAATGATCCGATGGGTGGGAATGTGCAGCGATGCGGCAAGCAGCGGCGTTCTGCGGGCGCGCATCCATAGGTAAGCTGCGGCGGAAGGGATCAGTGCACCCACCATGACCAGTGCCAGAGAAGGATCCCAAGCGCCGCTCACATTGAGGAAAGCAAGCACGCGAGCTGGGTTGGCCATATCCGAAACGATCAGCCCGAGCCCAAACAGTGCGCCGCATAGGAACGCGGCCAGGCGAATCATGCCGTGCCCCCGGTCGCAATCCGCACCAGTGTTGCCGTGGCTATGCCCATGAGCATGAACACGCAGGTAGCCACCACCGACCGGGGCGATGCCCGGCCCAAGCCGCAGACACCGTGCCCGCTGGTACACCCGGCGCCAAGGCGCGTTCCGTAACCCACCAGCAGTCCAGCGACCACCAGCACCACTGTTCCATTTGCGGAGAGCACCGGCAGTGGTATGGGCCTGACCGCCAAGGCGAAGCCCGACGCCAGGGCAAGTCCTGCCAGGAACAGGGCGGCAGTCCCGCGTCCGCCGTCACCCGGCATGCCCAGTGTCTTGGCAAGCAGGCCCGAGACGCCGGCAACCCGGCCGAGGAGGATCAGATAGGCGCCGGCTGCTGTACCGATCAGGGCGCCACCAATGAGCGGCCAATACCAAGCCAAATGAGAGAGCGTCATAGCAGGTCCATCGGCAGCTTGAGGTAGCGCACGCCGTTCTCCTCGGGTTCGGGCAGATGGCCTGCGCACATGTTGACCTGCACGGAAGGCAGGATCAGTCGCGGCATCGGGAGCGTGACATCACGCGCTTCCCGCATTTCCACGAACATGGCTTCGGTCACACCCTCGTGCACATGAAGGTTGGTTGTCTTCTCAGCACCGATGGTTGTTTCCCATGCGAAATAGTCTCGGCCGGTGGCTTTGTAGTCGTGGCACAGGAATACGCGGGCAGCGTCGGGCAGGGACAGCAGGCGCTGGATCGAGCGATACAACTGGCGGGCCGAGCCGCCTGGAAAATCGCAGCGGGCGGTACCGTAGTCCGGCATGAACAGCGTGTCTCCAGGAAACACGGCGTCGCCGATCACGTACGCCAGACATGCAGGGGTGTGGCCCGGCACGTGCAGCGACATCGCCTGGAGGTTGCCGATACGGAAGGAGGCACCATCGGCGAACAGGCGACCGAACTGGCTGCCATCCCGCTTGAATGCAGTACCGGCATTGAAGACCTTGCCGAAGGTTTCCTGGACGGTGGTGATTCGCTCGCCGATGGCCAGCGTACCTCCCAACTGGCCCTGCAGCCATGGCGCCGCGGAGAGGTGGTCGGCATGCGCATGGGTTTCCAGCAGCCATTGCACCTGCAGGCGCTCGGCCCGCACGTAGTCCACCAACGCCGCCGCGGAGGCGGTGGAGGTGCGGCCTGCGGCCATGTCGAAGTCAAGGACGCTGTCGACGATGGCGCACGCTGACGAAGATGGATCGCGTACAACGTGACTGGCAGTGAAAGTGGCAGGATCGAAGAAGGTCTTTACATGAGGCGAGGGGAGCAGGCCGGCACGCGCATCGTTGACGAGGCGGACAGCCTGCTCCAAGGGGGAGTCTACGACTGAGGATGAGTTCAAGGCTGGCTCCCGATAAACTGGTTGATTTAACGTATACATAGTTTCGTAATATATGTAACTATGGAGTCCATGGTAGATTGAGTCAAGGCCCATGGTGCCTTCCCACCACAATTACGACTCGCAAGTTGCCAGCGCACGTGACCAGCCCTCCGTTCAGCCCGTCAGATCTAGCCACGATGAAGGAGCGCGTGCCTGAAGTAGCCGAGCTGCTGCGCTTCATGGCCACACCTTCGCGCCTATTGCTGCTATGCCAGCTCGCACAAGGTGAAATGACGGTGGGCGGACTCGAGGAAGCGACCGGCATTCGGCAGCCGGCACTCTCACAGCAGCTGGCCGAACTCCGTCAACGAAAGCTGGTTGCGACCCGACGGGAATCGCGGTCGATCATCTACCGCATGGCAGACCCACGCGTTGCAGCTTTGCTGGGTGCGATGCATCGGATCTTCTGCGCGGACGATGCATCGACTTAAAGTGACCTAAGGCATCCGAAATGAGGGCAGGCTAGCTTCGCTGACCCTGGGCACTTAGACCATTGGCGTAGTCTGTCTCTAAGTCATGGGCCGCTGCAGGCTCAAGGTCAGCCGTGGATTAGGGATGTTTATCGGGAGTAGAGGGGTCTGCGCTTACGGGCGAGAGTGGCCATTTCGGACGCTTACGCTTCTTCTAGGAAACAACTGCTATCCACCACCCTCCATGTCGGGAGCAGGGCTCTTCAGTTGCACCCTTCTTGCCGAGCATTATCCTTCCCCGAACTACGGATCGCACCCAGTGCTTGAATCAACTCCCGAACTTCCGGCCGCGATCAACGAGCCCCAGGTATAATTCTCATCGCGGCTCACGACAATTCCATTGCTTTGTTGGAGATTGAATTGATGGATCAGATTTCGCTCACGTTTGAAGAGGGTCTGTTGCTGCCGGGAACTTACATCATAAGCAAGGAAGACTTCATTGCGGAGTTCTGTAGCAGTCCCGAGAAGACCTTCGGCCATTATCAAGAGATGGCTCGCTCGAAATTCCTCAAGCCATTCCTGGATATTTACGAATGGGCCGAGGAGGCTGGGGCAACTTCAATTGTCGTCGGAGGGTCGTTCGTCTCGCGCAAAAATGATCCCAATGACCTGGATGTAGTGATCTTTTTCGCCACATCTTCGCAGGTCCCACACGGTCGGGAACGCTACGACATAGATGGCCTCATGCTCGATGTGCAGCTTCTTGCGGAGGACCAGCCCGAGATCGCTAGTGCATACCTTGAATTACTGGGGACCACCCGATTCGGCGCTAGGCACGGCTTGGTCCAGATAAAGATGCACAGCTCAGTACAAACCTTCTACAGGCCTGAGCAGTCGTCACAGAGTCTTGAGATAGTCAAGGTTGCATACTTGGGCCGGCGTTGGTCGAAGCAGCAGACAACGAAGGGGGTTATCGTACCGTTGCACGGGATTCGAACGCATGCGGACGGATGGCTACCACGTCTGTGTCTATCTGCGAGCACGTCAGGATGGGCTGTTGCTCCCTATGTGTACGGGTATCGATCTGCAAACGTCCTTCGCAATGAGGAGGAGAAGGCTGAAATCGTTGAGGGGTTTAGATCCTGGCTGATTGATGTCCGAAAGGAATATGAGGGTCCAATTTCCATCGTGGCGCACTCTTTCGGGAGCTACATAGTGGGGCGTTACCTATCCAATGCCGGTGATATTTCAGAGAAATTCGAGTGCGTAATCCTGTGTGGTTCGATACTCACAACCAATTTCGATTGGGGTGATTTTATTGATCGAGGCATCGTAGGGCGAGTCTTGAATACTATTTCAGAAGAAGATGAGTGGGTTAGGTATATTCCAGACGGCGGCATACGTTTTCTGGCGAAGGACGATCTGTTTGGCGCCGCCGGAAAATCTGGCTTCGCCAAGGAACATCCTCAGCTGTGTCAAATTCGGAGCGCATTGCTGACTCATAACAATGTGTTTCGTGAGGACGTAGTGACCGCTCAATGGCTACCCTATCTGGAAGCATCGAAGGGAGCTCTAGAGCAAAAGGCCTTCCAGCTCTTGGTAGAAAGGCTTAATTCCGAGACTATGTAACTGGTTGCCAATGTGCATAGGCTTGTTCATGCTGCACACGGCCTCTCGCCAAGGAGCCCGGGCACCCACAGGGAACTGTCGGTCCTTGTTTGTGTGCATGGCCGTCAGACTTATTCGCTAGCTCGGCAACTGGATAGTCCGCTTCTGGCCGAGTGCGGGCCTTGAGCGGGGACGGAGATTATGAAGATTTATCGGGGGTAAGGTTGAGGGCGACAGGCTATCACCCGCAATTGGGACGGTCTGGATCAGCCCCGCTCCTTGAGAATAAGAAGCGGCTACGGACCCATGTGCTCTTCGTCCTCCCATTCCAGCGATGACTGTTCCTTCAGGAGGCGCGACGCTTTGAAAGAGGGGACGGGGGGAGGGCGCCGAGCTTCATTGAGCAGCCGATGAAACCACCAGTGCTCGGGAGAATCGGGGGCCACTCCCGGAAGAGGAAGAAAACGATACATCCCGGGTATCGGTCCGTCCTCATAGACCACCGACCGGTGGTAGACGGGTTGGATGTAGCGATACAACGCCCATGTGATGTTATTGATCAGTTCTGCCAGCCAGCTTCCGTAGTAGATAAAGACGTTCTCTCCCAAGTGCTCACGGAAGTCATCCAACGCGAACGGGATCTGGGCCAATGGAACGTTGTGGCCATGCTCAGCAAGCAGGGCTTGCACCTGCTGCGCAACGCCCGTCAGGCGCGCCAGGTTGTGCTTGGCTTGATTCCCCGCGATTTTCAGTAGTTGCAGACGGGTGACTGACAGCCTCGCATGGACGTTTATGTTTCCCAGCCAGAACTTTGGATGAATCACTTCATCGAGCCAAGTGCGTAGATCTGCGACGGCGTCGGCAAGAGCGTGAGCGTGCCCCGCGCCGGATAACCTCGGGTTGGCGCCGGCCCGCTCCAGCACCTCCAGGCACGACATCTTTTCGCCTAGAAGTGCCTTGCTACCCCCCTCATGAACGAAGTCCAGCAAGCGGATGTAGAACAGATCGCGATGGGGCGTCGATTTGAAGAGCACCTGCACTTCCCCGGGGTGGCCGGTCAAGGGCAAGAACTCCATCAGCAGCCGGTTCACCAAATCGCGCAGCGCTTCAAAGGCAACGCTCAGGCCGATGGCTTCCAAGGTTTCTGGGGACGAGGAGCTGGACATGGCTTGCTAAGAGAGGAAAGCTTCATGCAATTATGGCCCATCCGCACTCTGGCGGACAGCGATGGGCAAGGCTAAGCATTCCCTCAAGACGGTGAACGTCTACACGGACTCCTTTCGGGATATGGTCAACGCGTGTGTGCGGTGGCGAGCAGAGCCAGCCATGCGGCTCCGGTGTCTGCTTCGACATCTTCTGCGTCCCAGTACTTGCTGTGGGCGAGTGGCATGGTATCGGCGGTCCCCGAGCAACATGCCGTTGGCGGAACGATAGCTACCGAACTGCCTACCGGCACCCTAGCGAGCCGCACCGCCATCTCAGCAGTCGCGACGGCGCTAATCGAGACCAGGGTGCTGGCGGACTGAAAGTGGTCCTTCGCCTGCGTGATCGACCGATGGTCGGTCGGGACCATCAGTGTGGTTAGAGCGACTCCCTGGCGACCACCCTCAAGGCTTTGAAGGCCCGACTCACCATGCTTGGCCCGGAAGCAGTCGGCCGGCTCCGGGCCAACGAGCAGGGGAGGGGGCATGCCGAGACCAGCCGAACGAGGGCCGCGAGCGGCCTCGCGACGGCGCAGGCCCGCTTGGCGACGCGGTTCGGGCCAAGCCTGCGGGAGCGCCAGGCCCGGGACAAGCCCCCCCCCCCCGGATTGGCCAGACTTCGCGCCCGCGCGCAGCGATAATGTGCCGGCCATCTACACAAACACCCCGCTCTCGAGCACGCGCGCAAGTTCCTAGAACATGCCACCAACCAAGAGAATCGCGGCATCCCGCACCGCCAATATACGGAGTCCGAGTTGAGCGTCATCAATATTCCTCGCGATGAACAAGAGGCCCTGCGAGAGGTCAATGTGCAGGCGTTGGATCGGGAGATTTCAGCTTCCCTGGACGCCCGGCGACTAGGATCGCCATTGCGCGACTTACGGCTGGACAGTTGCGGGCCGTTTATCGCCGCCAGGCTTCGCGAGTTCGATGTGGCGCTACAGGCCTACGCGGGAGCCAAGGCGACGAAGAAGTTAGCTGACACCGGTGAGCGCGCCCGCCGTGCCGGCAGCAACTTGGGCAACGCGGTTCGGCAGATGCAGCAGCGGGTTGAGACGCAGGAAAAGGAAGGTCAGCGCTTCTTCGTCGACGACCAAATCATTCCACCGAGCAATTTCACGAGGACGCTGTCGGTGCGGGTGCACTACCGCTGGCGCCCGTCGGCCGAGGCCGAGTGGGCGCACGGTACTATCACGTTCACTCACTCGCATGATCCACGCCCTGACTACCCAGTGCCGGCCCCAAAGCGAAAACCGAGCGCCAGTCAGCGTGCGCAGGATTTGCAGGACGAGCTTTGGCGCGAGTGGGAGCAACTAATGAACAACGGGCTCCATTCGCTTGCCGAGTACTTTCGGCAGGGCGGCGACGGCGCAGCGATCCCGAAAACTTTCCAGGCGCGCGCCGACGCCTTCCATCGTCGGCTCAACAACTTCAGCTGCCGGTTTTGGCTCGAGCCAGCAGGTAGGACGTAGCGGGCTACGGAGCGATGGATTCTGGAGGCGCCATGGTTCGCACCGAGGCAAGGTCGGCGCGTACGGGGCGCCGCTGGGATGGCCATCGGCATGTGACTCCGCGGTCGCCAAAGCGCCGGTGACGAGCGATCCTTGCTTTTCCGAGAAGATGTCCGAATCTTCGGGAATCTCGCCAGCGACAGGGACAGCACCGAAAATGACGGTGGCGGATGCAGAGCGTGCCCAAGTTGTTGCCGAAGTCGGGCCGCCCAAGTGGCTCTCCCAGCAGACCATTCCGACTCGGGCCTTGCGCGCCCTCAACGGATGCACCCAAGATCCCTATGCCGCCGCCAAGTCCGCCATCCATGAACAGGGACCTGCGCTGGCGCTTCAGCTCAATTTAGCAGTCGGGCGACCTTCGTCTTGAGCGCGGCGATGCGTCGCGAAACCGACGCGTGGCCGCGCAGACCCGACTCGCGCGCGATGGTGGAGGCACTCTTGCCGAGCCGCAGGGCTATCACAAGGCGACGCTCTTTCTGATCGAGCATTGCGATCACATCGCGGAACAGAACCTGCTCGTACGGCTCGTTGGGCTCCAGCGCATAAGCCGGTGCATCGTCGATGGTCTCGACTAAGTCGACTTTCAATTTCGCCCGTTTGGAATAGAAGCTGCGCTCGAAATCCTCTTTGATCCAGGAGTTCGCGGCCGAGAAGTCCTCGTGCGTCCGGTGGCGGTGCAGTAGCTCAACCACCGGATCGAGCGACTCGAGGACACCGTCGCCGTCGATCGCGCTCTGAAGCACCTCCTCGCGCTCGTCGGCATCAAACTCGTCCCAGACGTCGCCGCCCATCAGAGGCCGCTGGATATCGAACAGGTGTCTCTCTTCCTCAGGCAGGCCGGCCAAGATACCGGCGCGTAACTCTGCGAGCGGCTTCCAGGTCTCGTCTTCGTGCGTCGTGGGAGCGAAGAATTCATCGCGCCTGGCCAGTGCCAGGCGATATAGGCGGTGTGCCCAGTATGGGGTGTCGCCGGCGAGCAGTCGCAGTGGCGAGCGCGCGTTGAAGGCGCCTTGACCCAAACGCGCTCGCGGAGACAAGCGCGTCCAGATGTAGTGCGCAAATGCAGCTCGTGCCCGCGCACCGTAGTCTGCAGGCAAGTCGTTGTGCATGTACATCAGGCCCATCATAGAGCGTCGGCGTTCGAGACCAGCCTTGGCCAGGATGTCGTCGGGCAACAGGCCGGCCAGCATGACGTCGAGCTCGGAGTTCCCGCCGTAGGTTGGCACCAGGATCATGTTCGGGTTGCGCCGTTCCTCGAGGTAAGGAACGAACGGCTTCAACCCTTCGATGGCTTCTCCCGACCGCACAAATCCGGCCCTTTGCGTGGCATTCCAATTGTGCAGGTGGGCTGTCCATTCTAGGCGACCTGTCGCTGGCTCGGACAGGAACGCGAGCTCGAGTGGACCGTGCTCCCATCGATCTATCTGGGTAATTTCGGCCTGGTGAAAGAACGCATTGGAAATTGAACGCATGGAGATCCTCGGAATAGGGGCTGTACTCCTATCCGGCACAAGTATGAGCAATTGTGACCTCGAGTTGGCAGCATCGCGTTAATCAGTCTTCGAGCAGGCGGGCAGCCGGGTTGGCTGTTGCTCCGCCTGCTTGAAAATACCCCACGACACTCGACACCGACCTATGCTCGGTCAACTGCATGATCGCCGGCAGCGACACGCCTTGGCGACTGGCCTCGGTCACGAACCCAGACCGCAAGCTGTGCCCGCCAAAATCCCCCTCCAGCCCCGCCAGGCGTGCCCGCCGCTGCACGATCTCACCCACGGCGGCTGGGGACAGGGCAGGGCCGACCCGCTGCTTCCACAGCCGCCGGAAGATAGCCCCCTCGGCGAGGCTTGAGGCATCCAGCCAGCCCTGGAGGGCGAGGGCGGCCCGATCGAGCACCGGCTTATCCGGGGTCGAGGTGGCCGTAACCCCGGCCTGCTGGGTCTTGCTGTGCTCCAGCCGGTAGATATAGCCCGCCTCGCCAATCCGGCGCAGGTCGCGCAGGTCGGCAGCGGCGATCTCGCTACGCCGGCGGCCGCCACTGGCGAACCCGAAGCAGAGTAGGGCGCGATCCCGAATTCCTTCCAGGCTGTCGTCACAGGTGGCCAACATGGCCTCCAGCTCGGCCAGGGTGATCGCAGTCTTCTTGCGTGGGCGCTCGCCGCGTTTAACCGCGGCCCGCGCCGCGCGGCTGAGTACGGTGCGAATTGCAGGCTGCTCGCAGGGATTGGCCACGTGCTTGAGTCGGTGCGCGGTGGAGAGCACGGCAACGCGATGGCGCACGGTGGCCAAGGTCCACGGGCCGACCTTGGCTTTGAGGCCAGCGGCCACCAAGGCCTGGTCGACAGCTGGGGGAAGTTCCCAAGCCAATTCGCCGTCGGTCGAGCGGCGCTGTACGTGATCGACTACGAACTGCAGCACGGTGGCTTCGGGTACCGGCAAGGTCAACTCGATGCCGTAGCGCGCCGCATGCCAGCCAGCCCAGTAGCGCAGGGCGCTGGTGTAGCTGCGAGTGGTGTTCTCGGCTGCGGCTTCGGCCAGCAGCTCGCGGACCGCATCGGCAGCCTGTTGGGTCAGCTGTTCGGGCAGTGCTAGGCAGGTGGCCGTCGCGGCAAGTGCGGGAATTGTAGAATTATCTTTCATACTATGTAATGTACGCTACGCTTAGAAGTCCGTACCCGCGATAATCATCACTTATCGCAAGTACGTTATCAGCAGAGTAGGGTGCCAGTACAGGAGACTTCGCATGGCCCGCGGCATCACCGAAACTGACGTCCATACCGCCGCCGACGAGTTGGTCGCCAAGGGCGAACGCCCAACCGTAGAGCGTATCCGGGCTCACCTGGGAACAGGCTCACCGAACACGGTGACCCGCTGGCTGGAGACATGGTGGAACCGACTTGGCACGCGCCTGCAGCCAGCGCGTCCGGACCTGGAAGATGCGCCAGCGGTGTTGGCAGAACTTGCCGGGCAATGGTGGGAGTTGGCGCTGAAGCATGCCCAGGAGGCCGCCCGTCAAGAGCTTGCATCGTCCGAGCAGGCCCTGGCTGCCGAGCGTGATGCGCTGGCGGCTAGTTCCCGACTTGCGGCTGAAGAGCTGGCGCAAATGCGGGAAGAGCGTGACGTTGCAATCACCGGGGAGAGAATTGCAACGGCCCAAGCTTCAGAGCTACAGCACCTGGTCGACCAGCTTCAGCTGCAGATCTCTGAACTTGCAGAGCAGCGCGATCTCGAGCGTCGAAGAGCCGACCGAACCGAGACAGCGAGACAGCAACTCGATGTCCGGCTTCATGACGCCCTGGAGACGGCGAAATCTGAGCGGGAAGACTGGACCGAGTACGTCAGATCTGTCGAGAATCGGGCGCTAAACGATGTTGATCGAGCACGCCAGGAGGTGAAGGAACTCCAGACGCAGCTAAGCAAGACATCCGAAGAACACAGGGCCCTTGAGAAGCAGCTGCGTCAGGATATCCAGGCCGCCCAATCGGCGGCAGCAGCCGCCAGCCGGTCTGCGGATATCCTGCGCGGGAAGTGTGACGCTCTCGAGGGACAACTTTCAGCGCTTCAAAACTTGCCGGCTCAGCTTGAAGTGGCACTAAAGCGGTCCAAAAGGGTTCCTTCGCCTACGACTCGGAAGCGCCCCAAGCAATAGGGCGCACGCTGCGACCCCAAAGGCTGGTAGAGGTACCAGCTCTAAGGATTTCACGTCAATGCAGGGCGTCTTTTCAGTAGCTCGAGCGAATCCAGGGCATCTTGTCCGAGGGCTCTCAGATCTACGGGCGAACTTCCCCGGCAAGGCGGGCAAGTCTCTTCGGCTACTAGGGTGGCTTGTCCGCGGTAATCAGGAGTCACTCACGCTCAGGCACCGAATAGATAGAGGTTATTCTTCCTCATTGAATTCGATGAGCGCCGCACGCAAGACCGCGGCAGGATCGGTCCTGAGAACCTCCTCAGGGGTCGCGCCGTCCAGTAAAGCGTTGCAACTCATAAACCACTCCACCTCACCCCAGCCGGTCGTGCGACCCTGATCGTCCGGCGTAAACGGCCCTTTTTCTCGCAAGACCGTCAGAATGTCGTACAACTGACTGACGGGCTGGCCATCTTCCCCAAGCTGCCATGCGGGGTAGCGGTAATGGGACGACGGCGGATCCATGTATGCTGCGAGAAGCCGCCACTGCCGGCGGAGCTTCGTTGCTACTGTCGGCAGCGAGTTCTTATGTGCAGGATCGACGATCCTAGATACTTCCGCGGCCGTCAACCAGTGCTCCGCCAACCTCGCGCGCTTGCGGGCAGCGGCGACCAAGATTGGGTGGAGGCTTTCGGAACGGGAACTCACCATCTTGCACCTGCGCTCTAGGACAAGAAGTCCTGCTTGGTGGTGGTGCCCCTGGTCGGAATCGAACCGACGTGTACGCGCTTATCTGGCGCGTGCTCTCACCGGGGTATAAGGCCGGCGCTCTGACCAACATGAGCAACAGGGGCGTGATCGATCTAAGCGATCACGCCGGTATTCGAGGGTCGAGCGAGGCCAGGCAGGTCATAGGACAAGCATACCGGGATCGACACCAGGCTGCCATCAAAGGTGGTTGGTCGTTTGCAGCGCGCAGACACGCGAACGCCGGTGTGCCATAAAGCGAGCGAGTACCTCCGCCTTCCATTTCGGGGCAGCCTTTAGTCAGTTCGTGGTTCCAGAGGGCATCTTTTCGGTCGCCCGTCGGGTCAGGGGCGATTGTTGGTCAGAAAAAGGGCGTCTGTTGGCTTGAGGGAGGGCACTTCTTTGTCGTCATACATGTTCGTCGCATAGTAGTCTGCAGCGTGCATCTTATTGATCTACAAGGTGCGACCCCTCAGTTCCAAGGGCAGATCTGCGTCGGGCATTGCAGAAGATTGTGATTCAAGAATGTTCATTGCAGAACATTCTGATGCGCCAGATATCATTGTAGAAGTTATTGATGCTCCGAGGAGCATCGCGGAAGAAAGTGACTTCCGACTGACCATTGCAGAACATTTCAGCGAGCTGCTACGCCTTTAGGGCCACCAGATGGGTTCACCACTCCCGGCGCGATCTAGTGAGGCACATGTTATGCCAGTACGCATGGCAAGTCTCCCGGCCCTTGCTCAGGCCGGGCGGCGCTAGAGCGCTCACTTTGAGGTCGCTTTCGGCATCCACAGAAGCTTTACGTCGCTGCAGCGCAGCCGGCTTCGTGTCAGCGCAATAGGTTGCAGCGGCGGGGGTGGCCTCTTGCATGCGGAGTATTCAACCTCGCTTAAGGCCTGAAATGCGGCCCGTGCATAGGCCCTGAATAGGATGCGGCTAAACGCGCGATAGTAAGTCGCCAGTCGTGAACCCTCACCGGTGCGCATGGAAATTGCTTCGGCTATCTCCCGCAATGTCGCTTGAGCGGATCGTGATAGCACCCTCCCGTCTAAGAAGAGCCTTCCATGGACAGCATACGCAACCAGGAGGACGACGTGGGCCCTTGGGAATCGGCGCGGCGAATCATCAGTGGTCGACATGCCTAGCAGACGCCTTTCACGTTCAGAGAAGTCACCCGCAGGGAATTTTGAGGCAATGGAGAATGTGATCCTCTCAAGGGCATTGCCCATTTCCCGAGGGAGTTCTAGAAAAAACTCCGCTGCATCCGCGATAGCTGGTGCCAAACCCGCTAGAGCTTCTGATGACAAGGACTGCTCTGGCGTGCATGGGTGCTTTACCACCGACGAGCGAACGAGTGGGCCTGAACTTCCCCTAGTTCCTCCATGCCAAGCAGCTCCTCGTGGAACGAACAACCCAGAGGCCGCTTCAGTCACGCGGGAGTCTCCCTCGCAGCCAAAGAGGTCCCGACGCGAGCGACTTTCATCAGCCCACGTAAGGTATCGCCGCACATGGAATTCCCGCGCTCCTTCTTTCCCCTCAGGATCGGAGAGGAGTATGGATGGCTGAACATGGTCGCGTCCGCAAGAGCAGATGAAAGGCGCAGCGTCAGATTGAAATGATTTCCAGAGGGACGCTCCGCAAGACACGCACTGAGCGACCGTACGCACCCGGTGCCAAGGGCACTGATTGACCCAAGGTAGCTGGAATAGCATAGAGTGATAGCTGCTCTTGAGACACTCCGGGCAGGCCGTTAGATAGGGCCTCCATTGAGCAGCCGCACCATTGAGCGCTTGCCACTTCCGTGGGTCCCACAATGGCGCCAACGCATTGGCCGCCGGCACCTTGTCGACGATCGCGGCCTGTGCTCTGTGTGAATGACAGAGGTGTCTGCACCAATCATCCGAGTACCTTGGCCTAATCCCTAGCAAGCCCAAACTGTCATGGCAGTCTAAGCAGTTGAGCCTGAGAGTCTGAGCCACAAATCCTAAAGGTGAGATGCCCAGCAGCCGGTCAGGCGAATGGTGAAGAATCGCATCGAACGAACGTCCGTCAGGCATCGCCATACTCCATGCCCCCCTCAGGGGCAGCCAGATTTCCCCGATCAGGGGTGAAGTTCAGCTCCGCACAGGCACTGTCGTACTCAACGAGGTCGGAGTACCCGATGGCCATCTTGAGATCCCTGTCTGTCATCTCAGTAAAGCCCGGCCTGGTGATGATCCGTCTTGCAATGTAGTGAGCCATAACGCTCACTGCTTGCAGCGGCCACTCATCGAACTCCTTCCGGCCGGCTGCGGCTCTCTGCTGTACCCCGCAATCCCACAGTCTTTGGCTGCATTTGGCAATCCTGAACGCGCCATCGTAGAGGTGTGGTGCCAGACTCCTGGGTAACGTTGCGCCGGCCCCAGGGGCCATCTCAGCGTCGTCTTCAAACCGCTCAAGAAAGACGCCGAGGTCTTTCGCCGAGCGAATACCATGGAATTGATGAAACTGCGTGAAGAAGCGCCCTCTGATCTGAGGCGGGGCATGGAGCTTGTTGATCGCCTCTTGCTTGTCCGAGGTATGGTTATCCTGGAACAGAAAAATTACGAAGATCGTTTTCCCACGCTTCTCCAATTCGTTATCAAGTGTTGCGAAATGCTGCAGCGCTGCTGTTTCAATCAAATTGGCATCATCGATGACCAAGAGCAGTCGATCCACGTTGGCGTTGTTCAATATCATCTCGATGGTATTGATGACACGATCAATTCTGTTCTGGGCCGACTGTCTCGCGATAGGTCGCTGTCCCAGCTGGGCTATCGTCCAATCCATAAATGCAGACTCGGTGATGCCAATCGCGCGAACAATTGCAGACACGGCCACGCAACTGAATGGACACCAATCTAGGTTTTTGCAGATGTACTGGGAAAGAAATGTCTTGCCAAAGCGAGTTTGTGAATGCAACCCAATGCCGCGGTATCCCTTCTCAATCGCAAGGACGATCTTGGTCAGGGCCTCTTCCATCGCGACGGTTTCAATAATGGGCTCCCCCCTTTCAGAAAAAACTGTTTTGAATGTTCCCAGGCCCGGATCGAGATTCACTTCGTGATTGACATTCATTGCTTATGCCCCCTCCTACCAAGCTTCACCCTTCCCGAAAGGGGAATCACCAGTTCCGCGATGTTGGCTGCTTGAGGCGTGCCTTGAAGTGGACTGTTGGCGATCGTTTTCGGGGGTGCCTCAGGAGACTCGGCCGCGTCGAAGCTGTTCTTGTGCTGCACCTGAATCGAAGCCGCCTCTTTGCTGTCACGGAAGCGTGCCCGCAGGTGGTCCTTATAGGCTAGAACTGCATCCTCGACGCCCAATAGATCAATGTCACCTCGAGCGACCCGCCTGTGGATTAGGCTGCGCAAGGCGAGGCTGTGCTGCGTCCTTGCCCATGGACGGAGTGCGCGAAGCACGACGAACAGCTCTCCTTCCTCGGTGTAGAGGTACATTGTCCGGCCGTCAGTGATGTCGACTTCAGCAGAGTAGTCAGTGCTCACCAGGTCCCATCTATTATTCAGTGCGACTGACCGATATCGTGCGTGTTTGAACTGAACATAGGGCTGCCGGCGATCTTTCTTGCTCCCCTTGATCCGGGCTCGAGTGCTCATGAGCGACATGGCAACTGCGCGCTCCTCGTTGTTTCGTGTCGCGAAAAGCCAGCCGCCGGATGCTGCGTAGTTCCGGAGGACCTCATAAGGGTCGCGCCCTTGGTGAGACCCGTGGCTTTCGACGTTCGACGCGGCAATAATCACATCCATGAGATCCTCCAGTGCATCCCTCTGCAGAGGGTAGTCATCCGGATCGCTGCCATTGGTAAGGCTCTTCTCTGCTTCCTTGCCCCGGGGGCGAAACGCACCAGGCAGTAGGCGGATTGCAGTCTCTTCCTTGCGCTTGTTCCACGCCTCAAGAAGGCCGCGCGTTTCCGGAACTCCACTTGTGCCGTAGTGGATGACTCCTCTTAATTCCGATGTCATGCGCTGACGGTTGACACCAAGGCGGTGAGCCATAGCATTGTCTAAGCTCGTGATTGCTCCGGTTGCTACAAAGCCGAGGGCAGGTGCAGTGCCGATTCCGCTACCAGGGACGTACCTCATGCGTGGGCAGACCAGCTCCTTGGGCTCCCATTTCCGAAGTGTGTTTGCGCAAGTGGTGTTGAAGTCGGCGCCGTTGTAGTTCGTTGCGAATGCCAGTGTCCAACTGCAGCACATGCGGAGTAGCGCAAAGCACCCAGCGATAAGCCAAACGCAGTCGATCTTCTGCATGAACGGATTGCCATCGGCATCATGGCCCTCCACGGAGAAGGAGACGTCTAGTTTGTGACCATCGTATTGGACCCAATCGCCGTATTGGAGAGCAAAGACCTCCTGCAACTGGCCGGCGCTGACAGCGTCTTCCACTTCAAAGTCTTCGTCGACGAAAGGTGTGCCGCGGCGAGAATCCTTGATGAACTCCACGATGCTACGTCGGGCACAAGTTGTGTCGTTTGCAGGGTAGCGATCACCTGGAACCCTCTTGCGAATGAGGGACTTAATCTTCTTGAAGAAGTTCTCGAAAGTGCTGCTGGGAATGTTCCGTTTTGGCAGCTGCCCTGAGTAGGCTGTCAGTCGCTCTTCAAGCTCGGGGAGCAGTTTCAGCACCTTCTTGAAGGCTCCGGGGCCTGCCAACTTGGGAAAGTCTGCGGGTGAGGTGACGATGTTGTTTCGAACTTTGTGCGGCAAGCACGCACGCCAACCCCAAGGCCTACCGTCGGGGGCAATCTGCAACGCGTTTCTGATTGTGGATCCTAACGTGCCAGGATTGACCCCATGACGCCTAGCTGCGCATGCGATAGAAGCGCCTGCGGCTACGGCCTGAAGGGCTTCGCATCGGGCCGTGTAGCTTCGATAGGCTTTCGGCGACAGCTGAGATGGAGCAATCAGATCCCATGATGAGATTTGCTTCAGAGTGAGCATGCTCATACGTCTGCGACCTCTAGGCGCACCTGTGTTCTCGTGGTGAGGCGCTCACTGAAATTGATGCTGAGTACGCCCCTATGGATTAGCAGGCATGTAACACACCGAACGTCCCGCCAGTCGAACGTACCCTTCAGACTGGTCTCAATGCCGTAGAACGAACTCAAGGGGTTGGCATTCATGTGAAGGCAAACAGCGTCAATGAACACATCCACGGCCTTGAGGTCGGCCGCAGACTGGACATACGGTAGAAGTTCAAGGCGTGTCGCATTGGCGACCCGAGCCGTGAGCAGTGACTGCGGCTTACGGATGGTCAGGGCGATTCCAGCGACTTTCGCTGCTTCCATGAGCTTGGCGCAAGCCGCGTTTTCCGCGCGTTCTGCGTAGGTGGTGGGCTTAGTCTGCCGTCGGAACGCGATGAAGCTCTCCGCGCCATCCGTCTTGGCCAGCCAGAAGCAAAGCTCGATCTCCCGGCCTTCGATGGCGAGAGTGCGAGGACGCTCCACGTAGCTCGCCACCGACAAGTCAAACTCTAGCTCCAAGGCCAAGGCCAGTCGGCAGGGCTCGACAACGGCGATGGTCCGGCCACCGTTCTTCGGCGAGAGGAAGTGATAGGCATCAAGCCTGATCTGCTCCCTGGGCGAGAGGCTCCTCGGTGAATAGGGGAGGTGAGACGGGGCCTGCGTGGCGTCAGAACGGGGGCTAGTCATGACGCACCCGATCTAGCCGGCAATCAGGTTCTGCAGACCCAGGTGCACCCTTATGAGATGCTTCCGATTTCGTAGACATTCTCCTACTCCAGTCAGCTCTTTCCCGCACCCGAACTTTCTGAAAGAAAGGGGTGGACGAAGGGGCGAAATGGGAGTAGTTTCGGGCTTGGAATGCATGCCCTAGAGCTACTCCACGCCCGGTTGCCGCCGGGCGTTTTCATTTCTGGCGTCTGCCGCTACAACATGCTCTTGGGGCGCCCGTGTTAGGTTGGCGCATTGACCTGTTTCGATCATGGCTGCGGCGGGCCATGGATCGCAGACGTGCTCTCAAGGAGCCTTAGGTTGGTACTGCCTGGTCAGGAGCCAGGAACTGAGAGGCGAGCCAGTGGGCCACATCCCGTGACAGTGCGAATTTACCGCGCCGCCTCTCTAAGCTGAATACGTGGACTGGAACAGTTCCTCGGGCCTGCGCCTGGCGCAGGCCGTCCAAGGACATGTAACCGAGGGCGCGCCAAAGCTCGTCTTGACCGAGTAGTGGGCCATAGCGATAAAGCAAGTCCCGGGCCAGGATCTCTTCCAGATCCTCTTTGGAAAACGACCGGCTAGCTGATAGCGCGCCACTCACTGACCACCTCCACGCAGGTTCGTCTAGACAACGGTAGACCACCTTTGACTGGAGGGGTTAGAGTAAAGTTGAGCGCGAACTTTACTCTGGTACTACTGGGCCACTCATTGGAGACGCCCTGATGTCCGATAAGGGTTACGCAACATATGACCTCAAGCGCGCGGCCGTGATTCTTAGCCGTGTGGAGGCTGGGGACCCTGTTCGCTTTGCAGACAGGCAAATATGTGTGCTTGAGACCGGAGCTTGGTTTGAAGCCGTTCGACTGAGCGTGGGCACGAACGAAAGCGGATGCCCGCTTACCGCTTACGCTGTAGGGAAGTGCTTGGAACCCACGACTTACATTCCAGGGAAGGACGGCTATACAACGAACAAATGGTCGCGATATGCCGCCGGCTTACATCGACCAACTGTCCGTACACTCAATCAGCTTGATCCGCTGACTCCTGGCGCGAGAGACTGGATTGACGCACCTTACTGGCGATTGCTCAACTGCTCCCGCCCCCTACATGCAGATGACGATGCACTGAGGCAGCTAGCACCCGCTGTTTTCGATGCGTTGTTTAACCGGGCCGCGAGCGGTCGGGGGTTCCTTAAGGCCAAGGCACTCCAAGACCTTTGCCTTGATGAACTAGCTGCCTGCGTCGACGGCATTGAAGCGCTCTGCGCAGCAGTCTGGGTGCTACGCGACGCTCGCGAAAACGGCGATCAGCAGACGTGTCTAGAGGTCGGTGCCCACCTTCACGGAATCCTACTCATGACGGTTTCGTCTGGCGTTCCATTCCTCATGCGATCCTCCCTCATCGCATTCTTTCATAGGCACGTATTTCCCTTGGCGAGTTCAGCTGACGTGATCATCAACCCAACTCTGATGGACATGCTGGCCACCGCAGATGATTTCCTGGTCCATCGGACGCGGCTGGAAGACGAGGGGGAGGTTGGAGATCAGCAGCCTGGGGACACCTCAGGATTGCGAATGATGCTGGACGGCTCCCTGGGCGATGACCTCCTCCACGGGCTCTCTCCCGGGTACAAGCTCAGACCGGATGCCACATCAGTAGAAGCGGCAAGGTTCGTTGCCACCCGCACAGCACTAAAGGCGTGGGGCAAGGAGATCCTCGACGGTCGTAGTCGACAGCGGATTGTCCCCAAGACGGTTTGGCATCGGGTACGCGGCTTGGCGATTGAATCGTTAGCCGGACCCACTGATGTGAGGGTCTTGCAGACCTAAGGGCTGGAGCAACGCCGGGATCCGCACAGGGTTGGTCAACTGACGCTGTGAGAAATTGCCCCGCAGAGGGGAGTAGTTCCTCCGTTCATCAGGAGTGAGGGGGCATGAGGCGTAAGAACGTTTCGGATGAGCAGCACCTTGCTCGCGCTGTCTGTCGCGATAGCACGACGTTATCGGGCTAAGCGGATGGGTAGGAGGCGGCTTGCTGGCTGGTCACGCTTCCGGTAGCGGCTAGCTCAACTGGCAATAGTCAGAAATTACCCCCCCCCTCAACTGCGGAGGTGTGGAGATGGCCTTTGGGCGGTCTCTTGTCAGTTCCGGTGCACCTACTGTCTCGAGAGCATGTCAGAGGTCGCGAAGCGTGGCCCTTGAGCTGGGGCGAACGCCTACCGCATTAACGGATCAGACTGGACTTGGCGCGTCTGAATCGCGCTTTGCGCACTAGGAATCGCATGACCAGAATGGCAGGGAAGGTGCGCACTTGTAGCGCACGATTTCCTGCCACGGGAGCGGGCCCGCCGATGCCCGCGCTCTGTTGGGTGCGCATAGGCAGAGGAAGCTGCTGCCAGCGCGGAGCTCTGCCGGGGGTTCATCTACGTACTGCCCCCTAGCGCCGAATTGATCTCAACGAAAGCCTTCTCAAAGCGGTCCAGCGTTTCGTTGATGGCCATAGTTTCCTCGGCCAGCACGTGCTGATTCTGGATGAGCCAATTGGCAGGGGTGAAATGATCCAGGGGCGGAACGGAAGCCCCCATGACGTTAAACAGTGCTTCGGCCTGTTTGACTTGGCGCGTCAGTGCACCGTTTTGGCTGAATTGCCGGGCGGAAATTTGCCCTTTTCCCTTCAGGCCGTAGGCACCGTTGAGGATGTCGGCGAAGACGGCAGGTGCGAAGAAGTCCTCGATGTCGCTCTCCGACTTTCCGGTGAAATCCGTGGCCACCAAGACGCCGGAAGCCTTCATGATCTGAGACTCCCTCAGCCGCTGGACTTTGCCTTTGTCGCCATTGCCGTAGTCACACAAGGCGACCATGTGGATGCCCTTGCCAGAGAAGAGCGAGGCGAATGATTGCACTTTGTCTATACCGCCTGTCGGGCAGATCACCCACCGGCCGTCCAAGCCTTGGCGCTTGCGCTGCTTGAGCGCGTGCGATGCCGCCTGAAGATAGAGCACATCCGAAGGACCTTCGACCAACAGGGTATGCGCTCCCACAAACAGGCTTTGGGTAACCTCGTAACCGAGATGGGCCTGGAGGGGGAACAGCGTGTCCTGATCGACGCTCAGGACGTCTGCGGAGACCTGTGTGCCCTTCACGGTGGGGCGGCGACGCTGATCGTAGGTGACAACGTCCTCGACGACGCGAACGTCCGCAAGACGATCGGCCGGCACCATAAAGGGCGAGTGGGTGCTGTAGATGACCTGGTGGTCGGGGAGCAAACGTTCGATGATGTAGCGGAGCAGATCAGCTTGCGCCTTTCCATGTAGCGTCAATCCAGGCTCATCCAGAAGGATGATCGCGCCGGGGTTCTTCTTTCGCATTTGCTTGAACTGCGACAGGAAAGAGAAGAACCAGACGAATCCGGCGCTGCGCTCAGACAGGGGCACCGAAACCTTGTGATTGTCATTTCGAATGCGAATTTTGGCTACAGTCCCGGCATTGAAGGGCGCGGGATCTTCGGAGAGGCCTTGGGCGAGCGTTATCTCTACACTAAGCGCGTCGTTCTGGCTCCAAAACTCAAAGATCTCATCGGTAATTTCATTGGAGGCGGCTTGGCAACGTGCGTTGAGCTCTTCCAGGCGTGTGCTGGACTGCAATTCGCTGACCGACGTCCCGGCGTACTCGAGGAAGTCGAGGAAAATCTGGTCACCCGGGGAGACCGTCACGCCGCTTTGGGTGTCACGAGACAGCTTGTCCAGCGATATCTCCCCGGACATGCGATCAAAGTGAGAGGTATAGAAGAACGCCGGCATCCTTTTCTGCAGGATATCGATGGCCGCCAGCGCTGGTTTTCCCTTGCGGAAGCCACCGATGGACCGTTTGACCGCCTGCAATTCGTCAGACAGCTCGGGGTGCCCATCTATCTCGGCTACGAGTCGGTCCAGCGATACCGTGGAAAACTTCTGCCGCTCTTCGCCTGCCACGCCGTGCTGGTCGAGCAGAAAAGCGCGCACCACGTTGGGATCGACTTGAATGCTCCAAGTGCTGTGGCCACTGTAATCTGTCGTTACGTCAACGGTCGCATTACTTAACGCGCCAGCACCCAGGACGTCTGCGACCGCCTTTTGGTCTTCTTGGCTGAGCTCCCAGGTTAGGGTGGCAACCGGTGCGGATTCGCCGTCGTGGCGCTCCTCATACCGCGTGAGGAAGCGGCGGGGGTAGTCGCGCACCGTGTCGTAAGCAAACTGGTCGGCGATGGGATGGGTGCCAAACATCGCCGTTAGAATTGCAGTCTTGCCCGCCTCGTTCTTGCCGACCAAGCAGGTCAGATCTCCGACATCAAACGTTCCGGAATCCTCTGAAGAACGGAAGTTTCGGATCCGTGCCTTGACTAGCTTCATGCTGCCCCCTGATCCCTGTCGTGGATGGTGCGCGTCTCGCGCAGGATAGGGCCGGAGCGGGGCACATTCAACGCGGACTGCTGGCTGGGCGGCGGCTCAGTCCTCATCTATCAGGCGCGCGGCGGGGTTGCTGCCGACGCCGCCCTGCTGGAAGTATCCGATCACGCTGGCCACGGAACGGTGATCGGTCATCGCCATCAGCGCCGGCAGGGCCACCCCACGCCGCGCACCTTCGGTAACAAAGCCCGAGCGCAGGCTGTGGCCGGCAAAGTCCCCGTCCAAACCGGCCAACCGCGCCCGGTCCTTAACAATGGCCGCGACTGCCTTGCCGCTGAGCGCGCCGCCCAGTGACCGCGGCCAGACGCGCCGGAACAGGGGACCGTCGGTAATCTGAGCAACGTCCAACCAGTCCCGCAGTGCGGCGGCTGCCTCGCCCAGGATGGGCTTGTCAGGACTGCTGCCGGCCACTGGCCCGGACTGCAGGGTTTTGCCGTGATCCAGGTGATAGGTATAGCCGCCTTCGGGCAGTCGAGTGAGGTGATTCACCATCGCCTCGGCGACTTCGCTGCGGCGGCGCCCGCCGCTAGCAAAGGCAAAGTAGAGCAGGGCGCGATCGCGCTTGCCCTTGAGGGATGTGTCGCAGGTGGCCGCCATTGCACGTAGATCTGCGGCCAGCAACGCGGTTTTCTTGGCGGGACGCTCGCCTCGCTTGTGAGAAGCCCGGCGCCCCTTGGATAGCAGGGTTCTGACGGCTCGATCCTCGCAAGGGTTGTCTTGGCGGGCCTGCTTGTGGGCCGTCGACAGGACCGCCACCCGGTGGACCAGACTGGAGAACGCCAGCGGCCCAGGCTTCTTCTTCAGGCCCGCATGCACCAAGGCGCTATCCAGGTCTGCAGGCAGATCCCAGCGAAGCCCCGCATCGCCTGAGCGCCCCATGTGATCCACGATGAACTGAACCACTGCCGCCGGGGGGACGGGTAGAGCAATGGGCCTGCCATACCGCCCTTCGAACCAGCCCGCCCAATAGCGCAGGGCGCCGGCGTAGCTGCGGATGGTGTTAGGCGCTTCGGCCTCCTGCAGGATGTCCCGCACAGCTTCTGCGGCGGAGGTGGCCAGCCGCTCCGGAACCAGTCCCGAAACCAGTTCCCTAGACGCAGAAATGATAGTATTCATATGTACTACGTATTGTTCACTATGATTTGGTTGAGCTACATCTGATAAATCTTCCTTATCAGACCTAGCCTACCAATTCCCACGGCTCCGCAGAAGGACACCCTATGGCCAAGGGCATCAGCGAACTGGATGTGCACCAGGCAGCGGACGACATCATCGCCGCCGGCGAACGTCCCACCGTCGAGCGAATCCGCGCCCACCTGGGCACCGGTTCGCCTAATACCGTCACCCGCTGGCTAGAAACCTGGTGGCAGACCGTAGGCTTGCGTCTGCGCCAACGCGCCATTGAGGCGGCGGTTCCGGGCATCCCAGAGCGGCTAGCGCACCTGAGCCATCGTTTGTGGCAGGCCGCACTGCAGGATGCCGGCGAGCTCGCTCAGACCCAGCTCGACTCGGCCCGACACGCACTGGATGAACGCGAGCGCCTGCTGGAGGGGGAGCGGGCGACCTTGGCGCTGGCGATTGAGGCCAGCCAGAAGCGCGAACGGGAGGCTCAGGTCCAGACTCAGTCCGCCGTCGCAACCGCGGAGCAATTGTCGGCACAGGTCTCCCAGCTGACTGCACAAGTGCAGGACCTGCTGCGCCAACGCGATGGGGCCTATGGACGGGCCGAGCGACTCGAGCAAGAACTGGATGCCGTACGCCGAAGTCTGGGCGAGGCCACGACCGCTCACGAAGGAGAGAGGAGGGCGCTCCAGGCGCACGTCATAGCAGTGGAGGATCGTGCCCACACGGAGGTTGACCGGCATCGTCAGGCATTGCGGTCAGCCGAGCAGGAGTGGGGGCGGGAGCGCATAGCCTTGACCACATCATTGCGGGAGAGCGAACAACAAGCCATTGTTACCGCCAACCGCGAGCAACAGGCATTGCGCCGCTTGGAAGGCGTGACTGCGCGGGCTGATGGCCTGGAGGCGCAGCTGACGTCACTGAAGGAAACCACCCGGCGTGTTACGGAGGCGCTCCGACTAAGGAGAGCGGACACGGCACCGACAAGCAAGCAAAGCAAGCAACGCCGCACCGCGCCAAAGAGAGAGAGCGCGCTATAAGGCATTGGATTCACTCAACTACATTAATACACCCATCCGATACTTGACGATTTCGCTCGGCAATCTGCCACTGCAGTTGCCGCACTTAAGGAGATCAAGGAACTGTTCCTAAGAAGGAAGAGATGAGAAAGCAGCGGGGTGCGAACTCGTATGGTTGTTTCCCGCAGTTCAGAGTTCGGCCGGCACCTGGTATGAGCCTACTGGTACGCCACGAAAGGGCTCTATTCTTTGATTCGCTTCTCAAAGTTAGTGATCAGCTTGCGCAGCGAAAGGCCTGTTAGGCGGGCGATATCTCTCAGCTCCACCACATCAACCCTGCGCTTGCCTGTCTCGACGTCACTGATGAACGACTGGCTGCGGCCCAGCATGCTCGACACTTGAGCCTGGGTTAGACCGGCAGCTAGCCGCGCTTCGCGAACAGCCTCAATTAGGGCAGCGTACTCTTTGCGATGGATGGACTTCGACACGGCCGCGCCTTGCTTGAGCGGCCTAAGAAGCTATATCCAGTTCTCCGATATCTAAAAACCCGATATCCTGCCTCCCTCATCAACAGGGGGAACGCATGAGCAAGCGTCAATACCGTTTCATCACCAAGGCCGGAACCAGGACAACTCTGATCCTGGCAGCCGCAGCACTGGTCGATAAGAAGCTGGTCACGAACGGGACAATGCGGGCAAAGCCTACCTGGGTGCCGATCACCTGAAGCGCATTGATTTCCTTGAGAGCCAGCTCAAGCAAGCGCGTGAGTACGAAGATATCTGACGCCACCAGCCCAGCCGAGGGTTCATGCGCTCTCGGCTGAAGCTGGCAGCGATGCTTATGCCGCCATCCATCTAACAGAGACCTCAATCAATGCGACCGACCATCCTCGCCATGGACTTAGAAGGAACGCTGATCTCCAACGCGGTAAGCCAGATTCCGCGCCCGGGCCTCTACGAATTTCTCGAGTCGGCAAAAACGCTCTTTGAGGCGCTGGTCATCTTCACCACAGTCCCAGAATCAAGATTCCGTGAAATCGCCGATCTCTTGACTCGCGAAGGAGCAGTCCCCGGATGGTTTGCCAACTTGCCATACATCGACTGGGCTGGGCAGACGAAGGATTTGTCAAACGTCTCCCCGGCCATCGGCTCTGCATGGCTATTGGACGATTACGCCCCCTACGTCCATCCGGGACAGGAGCACTACTGGATCCCAGTGCAACTCTTTTGTTCTCCCTACCTGGAGGATGATGCCGGATTAGACGATGCCATGGAGGCAATCCGCAGCCGACTGAACGAGTGCTAGGGACATCGTCCACAGCGTAGGAATCTCCAACGGAGTCAGATGCTGTGAGCATCGCCGCCCCCCCCCTCTATGCTGCGCTGGTGCGCGCGCTTCATTTCCGGCTACCTTTCGCGGCGAACGTGCGGACGCGATCCGCGCAGATCGCCAGCGAGGTGGGCCGAGCAGTCCGGCCGCGTCCAGGGGGCCGCGACCGAATGCCCACGCCGATCAGTGCGTGACCAAGCGGGTGAACGAGAGCGATCCCAGCGTCCAGGCACCGCCATTCTTGACGTACACCTCGGTCACCTGGAAAGGATTGCTGACTTCCTTCCCGTCGACGATCGAGTCCATGCGGATGCGGTTCAGCAGGATGGCCGTGTCGCCGATGAAGCGCACGGACGTCTCGAATATCTCCGCGTGCTTGTACTGGATGTACCCGCTCTTTATGACGTCCAGTTCCTGCGCCTTCGAGAACGTCGCGCCCATGTGGACGAACACCGCCTCGTCATGGAAGAGCTTCGACAACTCGTCGAGATTGCGCTGGGACATCCAGAGCCACTTCTGCCTGGAGAGGTCGATGATTTCCTGTTGATTGGCCATTGCTTGTGCTCCGGTGCGACTCGCGCCCTGTGCCGCCTGACGGCCTGCAGCTGGTGGGCGAAAAGCTGCGCAGCCTCACCGAAGAACTGAACACCTGGAGCGAGCTGACGGCCAGCGCCGACTACCGATAAGCCAGGGGCCAGCCCATAGCTGCGCTGCAGGGATTCAGTTTGCGAATGCTGGATTGGCGTCATTTATGAGTTCAGCTCAATAGAGCTTGCAGGCTGAGGTAGTTACTGTGAGCCAGAACCCAGCCTAGTATCAGAAAGACGTATTGGAACCGCATCATCAGCGGTAGAGGTCCAGCGCAGCCAATTCTTAAATTTTCAAACTGGAGTCCTCGCATGAGCAACCAAAGCGATGATGCCGACCAAGGGCATCTGCGCACGGCAGCCAACCATTTGACCGAGTTTGCAGATGACGGAGGCTCCTTTGACCTGCGCCTGTCCCGGCGCGAACTGTTGAAGGCCGGCGCGGTGTCGGCCGCGGCCTTGGCAGCGCCCGTCGCCCTGGCGGCCACCGGGCCGGTTCCCATTCCACCGCCGCAGATGTCGCGCCTGTCCCTGAAGGTCAACGGGGCTACTCAGGAACTGGAGCTGAACACCCGCACCACCTTGCTCGACGCGCTGCGCAAGCACCTGCACCTCACCGGCACCAAGAAGGGGTGCGACCACGGCCAATGCGGAGCCTGTACGGTCATGGTCGATGGCCGGCGCCTCAATTCCTGTTTGACGCTTGCGGTCATGCACCAGCGGGCCGAGGTCACCACTATCGAAGGCCTCGGCACGCCGGACAAGCTGCATCCGATGCAGGCCGCGTTCGTCAAGCACGACGGCTATCAGTGCGGCTACTGCACGCCGGGCCAGATTTGCTCCTCCGTGGCAGTGCTCAAGGAGATCGAGCAAGGCATTCCCAGCCACGTCAGCGCCGACCTGGTCGCACAACCCCTGGTGACGGCAGAGGAACTGCGCGAACGGATGAGCGGCAACATCTGTCGCTGCGGGGCCTACGCCAACATCCTTGCCGCGATCACCGAAGTCGCCGGGAGCCGCGCATGAAGCCCTTCACCTATGAGCGCGTAAGCACCCCGGCCGAAGCCGCCGCCAGCGCCAGGCGCACACCCGACGCCCGGTTTATTGCCGGCGGCACCAATCTGCTCGATCTAATGGAGCTGGAGATCGAGACGCCGGCGCACCTGATCGACGTCAACGGCCTCGCGCTGGACAAGATCGAGCCCATGGCGGACGGCGGCCTGCGCATCGGCGCGCTGGTGCGCAACACAGATCTGGCCGCCGATGCGCGCATCCGCCGGGACTACGGCGTGCTCTCGCGGGCGTTGCTCGCCGGCGCCTCCGGCCAGCTGCGCAACCAGGCCACGACCGCCGGCAACCTGCTCCAGCGCACGCGCTGTCCCTACTTCTACGATACCAACCAGCCTTGCAACAAGCGAAACCCCGGCAGCGGCTGCGCGGCGGTCGGCGGTTTCAGCCGCCAGCATGCGGTCATCGGGGCCAGCGAGGCCTGCATCGCCACCCATCCCAGCGATATGGCGGTGGCGATGCGGCTGCTCGATGCCGTCGTGGAGACGATTCGCCCGGACGGCACCGAGCGCAAGGTGCCGATCGCGTTCTACCGCGCCCCGGGCGATACGCCGCATCGGGAAACCGTGCTGGCGCAGGGCGAGCTGATCACCGCGGTCACGCTTCCTCGCCCCCTGGGCGGCACGCACGTCTATCGCAAGGTGCGCGACCGCGCGTCCTATGCCTTCGCACTGGTGTCGGTGGCCGCCGTCGTGCAACGCGATGGCAGCGGCCGTGTGGCCCTGGGCGGGGTCGCCCACAAGCCCTGGCGGGTCGAGGCGGCGGAGGCCGAACTGCCGCGCGGCGCGCAGGCGGCGAGCGTGCGCCTGTTTGCCGGCGCCCGCCCGACCCACGAGAACGAGTTCAATTTGATCCTGGCGCAGCGCACGCTCGCCTCGGTGCTGACGCAGGCGAAGGGGTGAGCCCATGCCCATGAAATTCGACACCCCCGCGACCGACAACCCCATCGACCAGCTCAAGGTCGTGGGCCGCGCCCACGATCGCATCGACGGTCCGCTCAAGACCACCGGCACCGCCCATTACGCCTACGAATGGCACGACGCGGTGCCCAACGCGGCATACGGCTACGTGGTCGGCTCGGCCATCGCCAAGGGCCGCATCGACGCGATCGACGTGCGAACCGCCCGGCGCGCGCCCGGCGTGCTCGCCATCGTCACCGCCGACAACGCCGGCCGATTGGACAAGGGGGCGATGAACACCGCCAAGCTGCTCGGCGGCCCGGAGATCCAGCACTACCACCAGGCCATCGCGGTGGTCGTCGCCGAGACCTTCGAGCAGGCGCGCGCCGCCGCCGCGCTGGTGCGCGTGCGTTATCGCCGCGAACCCGGCGCCTACGATCTGGCCAAGGCCAAGCCCACCGTCACCGGCCCGCAGGAGCGCGCACCCGATAACCGGCTGGGCGACTTCGCCGCGGCATTCGCCGCCGCGCCGGTCCAGCTCGACGCCACCTACACGACGCCCGACCAGTCGCACATTCCGATGGAGCCGCATACCTCGACGGCCGCCTGGGACGGCGACAAACTCACCGTCTGCACCTCCAACCAGATGATCGACTGGTGCCGCAGCGAGCTGGCGACCACGCTGGGCATCGCCAAGCAGAACGTGCGCGTGGTCTCGCCGTATATCGGCGGTGGCTTTGGCGTCAAGCTGTTCCTGCGCAGCGATGCCGTCCTGGCGGCCCTCGGCGCCCGCGCCGCGAAGCGGCCGGTCAAGTTGGCGCTGCCGCGGCCGTTCGTCGCCAACAACACCACACACCGGCCAGCCACCATCCAGCACCTGCGGATCGGCGCTGAGAAGGACGGCAAGATCACCGCGATCGCCCATGAAAGCTGGTCGGGTAACCTGCCCGGCGGCAAGCCGGAGAGCGCGGTCCAGCAGACCGATCTACTCTATGCCGGCGCGAACCGCCTGACCGGGCTGCGCCTGGCAGTTCTCGATCTGCCCGAGGGCAATGCGATGCGCGCGCCAGGCGAGGCGCCGGGCCTGATGGCGCTGGAAGTGGCCATGGACGAGATGGCCGAGAAGCTCGGCCTGGACCCGGTGGAGTTTCGCATCCGCAACGACACCCAGTCGATCCGTCGAATCCCGACCGGCCCTTTTCGCAGCGCCAGCTGGTCCAGTGCCTGCGCACCGGCGCCGAGCGTTTCGGCTGGAACCTGCGCAATCCCCGGCCGGCCCAGGTGCGCGACGGGCGCTGGCTGGTCGGCATGGGCGTGGCCGCGGGCTTTCACAACAACTTGGTGATGAAGTCCGGCGCGCGCGTGCATCTGGACCCGCGTGGCATCGTAACGGTCGACACCGACATGACTGACATCGGCACTGGCAGCTACACGATCATCGCGCAGACGGCCGCCGAGATGATGGGCCTGCCGATGGAGCAGGTCGTGGTGCGCTTGGGCGATTCCGACTTCCCGGTCTCGGCCGGCTCGGGCGGCCAATGGGGGGCCAACAGCTCCACCGCAGGCGTGTACGCGGCTTGCGTCAAGCTGCGCGAAACGGTGGCCCAGCGGCTTGGCTTCGACCCCAAGCAGGCGGAGTTCGCCGACGGGCAGGTGCGCGTCGGCGGCCGCAGCGTGCCGCTGGCCCAGGCCGCCGGTGCGGGCACGATCACCGTCGAGGATTCGATCGAGTTCGGGGATCTGGACAAGAAGGTCCAGCAATCGACCTTCGCCGCGCACTTCGTCGAGGTCGGCGTGGACATGGCGACCGGAGAGCCACGCGTGCGGCGCATGCTGGCCGTGTGCGCTGCCGGCCGCATCCTCAACCCGAAGACCGCGCGCAGCCAAGTCATCGGCGCGATGACCATGGGCGTGGGCGCGGCGCTGATGGAGGAACTGGCCGTGGAGAAGCGGCTGGGCTTCTTCGTCAACCACGACATGGCCGGCTATGAAGTCCCGGTCCACGCCGACATCCTGGAGCAGGAGGTGATCTTCCTCGAAGAGGCCGATGCGGCATCTTCGCCGATGAAGGCCAAGGGCGTGGGCGAACTCGGCCTGTGCGGCGTCAGCGCGGCCATCGCCAATGCGGTCTACAACGCCACCGGCGTGCGGGTGCGCGATTACCCCGTGACGCTGGACAAGCTGCTCAAGCGGATGCCTACCTTCGCTTGAGCGACGTGGCCCTGGGCGCAGCCTCCGCCACACCTGGGGCCCTGCAATGCGCGTGGCTGGCGCGTGCGCCGCGGTCGCGCCGACGACGTGCGCGGCGGTTCGCGTACCAACCTCCACCGATGCTCTCGCCGGCCGATTGCCGACCCGCAACCGGCCTGCACGATGGCGCATGCCGTCATGCCCCGAGCGTCCGCTGTGCCAACGGTGATGAAGTGCCACAACAAGCCCCGGCCGAGATGGCCAACCACGATCTGCCAGCGCCTACGCCACATCCAGCGTTCCTGACCGACGACAGCCTCGACGTGCTGCGCTTCGCCGCCGATGCCTTCGCTGGCGGCGTGGCGACGGTCCTGGTGACCCTGGTGGAGATCCGCGGCGGCGCAGCCCGTCCGCTGGGTGCGCACATGGCCGTGCGGGAGGATGGCCTGTACTGCGGCTTCGTCTCGGGTGGCTGCGTCGAGCGCGCCGTCGCCTTCGAGGCCCTCGACGTCATCGCCTTGGGCGGCGACCGGCAAATGCGCTACGGCCAGGGGTCACCGTACATCGACATCGTGCTGCCCTGTGGCGGCGGCATCACGCTGAGCCTGCACAGGCTGCGCTGCGCGCAACCCTTGTGGGCGGTCTTGGCGGCGGCGGAACAGCGCAGGCCAGCAGGCCTGCGCTACGATCCCGCGCAGCAGACCCTGCAAAGCCTGGCTCACGGTGTGGGCACCGGCTGGAAGGGCCAGCGCTTCGAGGTGGGCTACCGGCCCTGCACCCGTGTGCTGATCCTCGGCCGCTCCGCCGAAGCCGAGGTGACCGCCAGGCTGGCGCAGGCCGCCGGCTACGAGGTCCATGCCAGTGACGGCGCCGAACCGGGCGCCCTGTCTGCGCTGATCGACGCGGACACCGCCGTCGTCCTGCTCTTCCATGACCTTGACCGCGAGCTGCCCATCCTGCAGGCCGCCTTGGCGGCCATGCCGTTCTACATCGGTGCGCTCGGCAGCCACCGGACGCACCAGGTGCGCGTCCGAACGCTGGCCGGACTTGGCTATCTCGCGCAGGACATTGCCCGGATCAAGGCGCCGATCGGCATCTTCCCCAAGGCGCGTGACGCCGGTTCGCTGGCGCTGTCCGTCCTAGCCGACGTGGCCGCGGCGCGAAACGGCGTCCCCGGCAAGACAGAGGCGTTTTGATGCCCGCGCCGGCCACGGCCACCGGACTCACCGTAATCGTCCTGGCCGCGGGGCGAGGCGAGCGATTCCTCGCCTCGGGCGCGACGACGCACAAGCTCGATGCGCTGCTGGATGACAAGCCCGTGCTGTGGCACGTCCTGCGTGCGGTCGAATCCTCGGGCCTCGACTGGCACCTAGTGCGCCCGACTGGACGCACCGCGGGCATGGGCGATTCGATCGCGATGGGCGTCCGGGCGACGGCCGGCGCCTTCGGGTGGCTCGTTCTGCCCGGCGACTTGCCGCTGGTTCGCGCGACGTCGCTGCAGCGGGTCGCCCGCGCCCTGGAAGACCACGCCATCGTCGTCCCCCACCATCGACAGCGCCCAGGACACCCGGTCGGCTTCCGACGCGAATACCTGGAGTCGCTGGTAGGCCTGTCGGGCGACGTAGGCGCTGCGGCGATCGTGCGCGCGTGCAGACAACACGGCGAGGTGCTGGACCTGCCGCTGAGCGATGCCGGCATCGCGTGCGACATCGATTCGCTGGACGACCTGGTGCACGCCGAGCGGCTGCTGTGCGCGCGAAGGCGACGCGCGGCGCGCGATCGGCGCGCCAGTGGAGGCTGAAAGAACCGCTCGCATTCATGAGCTAGGTTCAGTAGCCCTTGCGCAGACATCGCCTTAATCCCGAGGACCTCGCTGCGTACGATTTGCTTGGGGCAGTGGTTCCTCACGGCCTTGCTTTGTGTCCCTTGCTTGCCGGGGAGCAGCCGATATCGCCGAAGCGAGCGACCGGCGCCGTTCACCGGCACGATCACGGTGGTGTCCGAGTACATGGAGTGGCTCAGGCACTGCCTGCAGAGCCGCAAGCTGATCCTCGACGACGCCAAGGCTCCCTTGCATACCGTGGACGATAGGTCTCCAAGGCCAAACAGGCTCAAGCAAGATCCAACGCTACGCAGGAAATCCGTCAATGCAGAATGGGGTGTTATACCCACGGCAATCGTGGCCTAAGCCCCCCCATACGTCGCATCGACAGCAAGTCGGCTCCTCACACCACTAGCCAAAATTCCTGGGTACTTGGCGCACCCCCGGGATTGGAGTATTTCCTCCAGCACTAGAGCTTCCAGCTGCTGCTAGCTTCCAGCCAGTAGCTCATGCCCAACGGCAGGAAAGTCTCCATCGCAACATCCAGGATCAACGGCCGTCGCCAACCTTGACCTGGCAAGAAGCAAAAATCCTTCAGGTCGAGGGTTCCAGCTTGATCTCGTCCAGCCAACCAGATGCATCTGCGTTTGATCTCGCGATCCAGTGCTCGCCTCGCGGCATCTTCATCTAGACCGCTTTGTATGAACTCCGACGCAGAATTTCGCATGCTCGCCCACAGTACGTAGCGCTTTCGCCCTAAGCTGAGTGCGTGCCATTCAGGCGATCCAACTGACTGAAGCCTGTCTCCAAGCTGTGGTTCCAGCCGATGTTTCCGCAGAAGGTTTGCCAAATACGCTCGAGCTTCAGTGGATGCGATTGAAACACCCAGACTCCTCCTCACATCGGGCGCGCACTCGGCCGACCACTGGGTCAGTGATCTGGTCAATGCCGCTTCGAGGTTTAAGTCACTGCTAGACCACGGAGACCTGTAGGACCACGCTAGGGGTTCATACAGAGATCTTGCAGCAAGCCGAGAACGTTCGATTGGCACCCGATGAAGCACGCGCAGTGTCGCAAGCGTGTCAAGCGCCTGCGAGGCCAATCCTTCAGCAGCTATTGGTGAACTCGCGGTTCTCGAGCGTTCTAGCGCGCACCACGCGCACGCAAGAAAGGGGCCTATTGAACGAACGAAATTGTCCAGTTCAGGCCAAGGCGGGATGAGGGTCGGTTGGCTAACGACATAGGCCACAGAGCCCTCAAATCGCGATACCAACCGTCAGGATATCAACCTGCCCACCGCCTGTCTATCTGACTTTCCGATACGCAGCGTCATCAACTCCATCTGGTTCTCCGATATCTGCAATTACGATATCCTTGCTGTGGTGCTAATGGACTGCAACGCTCCAAAGCACAAGGCAACGCGTTCAGGCAGGTTGGGAGAGCCGATATGATGCGCACCAGTTTGAGCCACCCGCTACTGATTGCAGGACTCCCCGTCGGGGCCTGCGGAGGGGGCATTGGCGTGACATTTGCGCCCGGCAAGTACCAGGAAGTATCCATGACTGGAGCGTGGGCGAGAGACCTAGAAGCGGACATCTTGGCGATTCGCCACTGGGGTGCTAAGCATCTGATCTCCCTGCTTGAACCTTGGGAGTTCAAAGACCTTCGAATCGAGAGCTTACCGGAGGTAGCGGCGGCGAAGGGCATCTCATGGTATGGATTGCCAATCACTGATGGAGCAGCACCAGATGACAGGCTTCTCCAAGATTGGCTACAACTAAGTACAGAGTTCGTCGCCGACATGCGAAGTGGACAAAAGGTCGTGGTCCACTGCAAGGGCGGACTCGGACGCGCTGGAACGGTGGCTGCCATGCTTTTGCTACAGTCTGGAGAGGCTAAGAAGGCGTCGGATGCCATCCACATGGTGCGACACGCCAGGCCCGGCGCAGTTGAGACCAGAGCTCAAGAGGAATTCATAGAGCTCTGGGCGCGCAGCCTTCATCCGGGCGAAGCTTGACGCTTGCCTGCCGGGGGGCAGGGGAGCAGGGGAGCAGCCAACTTGACGTTGCGCCGAATGGTTCTAGCGGCGACAGAGCACTTGCAGAATGATAATGCAGTGCATCCACGAACCACATTGTGATCAGGTAAGAGACGCGCCAAAGTCGACAACATGACCTGCGTGCAGCCACTCTGGGGCACTGCTGCTAAGAGAGGCTCGGGCCACGGGCCTGAACTCTCGAGCTTCTTGTGCATGTCTTCCACGCCAGGAAGATTTCTGGCCTCCTGCAATCCAACCAATCTCAGGAGCCAACAGCCGTTCAAGTTTGCTGTGACTTGCGACGTGAAACGCCAAGTCGCACGAACTAACGCCTCACTTTAAGGGGCATGGAGATAGCTGGCTGCGATGGAGTGCAGATCAGAGTTTGGCCAATCGAATCGATCGATGGACCATCCACATAACGCCTTCACAGCCCTGGAACGGAGGACCCGGTCCTAAGACCCGATCCCCGTAGGCCTGTCGAATCTCGCTCAAGACTCCTGCTGAGCTCGATTGCGTTGACCCAGTTCTTTTGCCTTCCTGTTCTGACACTGAGAAGCACCGGAAAGCCAACGTATCTCGATCACGGCTATTCAATCAGAGGGTTCGCCCAAAGAAGCTCTTCAGGCGATCCGAGATCTGATCAACATACTCCGGCACCCAGTACGTTTGGATATGCGAGGCACCGTCGATGAGGACAAGCTCTTTGTCCTTGGTGCCGGTGGCCTTTTGAATCGCCTCCTCGGACATGTAGAGGCTGTCGGCCCGGCTGCCTGCAATCATGAGAAGCGGCTGATCAAGAAGCTCCAATTGATCAGTTGCATCCCACGTCATCAGGTCCATCATGCTGCTAAGCGTGTAGCGAGCCTCAGAGTTTGGGTGCGCATGGGTCTTGGTGCAATACACGATCCCCTCCCGGTACATTTCAAACGGCAACCTGGCAACCTGCTCGTCGGTCAGTGCAACGGCATTCGCATATGGGACTTCCTCACCTGCAGCCTCAGTCGCTCGCGCCTGGGCAGCCTCCTGCAGTCTCTTTCCAATGGTAGGAATCTGCGAGTCCATAAATCCATTCCGGCGAACGCGGCCGGAATTGAACATGCTGATCGTGGCAACGGCTTTGAAGCGCTTGTCCGACTCGGCAGCTTTCAGCGAGTAGCCACCGCCACCACAGATACCCAGCAATCCCAAGCGTGATGCGTCCACGCCGGCATAATTGGAGATGAAGTCTGCCATGCCATGGATGTCCTCAACGCGATTCTTCGGCTTGTCGACATAGCGCGGAGAGCCGGAAGAACCGCCTTGGTATGCGGCATCGGCCGTGATGGCAATGTACCCTTGCTCAGCAAGACGCTGCGCGTAGAGCCCAGCCACTTGTTCCTTTACACCTCCATTTGGATGCGCGACAACGATTGTCGGATACTTGCGGTCGCGCCCATAACCTACGGGAGTGTACACATTTGCCGCAATTTCCAGGCCATTAAGCACGTACCTGACCGGATACATGTTCACTTTTCCAGGTGCATTATCCGTGATGGCTCCTTCATAGGCCAGGGTAAAGGGATTCTTGCGGTAGTCGGCTTCGTCTACGCTCATGGTCGTTGCACCAAGTACCGCGGCAAGCGCGGCGCTCTTCAATTTAATGCTGGGCATGTTACTTATCCTGGATTGATTTACGTTGAAAATTGGTAAGCGAGGACATTTCAGGACCCATCGCTCTACACGTGTCTGTTATTGGCAGGCTCGACGGTGGATCCACGTTAGGGCGAGCAGGACAACAAGCGACGCCGAGCTCCCCACGGCCGCTGCGCCCATGATTATCGCCATGGCCGCGGGGGTCCCATCGGAGAACCACCCCACCAAGGCGGCGCTGAATATTCCACTCCCGTAGTGAAGCGCCCCTAAGAGCGAGGACGTCGCTCCGGCGCGCTGAGGGTGATCTGCCAGGGCGCAGGCGACGGAGTTGGCCACGATCAGGCCATTCATCGATACGTATACGAGTACTGGAATCACCAAGCCGGCCAGCCCCCCAATCCCGGTCACACCGGTAATTACGATTGCCCCGCCTGATGCGAGAAGTATGGTTACGCCCACGCGGAAAATCTGATCACTGTGAAAACGTGGCAGCAACCGGGCATTAGCCATGTTCGCGGCCATCATCCCTACAATATTGATGCCGAACAGCCAGCCATAGGCCTGGGCAGACACGCCGTAGAAATCAATATACGCAAACGGCGTCCCGACGATAAAGGCATACACGCCGCTATAAAAGAATGCTCCAGACATCGCATACGCGACTAGTTTTGGGTCTTGGATGAGGATCCAATAGTCCTTCAGGGCGTGCACCAATGGCGCGCGTGCTCGCCGGTGGGGAGGTAGGCTTTCCGGAAGCCAGAACAGCGAAGCACCCGTGACCAGCCCAATTCCCGCAAGTAGCCAAAAAATTTCGTGCCAGGAGCCAAGCGCCAGCACCTGACCGCCGACCAATGGTCCGGCGAGCGGCGCAATGCCCATGATCAAGATTAGGGTGGACAGCTTCTTGGCAGCCTGCTCGCGGCCATAGAGGTCGCGAACCATCGCCCTTGATAGAACCGGCCCCACGCAGGCTCCCAACGCCTGAAGTACGCGCCACGCCGTCAACTGCTCAACAGTAGTAGACATGGCACATCCCGCGGAGCCCACTACGAACAGACCCAAACCAACAGCAGTAGGGCGGCGACGGCCCACTCGGTCACTCAAAGGGCCATATCAGTTGGCCTAGGCTGAATCCAATCAAAAAGCCGGAGAACGTCAGTTCGATCGAAGCTGCGGTAGTGTGCAGCGCATCCACCAGACTCGGGAGCGCGGGAAGGTAAATATCTGTTGAGATTGATGCAAACGACATCAATGCACTAAGGATCAGGAGGACCCTCAGCTCCTGCTCAACGGCCGTTGTGCTGCGGCCCGCTTCCGGCCCATCGCCGAGGCATGTGCGTTCACGCTGGCAGGAATCTTCGTGCGACATCGAATATGGATCGTCCGTAGAAGGGGGAGCCGACGTTATGCGGCTTAGATGATCCTAAGAGGCTGTCGTCACGGGATTAAGCCCGCAGGCAAGGACTCACTACTGAGCCATCCTGATAAATAGGCGCCGTCACTGAATCGCCCCCGGTTGCACGAGGGGGGCGGCGCGGTGATTCATCGGTCTGACTCAGCAGCCTATTCGCAATGACGGCATGTAATGGGTGCGGCCGAATGGATACGCTCGGAGCGTGGTGTCGCGCGCCTTGAGCGCCTGATACGTCAATCGCCCTAAATGGATGGCCAACAATGCACAACTCCAGCGACAACCCATCAGAGACTGCGACAGAAACAACCCAGGCCGGACGCCGGCAGACCCTAAAAATGGTAGGGGCCGGCCTCCTCGCCGCGCCCGCAGCCGCCGTGCTGGCTCAAGCAACGCCTAGGAACCATAACGGCTTGGGAAGCGGCGCACACACTTCGCAGGCTACTGCCGGCACAAGCCGTAAGCGGATTGCGCAAATGACCGCCTTCCGGGGGGGGCGTGAACGTCATCGAGATGCCGATCGAGCGTCCCCGTCCAGACGGGGCCATCATCAAGATTGAGGCAAGCGGCATTTGCCGTAGCGACTGGCACTTCTGGAACCAGGACATGACATGGCTCGGCCTCAATCTGCGACTGCCCGCGAACACCGGACATGAAATCGGTGGCGTTGTGGTTGAGGTAGGGAACCAGGTGCGCAGTGTAAAGGTCGGCGACCGTGTGACCGCTCCCTTTCATGAATCCGACGGCACCTGCCCGCACTGCCGCGCAGGTCTCCAGAACCTGTGCGACAACGGGGTTGTAGCAGGGGTTATGCGCGATGGTGGCTGGGCAGAATACGTTACGGTGACCTCTGCTGATCTCAACTGCATCAAGCTTCCTGACGAGGTATCCACGGTTTCTGCTGCGGCCTTGGGATGTCGATACATGACGGCGCATCGCGCTGTTCAGGCGCAGGGCAGGGCGCGACCGGGCGAGTGGGTGGCAGTTCATGGCTGTGGTGGTGTTGGACTGTCTGCAGTGCAGATCGCCAGTGCGAGTGACGCGTTGGTGGTCGCCGTAGATGTCGATGACCGCAAGCTTCAAAAGGCAAAGGAAGAGGGAGCCCAGTTCACAATCAATGCTACTGGTCTGACGCCGCTTCAGGTCGGTGAGGCCGTGAAACAGGCAACGCAGGGTGGGACGCATATCTCCATTGACGCGCTGGGCCGCGCCTTCACCTTCCATCAGTCCTTCCATTCGCTGCGTAAGCGCGGCAGGCACGTCCGAGGGTCGGCAGGGATTCGTGAGAAAAACAGCCTAGTTGCGCTCAACTAGCTGATTCGATTGGATTCTTGCGCACTTCGATCCCAGTAAATCGCATCTCTAGTGCGAACGCCCTCAAGCTTTGGCCTGTTCTTGCAGCCACTGCTGGGCCAAGCCCACGAGGTCCGGATAAATCAGTTCCTCGTACTCCAGATCTGCGGCGCCACAGATGTCGGGAAGCTCTGCGGAGAATCTTGTATAGGCGTTGAATATTGCCGTTTGCCCAGGAATCTTCGACCTGCCTGACTCGGCCACCAGCCACGAGCGAACGATTCGGCACAGCGTTTGCGGCTGGCCGCCATGGGCCTTCAGATCCTGGCCCGCGATATCCGAAAGACATTTCTGACTCGTGTACTTTGTCTGTTCGAGGATAAGCACCGAGCGTGAGGCATAGGCGCGACCAGCGATCTTCTTGCAACCAATTACCATCCCAAGCTCAAACGGCATATTGAATCGGGGTAGGTTGTTTGTGTCGTCAAGCGCCACCGCCGACAAGTCATGAATGCTGTAGGTCGACTCTTTGATAAGACGCACAATCTTATCCATCCTGACATCCCCGCCATCAGCCGCCTCTAGCGCGGAGCGCGGTTGGAAGCCACATGCCAGGATAGTGAAGACCATGCAATCAAACAGGGCGCGATAGTCTGTCGTGAAAGGGCAATTGATGAAGACGTAGTCAGGGTTGATTGCTGCCTTAGTCCTTGCCATGGTCGGCTACTTCTTCTTGGCCACTTTCCGGACCGCAGCGCTACGCTCTGACTTCGACAGCGTGCTGCCGATGATGGCGAAGGACTTGACCGGAAACGCACTTGCCGAACGCTGGGTCAGCACGCTGCCGGCTAAGCTTTTCGCACTCTTGGAGCTGCCTTTGCTGGTCAGCGTCTTGGATGCCAGTGATGCTGCGCGTTCGGAAGACTTGTTCTTGGTGCGCGATTGAGACAGCGCACTGCCGGCAAGAGACTTGGTGGTCTTCGACGCAGCACTGTTTCGCAGGGTCTTGGACGCCTTGCTGGCCACTTTCGCCCCGGTTCTCTCATTCTTCGGCATACGTCACCTGTAATCGCTTCAATGTTGTCAGAGTCTATTTGAGCGTTGGTTCGATCATAATCTCGGTAAACTCAAGCGGTGCCACCTCTCGCTCAAGGTCCAGGGTGTAGTCGCCAAACCGGTTGATATGACTGGTCCGGTAAGGGGACAGGCCCCCTAACACTTCCGGATTCAATTCTACGCCTTCGGCCTGGAGGACTGCCAAGGTGCGGGTCGGCGGGTGATGCGGTCAGCTGGTACTGGGTGCCGTCCATGTCCAGGCGGTGCGCCCGGTAAGGTGCCAACGTCATGGCTTCCATCCGGGCTCGGGCCTTGGCAACGCCGCGTCCCTTGGGCGTGAACGGGGTCAGCAGCAGACGCAGTACGAGGGTGATCTGCGGCGGTGGTTCGGCCGCCGGACCAGGCAACGCCACGGTAGTGCCTGGGGGGCTTTGCAGGCCAGCCTCCATTTTGTGCCGTGCAAACGGGTCACGACCCTGGATGTAACGCATGGCAGAGTGGACATCACGCCATCCCACGTATTCCATCAAGGCCTTCACATCCCAGCCATTGTCGTTGGCCCATCCGGCAAACCCACGTCGCAACGAATGGCTGCTGTAGCCCGCCACCGCCTCCAGTCCGGCGCAGGTGAACAGATCGCGTAGCAGCGGGATCAGACTGTTGGGGTGCAGCGCTTTCTCGCCGAGATGTCCCCATTGGTCGACGCCATGAAACACGGGACCGGAGGTGATGGCGCAGGCCTGCAGCCATTGCGAAGTGGCAGTGACCGGGCACAAGCGCGATAGGGCGGGGACCTTGTAGGTGTTGCCCTGGGATTGCCGATCGCCCTTGCTGCGGGGCAGGAAACAGATCATGCCTTCGTTGGGCACGATGGTCAGGTGCTCGATCCGCAGGCGGATCAGCTCATCGCCGCGAAATCCCCGCCAGAAGCCCAGCAGCACCAGAGCCCGGTCACGCATGGCCCTCAAGGCGCCAGCCTGGTCGCTGCGGCCCTGACTGGCCAGAATGGACGCATCCAGCCAGTCGGCTACCTGGGTCAGTTGGCTCAACTGCAGGGGCGTAGCCTGCTTCTCCACACGTGGGTGCAGGGTCTGAATCCCCTTGAGGACCTTGCGTACCAGGGGGGCACGCGTCGGATCCACGAAGCCGTGTTCGCCGTGCCAATGCGCCAGCGCCGCCAGACGCTGCTTGAGGGTGTTGATGGCCAGCAAGGGCGCCTGCTCAGCCAGGTAGCGGGCGACGCTGTCGGGTGTGGCGGGCAGGTGGCCGCCCCATTCGATCTCGAAATGACGCAGCGCCGAGAGGACTGTTGATCACCCCCACCATGCGCGTTTGCCGATGGTTGAACTGCAGCAGGTAAGCCGGAGGCGCGTCGGTCTGCATCGGTACCTCCCACATGCCTTTCTCGCTCGCCGCATCCGCCGCCGCCTTGAAGCGGCCGCCATCTAGCAGTTCCACCGGCGCGCAATCCGTCGGGCAGAGCGCGGCCAGACCCGGTGAGCGGAGAGAGCTGTCGTCCAAGGCCACGGCCTGCAGCAGGTTGAAGGCGCGCTCGTGCACGGCGTCCTGGGAGAACATGCGCTTCATGTCGGTGCGGCCAACCGGTGTGCAAACATGCACGATGATGTACGCCACCGCTTCGACTGCCTTTTTCTGAAACTCCTTTGTAGTTGCATAGGACGACAGCGTCCCGCGGGCAAAGCCCAGTCTCAGGACTAGATCACCGCATTCGTCCTCGTCCAGGGACACAGATAGCGAGCGTGAATGTTGGGAGTCATCCACCTTGACCAGCAGGCGATCATTGCTTGGGGCCAGACGATCAGCAAAGGCCGTGGCAGCAAATCCTTCCAGGGCTGCGAAAATCGCCATCACCAATGCATGCGATTCGTACGTGGTGACACCTTCAGCGATCACTTCGCACCCGACGATGCGTGTGCGCAGCGTCTGGGCGAGGCCTGCCTCCCACTCGATGCGACCTGCGTCGGCTTTCCAATCCATCGCCTGGATCGCGGCCAAGTCGGTCCCATCGGTCATGTCCTTCAAGGCTTGTTGCGGGTGACCAAGCAACGCCAAGGTGACCTGCTCGGCCAAGTCCAGTTGACGTTCGGCCAGGATAGGCGGTGCGATTGAGATAGCGCGCGCGTGCTCAGGTGTGGCTTGTGCGATTGCCCAGGCCAAGCGAGCTTCGATGGCTTGCCGTTCGTCGAAGTAAGCCGTCTTGGCGTGGTCGGACAAGTCCAGTGCACTGGCCATGACATCGGCGTACGCCAAGGCTTCCAGCAGCAGCGGCAAGCGACCGGCCGCCAACTCCACCCAGGCTAACCGCAATGCGAAGTTGAGCGAGTCGAAAGAGATCTCCGCATCCTCGATCACGCTGCGCAACGAACGGCTCAGGCCCAGCAGCAAGTGCGCGCGGGCTGCCCAGAACAAACCCACCTCGCAATACGCTTGGGAGGCGATCCAGGCTCCTTCTAGGTAAAGCTCACGGGAGTGCTGTCGCTGCAGCAGCCCAATAGCACGCCCCAGCAAGCGCAAGGCCTCCTCCGGCGCCTTCTTCTCTACCTTGTGTGTTGCGCGGTCCAATAGCTGGCGCGCTTGAGCGTGCGCGCCGAGGCGCTGGCCCACCAACTCGCCAGCACGATCGGCGATGGCATCGATCCCCTCAACCGTGAACGGGAGTTGGGCAAACACGGAAATCGTCTCGCACAGCGACTCCACCGGGTAATCGGGCAGCCTCTCGACTTCACGCAGCAACGTATTGAACCCCTTGACGATCTCGGCTTGCCGTTGCGGATCGTGCGGATCGGCTAGGAAGCCCAAGCGCAGAAGATGGGTGTGTGCCATGGCCGCATCGGTAGGATGCGAGCGGCGCTTGGCCAGCGGTTCTAACCGCTGGCTCAGCCGCTGACGTCGTGCTTGCAGATCGGCAGCACCGGCAGGCAGGCGAAAGCCCATTGCAGATCTTCGATGGGCGTGACCTCAGCATCGGGTCGGATCTGCCATCGATCCGCTGGCCAGGGAACTTGGATCAAGGCCAAGTCTCGCAGCGCGTCCAGCACCAGCAAGGTAGAGCGGCGTGTGGGCGCCACCGGTATGCGTCGTAGCTGCGCGGCCAACAGTGCGGCCAGGAAAAGGGTGCCACGAAGGCCCAACTCCTCGATGCTGGCGCCCCCAGATGGCGTCATTGACGAGGTTCCGGGCATTCGGTTTCCGGGGATGAGGGAGCGGCGTGGCTCCTGGCGGTGACGGCGCTACCGGTGTCGCCGGTTGCCTCAAAGCTAAGAATATCTTAGTATGCAAGCCAGGGTACATCCGCCATCCTTATGGGGTCTCCATGGGGTGCGCGCGTGACTTTGTCCGTCGACTCAACACCGACCTTCGCTCGACGCCTCAAACAAGCCCGCCTGCACACGGGTTTGTCGCAGAAGGAGTTGGGCATCCGGGCCGGTCTGGATCCTCACGTAGCCAGCCCCCGAATCAACCAGTACGAGCGTGGCAAGCACGAGCCCAAGCTGGAGACTGCTGAGCGGTTGGCCCAAGCGTTGGGGATCCCCGCCGCCTTCCTTTACACCGACGATGATCTGCTGGCCAAGTTGCTCCTGCGCTGGGGCTCGCTAAGCAAGCAGCAGAAGCGCGAGTTGGTGACGCTGATCGAGGCCACGCCCGAGAAGTAAACCGAACAAGCGCTCGCCCTATGGGCAACTCTTCGCCTCAATCCGCCCTTCGGGTGCTCTTGGAGGGAACTGCAATAGCCGTGGCTAGTGCGACTGACAAGTCGCGGCATCTCAGTCCTGCTTGAGATTTTGTTCACGACCGATACACGCGCGCCTTGTCTAAAGTGGTTTACCATGTCGCCCGTGTCAGCCTCCTCACTACTACTGCGACTGCTTCTGATCGCCATGCTCGTGCTCAACGGCGCGTGGTCGGCGTTTGCGTCCGTCAGTATGAGCCCGGTCATGGAAGAGCAAGCCAGCGAAGTGGCTGCCGCGGTGCAAGTGGTCGAAGACTGCATCGCCCATCACAGTGCTGAGCATCATCCCGATGCCACATCGATTGAAAAGGCTGGCACTGGGCATGGCGACCATGCCGGTCCCGACTGTTGCAAGTCTTCTGCGTGCCGGTGCGCCTGCGTACACGCCTGCGCGAGCGCACTTCCTGCGCGCCTGCATGTTTCGGTGCAACTGGCCTTGGGCCTGGATGTCATGCCGCTGCCCCTCGGGCATGCGGCACCTGCCTTGCCTCATCTGATCCGACCACCGATCGGCTAAGCGTCCCTAGGCGCCGCGATGGCGCTGCTGGTGTGGCATGCCTGTTTAGGCCAGCCGCCCGCTCTGTACCACCGCCCGCCGGTGGCAACACGACGCTTGGAGCATTCTCATGTCGCATGATGATTTTCGTGGTCCACTCGGTGGACCGCTGCTGCCTTCGCGGCGGCGATTTGTCCAAGGCTTGGCCTTGGGAGGCGCAGTCGCAGGATTAGGTTTCTGGCCCAAAGCCAGTTGGGCGCTCAAGGGGCCGGGGCAACATAACGTACTGTCGGGCACCGAGTTCGACCTGACCATTGGCGAGACGCCGATGAACTTCACCGGCAAGACCCGCACCGCGATCACGGTCAACGGGTCCGTTCCGGCGCCGTTGCTGCGGTGGCGGGAAGGCACCACGGTCAACTTGCGTGTCTCTAATGCATTGCCCGCTAACTCCATCCATGGCGCGGACACCTCCATCCATTGGCACGGCATCATTTTGCCGGCCAACATGGACGGCGTGCCGGGCCTGAGCTTTGACGGTATCGGACGTGGTGAGACCTACCACTACAGGTTCACCCTGCATCAGGGCGGCACCTACTGGTACCACAGCCACTCAGGGTTCCAGGAACAAGCCGGGCTCTATGGCCCGATCGTCATCGACCCATTGGAGCCGGAGCCCTTCAGCTTCGATCGCGACTACGTCGTGATGCTGAGCGATTGGACAGACCTGGACCCGACGGCCCTGTTCGATCGTTTGAAGAAGATGCCGGGCCATGACAATTACTACAAGCGCACGGTCGGCGATTTTGCGCGCGATGTGAAGCGCAACGGCCTGTCGGCAACGTTGGAAGATCGCAAGATGTGGGGCGTGATGCGGATGACGCCCACAGACCTGTCCGACGTCAACGCCAACACCTACACCTACCTGATGAACGGCACGACCTCACTGGGCAACTGGACCGGTTTGTTCCGCAGTGGCGAGAAGGTGCGCCTGCGTTTCATCAATGGCTCTGCCATGACGTACTTCGATGTGCGTATTCCGGGGCTGAAGATGACCGTGGTGGCGGCAGATGGCTTGTATGTCCATCCGGTTTCCGTCGACGAGTTCCGCATCGCGGTCGCAGAAACCTTCGATGTGATCGTGGAGCCCTCCGGGCAGGACGCATTCACCATCTTTGCCCAAGACTCCGGTCGCACCGGCTACGTCAGCGGCACGCTCGCCGTGCGCGAAGGATTACGCGCGCCCGTTCCGTCTGTGGATCCCCGGCCGCTGCTGACGATGGCAGACATGGGCATGGATCATGGATCGATGGATATGGCTGGCGGCAGCAAGGGCATGGAAGGCGGCTGTGGTGCGGCCATGGGCATGCCTGGCATGACCCCACCTGCCAGCGGTAACGCGACCTCGGCCCATGCAGGCCATGCGATGCCCGCCGCCGGCGATGGTGCCATGGCAGGCATGCAGCACGGGGGCATGCAATCACACCCGGCCAGCGAGACCAACAATCCCCTGTTGGACAACCAGGCCATGAGCGTGAGTTCGCGCTTGGATGATCCGGGTAATGGCCTGCGCGATAACGGCCGTCATGTACTGACGTATTCCATGCTCAAGAGCACCTTTGAAGACCCTGACGGACGCGACCCCGGTCGCGAGATCGAGCTGCATCTGACCGGACACATGGAGAAATTTTCCTGGGGCTTCAACGGTCAGAAGTTTTCCGATGTCGAGCCGCTGCGGCTGAACTACGGCGAGCGTATGCGCATCGTATTGGTTAACGACACGATGATGACCCATCCCATCCATTTGCACGGGATGTGGAGTGACGTGGAGGACGACAACGGCAACTTCATGGTGCGCAAGCACACGGTGGATATGCCGCCGGGTAGCCGACGGACGTATCGCGTGCGAGCCGATGCGTTGGGCAGCTGGGCGTTCCATTGCCACCTGCTTTATCACATGGAAGCCGGAATGATGCGCACGGTGAGGGTCGACGAATGAACATCAATAGACGCGATACCACCCTGACTGCGCTGACGCTGGCTATCTCGCTGGCCCTGGCCAATGCGGCCAGCGCCCAATCCATGCAGCACGGCTCCATGCCGATGGAGCAGGGCGCGCAGACTCAGGATCACTCTGCACATCAGGCGCCTACATCAAAACCTGCGCCAGCCCAAACGCCTGCAACACCGGCCAAGACGAGCGAAGCGACGATCGATCATGCGGCGATGGGCCACGCCGCGCCGCCGGCTAAAGCAGCCGAGCCTGCCATGCAGGGCATGGACCATTCGCAGATGGGGCACGGCTCGCCCGCGAGCACACCTGCGGCGCCCACAGCACGGGCGCAGTCGATGCAGGGCATGGATCACAGTCAGATGGCACGGCCCGCTGCAGCCGACACCTCTGGTACGGCCACGCCTGCGATGCAGGGGATGGACCATTCCAAGATGGGGCACGGCGCGCCTCCGAGCACACCCGCAACGCCCAAAGCGCAGACACAGTCGATGCAGGGCATGGATCACAGTCAGATGGCACAGCCCGCGGCGGCCGACACCTCCGGCACGGCCACGCCTGCGATGCAGGGGATGGACCATTCGCAGATGGACCATGATTCGCCCGCGCCCGTTACACCAGAAGCGGGAATGCAATCAATGGAGGGCATGGACCACAGTCAGATGGGACACGGGCCTGCAGCGCCAACGCAGCCGCGCACCCCGATTCCCGCGGTGACGGACGCGGATCGCAAGGCGGCCATCGCGCCGGAACACGCGCATCCGGTGCATGACAACTCGATCAAAAGCTATGTGCTGCTCAATCGCCTGGAAACCTGGGATGCCGATCCGGGCACCGGGCTGGGCTGGGAGGCCCAGGGCTGGATCGGTACGGACCTCAATCGCGTCTGGCTCCGCAGTGAAGGCGAACGCACGGATGGTCAGACCGAGTCGGCTGATCTGGAAGTGCTCTACGGCCGCAGTATCTCCACATGGTGGGATGTGGTGGCCGGTGTGCGTCATGACTTCAAGCCTGGGGCATCGCAGAACTTCGCCGCTATCGGTGTACAGGGCTTGGCGCCGATGAAGTTCGAAGTGTCCGCCACAGCCTATCTCGGCGAAGGGGGCCAGACGGCCGCCAATGTCGAGGCCGAGTACGAATTGCTGCTAACCAACCGGCTGATCTTGCAGCCGCTGGTGGAAGTCACCGCCTATGGCAAGAACGATCCATTGCGCGGGATAGGTTCGGGTCTGAGTACCGCTGAGGCGGGGCTACGACTTCGTTATGAGTTCACCCGAAAGTTCGCTCCCTACATCGGCGTGGTGTACGAGCGCGCGTTTGGCAATACCGCAGACATGCGACGCGAGCATGGCGAGTCCTTTGAAGACACGCGCTTGGTCATCGGCCTTCGTACCTGGTTCTAAGGGGAACTGACAATGAAATCCAACAAGAAGATGTGGGTATGGCTCGGTGCCGGCTTGGGATTGGTTGCGGTGGTCGCAACCGCCACGGTCTCTCTGGGCGTGTACAACGTGGCCGCCGACGATCCGCATAGTCGCCCGGTGTATGCGCTACTTGAAACGGCGCGCGAGCGTTCCATTGAGGTGCGCGCCGCCAAGCTTCAGCTACCCACGAACCTTGATGATCCTGAGCGTATCCGCCAGGGTGCGGGCAACTACAACGCCATGTGCGTGACCTGCCATCTTTCACCAGACGCGGCGGCCACCGAGATGAGCAAGGGCCTGTATACCCCGCGCCACCGAACCTAAGCAAACAGCCGGTCGCTCCAGCTGAGGCGTTCTGGGTGATCAAGCACGGCATCAAGGCCAGCGGCATGCCCGCTTGGGGCGGCAGCATGGACGATGAGTTCATATGGAACATGTCGGCCTTCCTGCAGAAGTTGCCCACGCTGGACGCGACTGCGTACAAGGAACTTGTCGACAGCAGCGAGGGCCATTCGCATGGCGGCGGCGAGACGCAAGGCCACCATGACGACGAAAAGGCCGAGGATCACCCTGCCTTATTCGAGCCGGGCAACAACTCCATGCCGCATGCGCACCAGCCGGGCGTGGACGACGATCACCACGGCCCGACACCCAGCGACACGGAAGTCGGGTTGGTGAGCCACGGCCATCCCGACGGCAAGGTGGAGTCGCACCCTGCACCACACACGCCCGTGGCCGATGACGGCCATGCGCACACCCATTGATCTCCTTGGAGCCCACGCAATGAACGCAACAGCAATCTCGTTCACCCTCGCACTGGCACTGGCCGTCGTGTCCCCCGCAATGGCGCAGGCGACACAGCCGCACGCACATCACCCCGCTGCCGCGGCATCTGCGGACGTCGACGTCCCAGTCACTGCAGAGGCCGCGGTCGCCGTAGCGGAGCGTTTCAACAGGGCCCTGTCTAGCGGCGATCTGGCCACGGTCGAAGCCCTGCTCGCTGCCGACGTTCTCATCCTCGAGTCCGGGGGCGCCGAACGCAGCCGCGAGGAATACATGGGCCATCACGCAGTCAGCGATGCGGCGTTCCTCAAGGGCGCCCATCGCCAGCTGCTCCGTCAGCGCGCACGAGCCGCTGGCGAGTTCGCGTGGGTCGGAACCGAAAGCGAGTTGCATGCCCAGAAGGACGGCCAGCCACTGACCGTCCAGAGCGCCGAGACGATGGTGCTGAAGGAGACCGCGGACGGCTGGCGGATCGTCCACATCCACTGGTCCTCGCGGACCAAGCGCTGAGTCGAGAGATTGAAATGACTACGCTCACATTGCACCGTCTGACTTTTGTGGTCCTTGCCGTGGCTGGTCTGGGTGCTTGCACCCAGGATGCTTCATCCGCGCAACCCACAACCTCGCCCTCCGCACAGGTTGTCGTCCAATCAGCCGACGCGACTCCAGCAGCCCTGCCACGCATGACCGTCCACAAGACCCCGACCTGCGGGTGCTGCGGTGTCTGGATCGACCACGTGCAGAAGGCGGGATTCACCGTGGATGTGCACGACATGGATGACCTGGGTCTGGTCAAGGAGCGGTTGGGTGTCCCCTATGCAAAGGGCTCCTGCCACACGGCCGAGATCGGCGGATACGTCATCGAAGGCCACGTTCCGGCCGCGGACATCAAGCGTCTCCTCGAAGAAAAGCCGAACGCACGCGGCCTGGTCCTCCCAGGGATGCCGCTTGGTTCTCCGGGCATGGAGGTCCCGGAGGGACGCCAGCAGCCGTTCACGGTCGAGCTGATCCATCGCGACGGAACCACTGAACCGTTCGCACAGCACTGATCCGTCGCAGCAACAGGGGACGGTGTTGCGGGCGCGCCGATTCTCGCCCGCGAGGAAGAAGGAGAACTACATGACTCACCATTCCGCAGCACACCGGCCCCAGGCCATGAACGAGTGCATCGACAACTGCACGCAATGCCATGCGATCTGCCTGGAGACCATCAACTACTGCCTGACCAAAGGAGGTGTTCACGCGGCCCCGGAGCACATCGCCCTGTTGGCGACGTGTGCCGATACCTGCGCAACCAGTGCCGACGCGATGCTGCGCGGTGCCAGCGTTCACGACGTGGTTTGCGGTGCCTGCGCGGAGATCTGCCGCCAGTGCGCCGATGCATGCGACGCCATGAACGACCCTGAGATGACGCGCTGCGCCGAAGTTTGTCGCCGCTGCGCGGAAAGCTGCAGCGCCATGGCAGCGTAATGCGTCGAGGATCCCGCCTGAGCCGGTGGGATCCTCGTCTCGCGAAAGCGGAAGTATCAAGAAAATCCGACAAATCGTGGTTTCAGTGACAGTCCGACATCTAACGCTTGTCGCATCGAACACAGCGCGGCCCCTCCCGAACGGGCTTTGCATCACATTCCAATGAGGATTTATCCATATGAAGTCGTCCAACGTCATTCGCTCCTTCGCGCTCGTCCTCGCAATCGCGGCCGGGCAGTTTTCGCTGCAGGTCGCGCACGCCCACGCCGCGCTGCAGCAGTCCACACCGGCGGCAAATGCGGTGGTGGCCTCGCCAGGCCAGATCGATCTCGTGTTCAACGAGACATTGATTCCGCGGGCGTCGCGTCTCAAGTTGCTCATGAAGCACGGCAGTTCCACCATGCCGATCGAGAATTTCACGACCGAGATCGTCAACAACGGCAAGACCCTGCGTGCCAAGTTGCCTGGACCGCTGGCTCCGGGCGTCTATACCGTGGAATACCGCGCCGTCGGTGGTGACAACCACCCCATGCCGGGCAGCTTCAGCTTCACGGTGCGCTGAGGAGTCGCGAATGTTCGACCTGTCGGCTTATGCACTGAGATTCTTGGAATACCTTGTCATCATGGTTCTTTTCGGGGTTCCACTCTTCGGTTGGTACGGGTCGCGTCGATCGGCACTCGCCGACGCCTTGGCCGGGTGGTCACTCATGGGCGTTCTATTGGCGGGTGCCGTAGCCGGTCTCGTGCTCACCGGGCTCGATGTCGTCTTCAAGACCGCGGGCATCATGGGAATGCCGCTTGCCGAGGTTGATCGCGCATCGCTTGGCTGGTATCTGCTCGAGACGTCCGCGGGCCGGGCAGCCATGGCGAGAGGCGCGCTGCTGGTCGCTCTGATGTTCGTGCTCGGATGGCATCGTCGCCGCGGGAAGGTGGAGACCGCCTTCCCGCTGGGGGCGATGCTGGCGGGCGGCGCACTCGCTTCGCTGGCATGGAACGGCCACGCCGCCGCTGGCGAGGGCTTGGCAGGCGCGGTCCGGCTTGCTGCAGGCATCGTCCATCTTCTCGCGGCAGGCGGCTGGATCGCAGCGGTCCTGATGTTCCTTGCCATGCTGCTGCGCGGCAAAGAGACGAACGGCAGCGGGCGTCTGCGATCAACGCATGACTTTCTGCATGGTTTTTCGACGCTGGGAACGATCTTCGTTGGTGCGCTCATCGTGTCCGGCATCGCGCACTACGGGGATCTCACCGCGTGGTCGTTTTCGGCCCTGTTCCAGAGCACCTACGGGAAGTTGCTGCTTTTCAAACTGGCCCTGTTCGCTGGAATGCTGGGTTTGGGAGCGCTGCACCGATGGACGCTGGTGCCGCGCTTGGAACGAGCGCTGACCAGCGGAGATCCCGCGCAGGAGGTGCGGGCTTTGCGGCAGAGTGTTACGGCTGAGGCCGCGCTGGCCATCTTGATCCTGATTGTTGTTTCAGTGCTCGGGACGCTCAGCCCCGAATAGCTGTGTAACCCGCAATGGCACACTGCCTTGGCAGTCCATCCCCACTAAAGCGAGCATCGGCATGAACTCACCGTCGTCCCATGACCATCACCATTCTGCAGGCGCAGCCCCTGTCGAGGCTGCGGATGGACGGGTCATCACCAATCCCGTCCGCTATACGGACGATGCTCCCCAGCAAGTTGAAGTGACCGCCCCAGCAGCGGTGGCCCAACCCAGCGGTACCCACGCCACGGTCTACACCTGCCCGATGCATCCGCAGATTCGTCAGCCAGGTCCCGGCACCTGTCCGATCTGCGGCATGGCGCTGGAGCCGGAGATGCCCTCGCTGGAGGAGGACGACAATCCGGAGTTACGCGATTTCACCCGACGCTTCTGGTGGACGTTGCCTTTGACCTTGATCGTCCTGGTCTTGGCCATGCTGGGACATCGTCTGCCCGGCTTGTCCACGCAGGCACGCACCTGGATTGAGCTCGTGCTGAGCGCCCCGGTGGTGCTCTGGGCGGGGTGGCCTTTCTTTGAGCGCTGCCTACAGTCCATCGGCAATCGCAGCCCCAACATGTGGACGCTGATCGGCATCGGCGTGGCCGCCGCGTTTGGCTACAGCGTGGTGGCCACCGTGGCACCGGGCCTGTTTCCGGACTCTTTCCGCGAGCATGGACGGGTAGGGGTCTACTTCGAGGCGGCAGCGGTCATCGTCTCGCTCACCCTGCTCGGACAGCTGCTGGAACTGCGGGCGCGTTCCAAAACCTCGGCGGCCATCAAGTCCCTGCTGGGATTGGCGCCCAAGACGGCTCGCCGCGTCAAACCCGATGGGGGCGAAGAGGACGTTGCGCTGGATCACGTGCACGTGGGTGATCTGCTTCGCGTACGACCGGGCGAGAAGGTGCCGGTCGATGGGGAAGTCATCGAAGGCCGCACCAGTGTCGATGAGTCGATGCTGACCGGTGAACCCATTCCGGTGGAGAAGGCTGTCGGTGATCACGTTATAGGCGCCACGCTCAACGGGACGGGCGCCTTGGTCATCCGGGCGGACAAAGTCGGATCCGGGACGGTACTGTCGCAGATTGTGCAGTTGGTAGCCCAAGCCCAGCGCTCCCGCGCGCCGATGCAGCGTATGGCGGACAAGGTGGCGTACTGGTTTGTCCTGGCCGTGCTGGCCACGGCGGTGCTCACGTTCTTCGGATGGGGCCTGTTTGGACCCGAACCGTCCTGGACTTTTGCCGTCCTCAATGCCGTATCGGTTCTGATCATTGCGTGCCCGTGTGCCTTGGGTTTGGCTACCCCCATGTCGATCATGGTCGCCACTGGCCGCGCTGCGCAGGTCGGGGTCCTGTTCCGCGATGCTCAGGCGATCGAACAGCTACGTCTGATCGACACGTTGATCGTGGACAAGACCGGTACGTTGACCGAGGGGCGTCCAGCCTTTCGCGACACGCTCTCCTACGCCGGCTTCGATGCTGATCAGATCCTCAGCTTGGCTGGCAGCTTGGAGCAGGGCAGTGAGCACCCCTTGGCCGAGGCTATCGTGGCTGAAGCCCAGCGACGTGGCTTGATCCTGGTGACCGCCCAAGATTTTGATTCGCTCACCGGTCAAGGCGTTCGCGGGCGCGTGTCCGATCAGGATGTCGTGCTTGGTAACCAAAGCTTGATGGCATCGGTAGGGGCTGATGTTGCGCCCTTGCAGAGCAGCGCCGAGCGTCTGCGCAAGGAAGGCGCCAGCGTGATGTTCCTGGCGGTCAATGGACGATTGGCCGGCGCCATTGCGGTAGCAGATCCCATCAAAGCCACGACCTTGCCTGCCTTGAACCTGCTACGTGCCGATGGCCTGCACGTGGTGATGGCCTCTGGTGACGCACAGGCGACGGCCGAGGCCGTGGGGCGCACGCTGGGCATCGAGGATGTGCGTGGCGGCGTCAAACCTCAGGACAAGGCCGAACTGGTCCAGCAACTCAAAGCCCAGGGTCGTCGTGTGGCCATGGCTGGCGACGGCATCAACGATGCGCCGGCCCTGGCGGCAGCCGATGTGGGCATCGCGATGGGGACGGGCACGGATGTGGCCATGTCCAGCGCCCAGCTCACCCTGGTCAAGGGTGATCTGAGGCGCATCGTGCAAGCCCGTGCCATCTCGTCTTCGACGGTGGCCAACATGAAGCAGAACCTGGGCTTCGCCTTCGTCTACAACGCCATCGGCGTGCCTATCGCCGCCGGCCTGCTGTATCCCAGCTTCGGCCTTTTGCTCAGTCCGATGATGGCGGCCCTGGCCATGAGCCTGAGCTCGGTTTCGGTGGTCACCAATGCCTTGCGTTTGTCCGGCTCCACCGTTGTTGCCACCTCCCCCCCTGACCGCGCCGATGAGCCTGCGCGCGGCCATTCCTGTCACTGATGGCTCATATCCCACAAGGAGTACTGCAATGAAGCGTTATGCCTCCCTCTCGATGATGGCCCTGTTTCTGATGGCGGGCGCGGCCTTCGCCGGCGGCCAGACCACCACGCCCACCACCGACCACGGTCAGCACAAGCCGATGGACCACAAGAAGCAGGAGCATGGTCAGCACAAGCCGGCCGCGGCCGATGCCGATTTCACCAAGCTCGATACCAACAAGGATGGCGCGCTGTCCAAGGAAGAACTGGCCAAGCACAAGCTCGCGCCGCACTTCGGCATGCTTGATGGCAACAAGGACGGCAAGCTGAGCCCGCAGGAATTCGCTGCCGGCAAGGGTATGTAACTGCTATCTCCCCGGGGGCTGGTTCATTGGCTCCCGGGATTCGGCGATGTTCTGCCATTCCCACGGAGATCGACATGTCTTCTTCGCACGGTAAGCACGAAAGCACGCACACGCAGCATTCAGAGCAACACGCCTCGCACGGAAGTTCCGGTCAGACGCATCAGGGCCACTACGGTCGCCTGCTGCTGATGATGGCCTTGTCGTTCCTGGCCATGTACGCCCTGATGTATGCCATGGTCGATCAGTTGGCCAACGTCTATCACAACGTCAACCAGTTCTACATGGCAGGGCTGATGGCCGCGCCGATGCTGTTGATCGAGCTTTGGCTAATGTCCAGCATGTACCCCGATCGTCGGCGCAATCTGATCCTGGCCGGCGTGACCGTGGTGTTCATGCTGTTCTGCTGGTGGGGAATTCGCACGCAGGCCGCGGTGACAGATCGGCAGTTCATCCGCTCCATGATTCCCCATCATGCCGGCGCCATTCTGATGTGCGAGGAAAACCGCCTGAAGGATCCCGAGCTGGTCAAGCTCTGCCAGGAGATCATCACCTCGCAGAAGCAGGAGATCGCCCAGATGAAACAACTTCTGGCTGAGCGCTCCCGCTAGCTCACTGCCTTTTGCCAGCCGGTGTCACCCCACTGAGCCTGCGCGCTGACCATGCGGTGGATCAAACGCGCGGCCACACGTGCGGTGGCTTGATCCGGATCCAGGGGCGGACACAGTTCCGCCACGTCGACCACACGTACCTTGCCCGACGCCATGACCAGATCCAGCAGGGCTTCCAGGACCTCCAGACTCACCCCGCGTGGGTTGGGGGCGCTCACGCCCGGGGCCACCACCATTGAGTACGCCGGCAAGATCACCAGCGGCTTGGGTAGCTACACCCAGTGGCGTGGCTTGGGCTCACTGCGTATGGGCAAGAACCGTTGGACCGGCGTCTATTCGGCGCAGTACATCGGCAGCGCGGACGACATCATCGCCGTGCCCGGCACGATCGGCTCGCATGTGTCCAGCGTGGTGTACCACAACCTGCAACTGAGCTACGGCACTAAGAAGAAATGGGATATCTCCGCCGGCGTTGAAAACGTGCTCGATAAGAAGGCGCCGTTTGTGCAGAACAACCCGGGGTTCAGCCGAGATACGTGTAAAAATGCCCCACAAAACTCAAATAATTCTTTCAGGGTAATGAGTTAGCCGATATTTTTCTTCTCGACTGGTTGCGCCAACAGATCGAGCGTCGGGCATGGCGCGCCTGTCACCACGTGGCGACACTCCTCCACCAAATGCTCAAGGTCGACTTCCAATTGTCTTAGCTCGTCAAGGCGTCGGCGCACCTCGGCCAATTTCTGTTCGGTCAGTTGCCGCGTCTGCTCGCAGGCGCGCTGGCCTTTGACCTCCAGCAGCCCCGCTATCTCGTCGAGACTGAATCCCATCGTCTGTGCTCGACGGATGAACTGAAGCCGGCCGACTTCGTTGGGGCCGTACCGGCGCACGCTGCCCATTGGGCGCTCAGGCTCCGGCAGCAGGCCTCGCCGCTGGTAATAACGGACCGTTTCGATATGCACACCAGCGGCCGCGGCCAGCCGACTGATCGTCATTACGTGGGTGGCCATCGGCTTGACTCCGTACTCAGGTACGGAGATTAACATGCGGGTATGGCCCAACGTCCCGCACAGTCCTCCTTACCTGCCCTCTTGGGCGCCGCGGTCGCGGCTATTGGCGCGTCCGTGTGTTGTGTCGTGCCCTTGGTGCTGGTCCTGATGGGTGTCAGCGGGGCCTGGATCGCCAACCTCACCGCCTTGGATGCGTGGCGTCCCTGGTTCAGCGTTGCCACGCTGGCGTGCCTGGGCTGGGCGTTCTGGACGCTGTATCGCCCGGCGTCACGTTGCCGGAACGACGGAGCCTGCGTCGATCCGATGCAATTGCGACGCCGTCGGCGCTGGTTATGGATTGCCACAGGATTGATCGCGATGCTGCTGCTCTTCCCTTATTACATCGGCTGGTTCCTGTAGGAGTCTCCATGCGCAAGATCCTTCTCGGTTTGGTATTCACGGCATGGATGGGCCTGGCTTGGGCGGCTACCCCAAAGCAAGTTGTCCTACAAGTGAAAAACATGACCTGCCCGGCGTGCAGCATCACGATCGAAAAGGCGTTGGACAACGTGCCGGGCGTGACGGCGCGCCGTGTCGACACTCAGGGCGCCACCGTGACCGTGACCTTCGATGCCGAGCGCACCGACGCGGCCGCCATCGCGAAGGCCATCACCGATGCTGGCTTTCCGGCCACCGCCAAGGCGGACGCGAACGGTGGCTGAGGTGAAGTTGCAAAGCACGCTGGCATGCCCGGCATGCGGGCACCAGGCGACCGAGACCATGCCCACCACGGCGTGTCAATTCTTCTACGAGTGCACGGCTTGCCATACTCTGCTGCGCCCCAAGGAAGGCGATTGCTGTGTGTTCTGTTCCTACGGCACGGTGCCGTGCCCGCCCATCCAGCAACACAGCCCCTGCTGCGGCAGTACAAGTTGACCCACGCTACGCGGCCAAGGCCAATTCGATTTCGTACGGTTCCGGAAGAGCGTCCACGTCGATCAGGTAATCGCCGAAGCGCTTCACGTGGCTGGTCACGTAGGGGCTGAGTGCAGCCACGTCCTCCGGGGTGATCTTCCAACCTGCTCGCATCAGCGTCTTGATGATGCGGGTCTGTTCGACCACGTTATGAAAGATGACGGCGTTGGCGACTAGGTCGTTGTACTTGACCGCCTTCTCTTGTTCGAGGGGATCGTTATCGGCAATGACGCCCTCTCCACCGAAGAAGAAATACTTGGAGAACCCGTTATAGGCTTCGACCTTGTTGGTGGAGGCCGTGATCTGCTCACGCAGTTCGCGGTCAGAAATGTATTGCAGCAGGAACAACGTGCGCACTGCGGCGCCAAGCGCCCGGAAGGCTTGGTACAGGCGATTCTTGCGGCTGTAGTTACCCAGTTTTCGCAGCAGCGTCGAGGCGGCGATCTTGCCGGACTTGATCGACAGCACCACCTGCATCAGATCCTTCCAGTGGGTCTCGATCAGGTCCCAGTCCATGTCCTCCCGGAACAGCGCATCGATGTGCTCGTAGCGGCTGTCCTCGTCCGGACGGAAGAACCGATAATCGCGCCAGTTGCGGATGCGCGGCATCAGCTGGATGCCCAACAGGTGCGATAGCCCGAAGACCGGCAGCGACTGACCTTGGGTATCGGCGTGAACGGTGTCGGGCTGGATGTCGGAAGTGTTCTTCAGCAGTCCGTCGATGATGTACACCGCTTCCCAGACGCCGCACGGAATAAAGTGACTGAAGAGCGCCACATAGGTGTCCGAGACGTGATGATAGGCAATGCCACCGTAGCCGCCATAGCGGATGTGGTACGACGCCAACAGATTCTGGTCGTACAGGTCGTACTTGGTACCGTCGGCTGCGGCACGCTTGCCATCGCCCCAGAATTTGGGAAGCTGCAGGCCGGCGTAACTGTTGATGACGTCGCGGCAGGCCGCTGCCAGCTTGTTCGCATCCACGTGACGACGATTGACGAACGACAGCATGTGCGCGGAAGCGGCGCCACGGAGGTGCCGGGCGGCCTGGGCCGGGCCGAGGTTGCAGCCGTAGGTGAATGCCGTCAGCACGTAGCGTTCGGTGGGCTGGTCGATCTTGGTGTCGGATCCGGACAGCGGTCCGAAATGCCGTGGCCAGCGGGTCCAGTGGGCCACGTCGCACAGGATCTCGATGACGCTGCGTTCGCGCAGGCGAGCAAGAATCGCGGTTTCCAAAGCGCGGGCACCGCTGCTCATGTCCTTGGCCTTGTGGCGCTTGAGTACCGGCAACCCGTCGTCGCCGATGATCACCTGGCCGTTCTCCAGGTAACCCTGATCGGTCAGGTCCGCGACTTGTATCAGTTTGGACTGCAAGGCATTGACGAATCCCACCGCAGAGGTCGGCAAGCCCACCTGGCGGCAGTAGTCGTCCAGCAGCGGTTCGCATTGCTCCCAGGGCAGCAGCTGTTCGCGGTAATCGGCGTAGGTTTCCGAACCACGCACGGCCACGTCACCGGATTTGAGCTCGTTCGCCAGCGACGAGAACACGCATACCTCGAACAGACGGCGGCGAATGCGCTCCTCGCCCTGCTCGGTGCGATGGGTGATGGTCTTCCGCCAAAGCTGGGTCGTGAACGCCAGATCGACCGGTTCGTCGAGCCAGTCGCCGCGGGCGCGCTCCTGCGACAGGATCAGTTCGATCGCGTTGATCAAGGAACGGTCTTCGGTGGTGGATTCCAGGTCCAGCATGCGCACCATGCGCAGGATGGTGGCGCGGTGGCTTTTATAGAACGGCCAGAGCAGTGGTAGATGGTTGTCGCCGCTGTGTGCGGCGATCGCGTCGCAATCGGCCTGCAGGGTCTGAACGCCCCCGCGTGTGCTGACCAACCGGCGAATTTCCCGCCCCGCATCGGTGTCGCCCGGGTGACGGTCGAGCACCTGGATCACATCCGACATCGTGGCGACGATGGCCTCGGTCTTCTCGCGATAGCGCGCACGTAGTCGCTCCAGTTCCTCTTTGCCGCGGTTATGGAGGTTGCCCATGCGTTTGATGAACATCTCCGCCAGGTCATCGCGGGTTTGCACCCGGGCGCGATGGATCAGGCACAGCAGTAGCGCGTGTCGCTTGGCCGGGCCGAAGTCGCGCAACTCGGCAGCGTCCAGCACCCGGGCTTCGGCCGCGAAGTGCTTGCGCTTGAGTTCCGGTACGTCCGCCAGATGCAGTTCGCTGCTGACCAGTTCGTCCAACGCCGCGATATGGTCGATTAGTTCCTGGAAGTGCTGCAGCGAGGAGCGTTTTGGCAACCGCTTGATGGCCTGCAGCGGGCTCTTGATGCGAGCGTCGGTGACGACCAGCAGATCGTCCAGCCGTTGCTTCTCCTCCGACGTCAACCGCGCGTCGATGAGGGCGAAGTAACGGCCATTGACCAAGGTGCGAATCCGGCGCCCCAGGCGATCCAGCGCGGAAAACGCAGGCAGTTCGATGCGATCGCGGACAAGCTGTTCGATCGCCACGTTGATCAGGTCGGCCGGATTGTCCATGACTGCGGCGGCTTCATGGATGGCGCGGGCGGCCACGTCGAGGCCGCCGTCGGCGTAAGCCCGAACCTGAAGATAATCCCGGATGCGCTGGAAATAGCGGTAGCGCTTGTTCGGCGCGATGTCGGCGGGCTTGGTCTGGACCCGGTACCGCAGCGCGTTGCGGAGGTGCCGGACGACCGCAGCGGGCACTTCATCGATTGCGGGGAAGTAGCCCAGTCGCTGGAAGGATTTCAGCAGCAGTGCCAACGCCAATCGATGGCCCGGTTGGCGAGCATTGTCGGTGATGAAGGCCAATTCGGCGTCGGTCGGCGTATAGGCGGCGACCAGTTCCCGGACGACGGGATTGCGCTTGAACTGGGGATACGCGGTCCGTTCGATCGACGCCATTGAAGCCTCATTCGGTCAGGGTGCGGGTAACGCCGGCGGTGGCAGGCTCGCCTCGATGCGCTGGCGCGCAAACGGGTCGCCGCCATCGAGGTAGCGCATGGCCGAGTGCACGTCACGCCAGCCGACGTACTCCATCAATGCCTTCACATCCCAGCCGTTCGCATTGGCCCAGCCGGCGAAGCCTCGGCGCAGGGAATGGCTGCTGTAGCCCTCGACGTTGGCCAATCCGGCATGCAGGAACACCTGCCGGAGCAATCGGATCAAGCTGTTCGGATGAAAGGGGGCGTCGGCAATCCGGCTCCAGCGACCGACGCTCCGAAACAGCGGGCCGGAAGTCAGCTGTGCGGCCTCGAGCCAGTCCCGTGTCGCCGCTACCGGGCACAGACGCGACAGGGCCGGTACTTTGTAGGTCTTGCCTTGGGCTTGGCGGTCGCCTTTGCTGTGCGGCAGGAAGCAGACCATGCCTTCCCCAGGGACCAGGCGCAGGTGTTCAATCCGCAGCCGGATCAGTTCGTCACCGCGAAATCCCCGCCAGAAGCCGAGCAAGATCAGCGCCCGATCGCGTCGATAACGCAGATCCGCGGCGTGTGCGTTCCGCGCCTGGGCGGCGATGATCGCCCCGTCGAGCCAGTCCACGACCTGCGCCAGCTGGGTCAGCTGCAACGGTGTGGCCTGCTTCTCCTCCTGAGGGTGCAGGGTTTGGATGCCCTTGAGCACCTGGCGCACGAGCGGCGCCCGGGTCGGATCCGCAAATCCGTGTGCGGCATGCCAGTGCGCCAGGGCAGCCAGGCGCAGTTTCAGGGTATTCACGGCCAGCCGTCCGGCGTGTTCGGCCAGGTAACGGGCCACGCTGTCGGCCGTGGCCGGCAGGTGCCCATCCCAGGCGACCTCGAAGTGCCGCAATGCCGAGGCATAGCTGCGCCGCGTGTTGTCGCGGGTGGCGGCTTGCAGGTAACGGTCGATATCGCTCATGCCGTGCCTTCTTCTGACTATTCCGCCGTGTCGGCCCACGCGTCGGTAATGGGATATCGCCGCTCCCGACCAAAGGCGCGGCGCGAGACCTTCGGTCCTGGCGCCGCCTGATGCCGCTTCCATTCGCCGATGCGCACCAGACGAAGCACGTGGTCGACCGTTTCGGGGGTGAATCCTGCCGCGACAATCTCCTCTCGCGACTGCTCCTGATCGATAGAGCGGAACAAGATGGCGTCGAGCACGTCGTACGGCGGCAACGTGTCCTGGTCGGTCTGGTCCGCGCGCAACTCCGCCGAAGGTGGACGATCGATCACCCCCCATGGGACCACTGGAGCGCCCGCCACGGCGTTGCGCCAGCGGGCGAGCGCGGAGACTTCTGTCTTGTACAGGTCCTTGATCGGCGCATAGCCACCGCACATATCCCCATAGATCGTGGTGTAACCGACCGCGTATTCGCTCTTGTTGCCGGTGGTCAGCAGCAGGCCGCCGAACTTGTTGGCCAAAGCCATCAATAGCGCACCGCGAATGCGCGATTGCAGATTCTCCTCGGTCGCATCCGCTGGCGCCTGCGCAAACAGCGGCGCCAAGGCATCCAGGTACCCTTGGAAAGGCTCCTCGATCGGCAGCGTCACCAAGCGTACGTCCAGGACGCGGCACTGCTCCTGGGCCAGGTCATTCGACACCGCGGCGGTGTAGCGCGAAGGCAGACGCACGGCTGTGACGCGGTCTGCGCCAAGCGCATCCACCGCCATCGCGAGCACGACCGCCGAGTCTAGGCCACCCGACAGGCCGACCCAAGCGCGGTCAAAGCCATTCTTGCGGCAGTAATCGCGTGTGCCCAAGACCACGGCCCGCCACGCGAGGCCATCGCGGCTTTCGTCGCCTTCGATCGGCCACGACACCGGTAGCAGCGTGCGATTTTCGACGTCGTAGTCCGCGATCAGCCAATGCGGCTCGAACGCGATGGCCACCGGATGCACGCGGCCGTCTGCGTTGGCCAGCAGCGAGGCGCCATCGAAGACGATGCCGTCCTGCCCCCCAACCACATTCACGTAGGCAATCGCGACGGCGGCATCGCGCGTGCGCTCGGCGAGCAAGGCGTCGCGTTCGGCGTGCTTGTCGCGCTCGAAGGGCGATGCATTGGGCACCAGCACCAGGTGCGCACCGGCGGCCGCGGTTTCAATGAGTGGTTCCAGGCCCCACAGGTCCTGGCAAATCAGCAGCCCGATGGGAACGCCCTTTACCTCGAACACGCAGGCGCCACCGTCGGGATCGACGGCGAAGTAACGCCGCTCGTCGAAGACCGCGTAGTTGGGCAAGTCGCGCTTGCGGTAGGTGGTCGCGATAGCACCATCGCGCAAGACGCTGACCGCGTTATAGACCACGGCGCCGGCCGCTTCCGGCCAGCCGACTACCGCTACGATGCCGCGGGCCGCCGCCGCGATGTGCCTCACGGCCGCCTCGCACCCGGCGAGGAAGCTGGGACGCAGTAGCAAGTCCTCGGGCGGATAACCACTCAGCGTGAGCTCCGGAAACACCACCAGATCGGCGCCGTGGATATCGCGGGCCTCGGCGATATATGCCGTGATCCGCTCGGCATTCCCGATCAGATCGCCGACGGGAAAATCGAACTGCGCCAGCGCGAGTCGAAGTGGCGTGGTCATCGGCGTCAGGGGGAGGAATGGTCGGGGGATCGCCGCAGCGTTTCGAGGATCGTGCATTGCCCGCGCTGGCCGACGCGACAACTGCCGATGGTGCGCTCCAGTTCGCTGGCCATCCGCTGCAAATCCCGAATCCGGGTCTGGATGTCGTCCAGGTGCTCGCGCGCCAACCGGTCGACCTCGGTGCAGGACAGCGCCGGATCCTCGGCCAGCTGCAGCAGACCGCGGATCTCCTCCAGGCTGAACCCCAAGTCGCGACCGCGCGTGACGAAGCGCAGGCGCTCCACGTCGGCCGTGGTGTATTGTCGGTAGCCGCTGCGCGTCCGTCCGGGCCTGGGCAGCAGGCCGACGCGTTCGTAATAGCGGATCGTTTCGAGGTGGCAGCCGCTGGCGGCGGCAGCGTCACTGATTTTCATTCGCATTACTTGACTCTGTAGTAGGTACAGACTCTAAACTAGAGGTCTCCGAAATTCCACGCCCTGGCTACTCGGCCGCCATGGGCTCTTATCTGGTCGCATGCAATGCCCTTTTTTTTGATGAAAGTCCTGCGTCACTGCGCGCTCGCCCTCCTGATTATGGCGCTCAGTGCTGGCGCGGCCGGGGCGGCCGACCCACAGGCCGAAGCCCGGCAGGCCTGGCAGCTGCTCGATTACATCGCCGTGGATTACGGCGGGGCCGTGCGCGGCGGCCAAGTGGTCGAACCGGGTGAATACAGTGAGATGCAGGAGTTCGCGGCCACGGTGCGCACGAAAGTGGCCGGCCTCCCGGCGACGCCGCAGCAAGCTGCGCTGGTGAGCTCGGCCGAGCGGCTGCAGGCGGCGGTCGCCGCCCGCGCCGAACCGGAAGTCATTGCGAAAGCTGCGCATGCACTGGCCGCCGAATTGCTGACGGTTTATCGCATCGAGGCGGCGCCGACGACCCCGCCGGACGTGGCCAGCGCGGCCCCGCTTTACGCCCAGCAGTGCGCCGGATGTCACGGGGCCCAGGGCCGCGGAGATGGCCCTGTAGCCGCCAGCCTCACGCCACGGCCAATTGCGTTCACTGACGCAGAACGCGCGGCGCAGCGCAGTCCCCTGGCGCTGTATCAGGTGATCTCGCAGGGTTTGAACGGCACGGCCATGACCAGCTTTGCCCATCTGTCCGAAGCCGATCGCTGGGCACTGGCCTTCTATGTTGGGGGATTTGCCTACGACGACGCGGCGCGCAACCGCGGCGAAATCCTGTGGCGAGAGGATCCGAAACTGCATCAGGCGCTCCCGACATTGGCCGCCTTGTCCGGTTCGAGCGAGGCAGAGTTGGGCCAGACGTTGGCGGCGGCACAGGCCAAGGCGATCACTGCGTATTTGCGCGCTCGCCCGGCTGAAGTGGTGCCGCATGCCGCTGTCGGGGCTGGCCCGTTCGCACTCGCGCGGCAACGCCTGGCGGGCAGCCTGCGGGCGTATGCGGCCGGCGATGCAGTGCAAGCCAAGACCCTGGCGTTGTCGTCTTACCTGGATGGCGTGGAGCCAGTGGAGCCGACCTTGGCCGGCCGCGATCGTGCGCTGATGCGCCGGATCGAAGCGAGCATGGCCCGATTCCGCGATGCGCTGGGGCGCCGTGCGCCGGCCGCCGAGGTGACCGCTACGGCGGCGGAGATCACCGGCTTGTTCGATCGCGCCGAAGCGGTACTGCAAACGTCCCACACCGATACGACCACGGCCTTCCTGGGCAGCTTCACCATCCTGCTGCGGGAGGGACTGGAAGCGCTGCTGATCGTCGTGGGCATGATTGCGTTCCTGCGCAAGGCCGAACGGCGCGAAGTGCTGCCCTACGTCCATGCCGGTTGGGTCGGCGCCTTGCTGGCTGGCGTGCTGACTTGGGCCGTCGCCACGCATCTGGTCGACATCAGCGGCGCCAATCGCGAGGTCACCGAAGGCGTGTCTGCGCTGTTTGCCGCGGTGGTCCTGTTGAGCGTGGGGATCTGGATGCACCAGAAGAGCCTGGCCGGGCGCTGGCAGCAGTACCTGCACGCGAAGATGTCGGCGGCGTTGACGCGGCGCTCGGCGATTTTCCTGTTCTCGCTCGCCTTCATCGCGGTCTACCGCGAAGTGTTCGAGACGATCCTGTTCTTCATCGCCATGTGGAGCGAACAGGCGTCCGGCGCGATCCTGGGCGGCTTGCTGGCCGGTGCCGTGGTCCTGGCCGGGGTGGCCTATTGGATGCTGCGCATGAGCAAGCGCCTGCCGATCGGCCAGTTCTTCTCGGCGAGTTCGATCCTGATCGCCGTGTTGGCTGTGGTCCTGGTCGGCAAGGGCGTCGCGGCCCTGCAGGAGGCGGGCTGGATCGCGCAGGCCCTGGTGGCGGCCCCGCGTATCGAATGGCTGGGCATCTATCCCTCCTGGCAATCGCTGCTGGCCCAGTTGACCGTGGCCGTCGTCGCCATGATCGGCTTCCTCTTCAACATGCGCTCGCCCGCCCCGGTGCGGACCACCAAGGCCTAATCCCCCATGAGCCAAGCAGACTCCAAAACCTGTGGTTGTTCGGCGGCCGCAGCGGCAGCCCCCGAGGCGCACCTTCACACGCCCGCCGCGACGGTTTACCGCATCGAGAACATGGACTGTCCGACCGAGGAGGCCTTGATCCGCAACAAGCTGGCGGGCGTGCCGGGCGTCGAGCGCCTGGACTTCAATCTGGTGCAGCGATTGCTGACGGTGCACCACGCCTTGCCGTCGCTGACGCCCGTGGAACAGGCCTTGGCGGCGATCGGCATGCGTGCGGTGCCCGTTCAAGGGACGCCGACGGACCAGTCAACGACGCTGGCCATCGCCAAGATGGATTGCCCGACCGAGGAAGCCTTGATCCGGGCCAAGCTCGGGACGGTGTCGGGGGTGTCGAATCTCGTTTTCAATCTGGTGCAACGCACCTTGCAGGTCCGCCATACGCCCGATGCCTTGCCCCAGGTGCTGGCGGCGCTGAGGACGCTCGATTTTGAAGCACACGTCGTGGAGGGAGCCGGTGCCGTGGCGCCGGCGGCGGCGACCCCAACGAAATGGTGGCCGTTGGCGATTTCCGCGGTTGCTGCGATCGCCGCCGAAGCGATCTATTGGCTCAACAACGGCAATCACTGGTCCGTCATTGCCTTGGCCTTGGTGGCGATCCTGACGGGCGGCCTGCCGACCTACAGGAAGGGCTGGATCGCGCTGCGCAACCTCAACCTCAACATGAATGCGTTGATGTCGATTGCGGTCACCGGCGCCATGCTCATCGGGCACTGGCCCGAAGCGGCGATGGTGATGGTGTTGTTTGCGCTGGCCGAAGTGATCGAGGCCAAGTCCCTGGATCGTGCTCGCAACGCCATCCGCGGGCTGTTGGATCTCGCGCCGGAACGGGCCACGGTGCAGCAAGCCGATGGCACGTGGCAGGAGATGGAGGCCAAGCACGTCATGATCGGCAGCCGGGTGCGCGTCAAACCGGGCGAACGGCTTGCGCTCGATGGCGAAGTGCTGGAGGGACGTTCCACCGTCAACCAAGCGCCGATCACCGGTGAGAGCCTGCCCGTGGAAAAGGCGCCGGGCGACCCTGTCTTTGCCGGCACCATCAACGAATCCGGTTCGTTCGAGTTCCACGTTACCGCCACCGCGAGCAACTCCACACTGGCGCGCATCATTCATGCGGTGGAGGCCGCACAAGGCAGTCGCGCACCGACGCAACGCTTTGTCGATCAGTTCGCCCGCTGGTACACCCCGGCCGTATTCGCGGTCGCGCTCGCCGTGGCCATCGTGCCGCCACTGGTGATCGGCGGGCCGTGGCTCGATTGGGTCTACAAGGCCCTGGTGCTCCTGGTGATCGCCTGTCCTTGTGCACTGGTCATCTCGACCCCGGTGAGCATCGTCAGCGGTCTCGCCGCCGCTGCTCGCCACGGCATCCTCATCAAGGGCGGGGTCTACCTCGAAGGCGGGCGCAAGCTGCAATGGCTCGCCCTCGACAAGACCGGCACGCTCACCCACGGCAAGCCGGTGCAGACGGATTTCCTGACCTGGAACGAAGCGGCGCCGACCGCCGCGCGGGAATGGGCGGCCAGTCTGGCTGCGCGCTCCGACCATCCGGTATCGAAGGCGGTCGCGTTGGCCGCGCAGGCCGACGGCGTAGTGCTGCAAGCGGTCAGCGACTTCGCCGCGCTGCCCGGCCGTGGTGTCCGCGGCCGTCTCGGTGATGTGACCTACCACCTGGGCAATCACCGCTTAGTGGAAGAACTGGGCGTCAGCTCGCCGGAGCTGGAGCGCCGCCTCTCGATGCTGGAGGCCGAGGGCAAGACCGTGGTGATGCTGATTGGAGACAGTCGCGTGCATGCGCTGTTCGCCGTGGCCGACACCGTCAAGGACAGCAGTCGCCACGCGATCGCCGAGCTGCATGCCCTGGGCGTCAAGACGCTGATGCTAACCGGCGACAATCCGCACACCGCGCAAGCCATTGCCGCGCAAGTCGGTATCGATCGTGCCCAAGGCAATCTGCTGCCGGAAGACAAGCAACGCGAGGTCGAGCAATTGGCCCGGGCCGGGACGGTAGGCATGGTGGGCGACGGCATCAACGATGCGCCGGCGCTAGCACAGGCGGACATCGGGTTCGCGATGGGCGCTGCCGGCACCGATACCGCTATCGAGACGGCCGACGTGGCCCTGATGGACGATGACCTGCGCAAGATCCCCACCTTCGTGCGCCTCTCTCGCGCCACGGCAAGCGTGTTGATGCAGAACATCGTGCTGGCGTTGGGCATCAAGGCGATCTTCCTGGTGCTCACTTTTACGGGGCAGGCCACCATGTGGATGGCGGTGTTTGCCGACATGGGCGCCAGCTTGCTGGTGGTGTTCAACGGGTTGCGGTTGCTGCGCCAATGAGGACGCGTCCGGCCGCACTCCGCACCGTGCTCGCTCGCCTGCGCGCCTCGACGCGTCTAGCGGTGCTGGTACTGCTGGTCTTCGCTTTGAAGATCGGTGCGGTGGCCGCTTGCACTCAGTCCGACTTCGCCGAGTTGGACTTCGGCGGCGGTGTGGGTAAAGGCCAAGCGGCTGGGATACATGCGCCCGCGGGCGATAAAAGCACTGCCCCCGATCAAGCCAAACGGGTCAGCGTCGGCGCCTGCCAGCACTGCAGCTGCCACATTGCCGCCATGCCCGCACCGGATACGGGTGTCATGTTCAGCGGATTACCGCAACGAGCTGTCGCCGTGCGTACGCCGGGCATACCACCGCGCGCTTCGCCACGGCCAGAGTTGAGACCACCGATCGTCTAAGTCGCAGTGTTGTTGCACCTGGCGCATAGCGCCCAGGAATGATGTCGACTCAGAGGATTCCTTCATGCACTTTGTTCGTTTGCCGCGACGACATTCTGCCGTGCGGTTGGCTGCCGTCATTGCGCTGGCCTTGACGCTATCGTTGCCGGTCATCGCGGCCGAGATGCCGTCCACGCTGGCGCCTGCCGCCGTACGCGATGCCTTACAGGCCGCATGGCAGCGCCACCCCACTTACCGCGCCACGGAAGCCCAGTTGGCGGCCGCTCGCGCCCGCCTCGATGCAGCGGCACAGCCGCTGTACAACCCGGAAGTCGAACTGGCCTCCGACGACGAAGGTCCCGAACGCACCACCAAGGCGGGGCTCAATCTCACCCTCGATCTCAGCGGCAAACGGCGCGTGCGTCGGGAGGCGGCATCCGCCCGTGTGGACCATGCGACCGCCGAAGCGCGGTTGCATCGACGCGATTTCGCCAAACAATGGTTCGCCGGATGGACCGAACTGCAGACGGCGAACGAGCGCGTGCGCACCGGAGAACGGCGTTTGGCGCTGATGACGCGGTTCGGTGACCTGGCGCAGAAGCAGTTCGCCGCCGAGGACATCTCGGGTCTGGAACGCGATCTCGCTTTGCTGGCGCGGGATGAAGCGCAAGCCGAGCAATCGCAGCTGATCGCCGAGCAGGCCGAGGCGCAGGCGCGTTTCCGTGCCCTGGGCGGATCGCCGGAATTGCTGGCCGATCTGACGTTGCCCACCGGAACGTTGCCGCCACCGACCGGCACCGCCGGGGAAGTCGAGCAACTGCCGGACTGGCAGGTCGCCCAGGCCGCTGCAGTCGCGGCCGAGCGCGAAGTCACGGTCGCCCGTCGCAACCGGATCGCCGATCCCACGTTGGGCGCTTACGGCGGACGGAAACGACTCGATATCGGCGGCCCCAGCGACAACGTCGTCGGCGTGTCGATCAGCGTGCCGCTGTTCGTACGCAACTCTTATCGCGCCGAAGTGGTGGCGGCGCAGGCCGACGCCGATGTCGCGGCCGCGGACCGCGACCGCGTGCGCATCGAACTGGAAGCCGATCGACAGCGGGCCATCGACAGCTACGCGGCGACGCAATCGACCTGGACGCGCTGGCAGGCCAGCCGCGGCACCGACGTCGAGCGCCGCACCACATTGCTGGAGCGGTTGTGGCGCGAAGGCGAACTGTCGACTGCCGACTACTTGCAGCAACTCAAACAAACCCTGGACACCCAACTCGCTGGCGCTGAACTCGAAGCCCGGCTGTGGCGGTCCTACGCCGATTACCTCGCCGCCACCGGCCAGCTAGAACGCTGGGCCGGGCTGGAGGGCGCCCCATGAGAGAGAATTCAATGGTTCCGTTTCGACTGACGTCACTGCTCACCGTGACCCTATTGCTGGCCTTGGCGGGCTGCTCCAAATCGCCTGACGGCAAAGCCGCCCAAGCACCTGCCACCGAATCGGCCGAGCATGGCGATGCCGAAGGCGCGACCGCGGCGGGTGAAGCCGGCGAAGCAGGTGAAGTCGGAACCCCAGTGAAGATGGACGCCGCAGCCCTCAAGGCCGCGGGCATCCAGCTTCAGGCCGTGCAGGCGACCGCGCTCAGCGAAGAACTGCGGGCCCCTGGCGAAGTGGTCGACGATGCCTACGGCACCACGCTGATCACGCCTAGGGTCGAGGCTCTGGTCGTGCGCCGGCACGCCAGGCTCGGGGACGAGGTCCGCACGGGCGCGCCGCTGGTGACACTGGCCAGCGTCGAGGTGTCGGACGCCCAAGCCGAACTGCGGATCGCGGAGCAGGAGTGGCGCCGGGTTTCTGCACTCGGTCGCGAAGCCGTTTCCGGCCGCCGCATCAACGAAGCCAAGATCGCAGTCGACCGGGCAAGGGCCAAGGCGCAGGCCTATGGCCTGCCGGGCACCGCCAGCGGGGGCGTCAACGGCCAGTTCACGCTGGCCGCACCCCATGCCGGCCGCATCACCGAAGACGAGTTTGTCGTCGGCGAGCGCATCGAGCCGGGCAAGCCCCTGTTCCGTCTAGTGGACGAGTCGAGGGTATGGGTCGACGCCAAACTGCCCTCCGGCACGATGTCCCGCGTGGCACCGGGTTCGCAGGCGACTGTCGTGTTCGCGGGCGAGCGCTTGACCGGCACCGTGCAGCGTTCCGCACACCGGACCTCCGATACCACCCGCACTGCAGTGGTACGCATCGAAGTGCCGAACCAAGGCGATCGTCTGCACGGCGGGGATTTCGTCGACGTGTTCTTCGAGTCGGCTTCCGGTCGTGTCAGCACCACCACACTGTCGGTGCCCAATGACGCCCTCGTGCAATTCCAGGGCGATACCGTGGTCTTCCGCCGCAATGCTGAGGGCGCACTCGAACCGGTGCCGGTGCGTACCGGCGAAGTGATCGGCGACCGTACCGTGATCCGCGAAGGCCTCAAAGCGGGCGACGTGGTGGCTGTGCAAGGTGCATACGCGATCAAGTCGCAGATGCTCAAGTCGCAGCTCGGAGAAGAAGAATGAACCGGGTCCCTCATGCGCTGCGGAGTGACCTGTCATGCTGAATCGCCTGGTCGAACTCTCCCTGCGTTACAAGTTCCTGGTGCTGATCGTGTTCGCGGTGGTGGCCTTCCTCGGCATCAACGCGGTACGCAACGTACCGATCGACGCCTTCCCCGACGTCACGCCGGTGCAGGTCAATGTCTATACCGAATCGCCCGGACTGGCGGCGGAAGACGTCGAACAATTGCTGACCACTCCGGTGGAATCCGCGCTCGCCGGCCTGCCCAAGGTGCAGGAAATCCGCTCGGTCAGCCTGTTCGGCTTGTCCTACGTGTCCGTGTACTTCAAGGACGACATGGACATCTACTTCGCCCGCCAGTTGGTCAACGAGCGGTTGCAGGAGATCGGTGACCGCCTGCCCGAAGGCTATGGCAAGCCTAGCATGGGGCCGAACACCTCGGGACTCGGGCAGGTGTACTGGTACACCGTCGAGCGTGCGCCCGGTGTCGGCAAGGACCAGATCAGCGACATGGACCTGCGCACCTGGCAGGAGTGGACGGTGCGGCTGATCCTGCGCACGGCAGCCGGTGTAGACGACGTCAGTTCCTGGGGCGGCGGCGAGCGCCAGTACCAGGTGCAGATCGATCCACAGCGGCTGTATGCCCGGGGCCTGGGCTTCGCCGACGTGATTAACGCGCTACCGGCCAACAACGGCCAGGTCGGCGGCAACGTTGTAGACGTGGGGCGCGAGCAGTTCCTGGTACGCGGTCTGGGGCTGCTCAAATCGACGGCCGACATAGGCGCGATCGTGCTCAAGTCCGAGGACGGCGTGCCCGTGTACCTGCGTGACGTGGCGACCGTGCTGGAAGCGCCGGGGCCGCGCTTTGGCGCGGTCACCCGCGACGGCCAGGAAGTGGTGATGGGTCAGGCGTTGGCCCGCATCGGCGAGAACGCCAAGGACGTGGTCGAAGCGGTGAAAGCCAAGATCGACACCGCTCGCGCCGCGCTGCCCAAGGGCATGGTGCTCAAGCCGATCTACGAACGCACCGATCTGGTCAACAAGGCGGTTGAAACCGCGGTGCGGGCGTTGATCGAAGGCTCGCTGCTGGTGGCGGTGATCCTGTTCCTGTTCCTGGGCGAGGTCCGCTCGGCGTTGGTGGTGATCGTAACGCTGCCGCTGGCGATGCTAATCGCCTTCATCGGCATGGGTCAGGTGGGGCTGTCGGCCAACCTGATGTCGCTGGCCGGCCTGGCCATCGGCATCGGCATGATGGTCGACGGCGCGGTGGTGATGGTCGAGAACGCCTTCCGGATCATGGCCGAACGCCTGGAACACGGCGAGAAGGTCGACAGGACCTCGGCCGTGCTGGCGGCGGCCAAGGAAGTGGCCAACCCGATCACCTTCGCGATCATCATCATCATCGTCGTGTTCCTGCCGCTGTTCGCGCTGGAAGGTCTCGAAGGCAAGATGTTCAAGCCGATGGCCTTCAACATCGCCTTCGCGATGGCCGGTTCGCTGATCCTGAGCCTCACGCTGATTCCGGTGCTGGCTTCGCTGATCCTCAAGCCCAAGGAAGAACGCGATACCTGGCTGGTGGCACGGATCAAGCGTGTCTACCGGCCGCTGCTGGACAAGGCGCTGGCGAAGAAGAAGATGGTCGTGCTCAGTGCCGTCGTCGCGCTGGTCGCGAGCCTGGCGCTGTTCCCGTTCCTGGGCAAGGAATTCATGCCGCAGTTGCAGGAAGGCTCGATCATGTGGCGTGTGACCGGCATTCCGTCGACATCGCTCAACGAGTCGATCCGCACCAGCAACACCATCGCCGCGGCCTTCAAGAAGTTCCCCGAGGTCGAGACCACGCTGGCCATGATTGGCCGCGCCGAGAAGGGCGACACCGCCGACGTCAACTACATGGAGATCTATACCGCGCTCAAGCCACAGGACGAGTGGACCAGCGGCCGCGACATCAAGCAATTGGAAGTCGCCATGCAGGAGACATTGGAAAAGGTCGTTCCCAACGTCGTTCCCGGCTACACCCAGCCGATCCAGATGCGCGTGGAGGAACTGATTTCGGGCGTGCGCGCCACGCTGGCGCTGAAACTCTACGGCGAGGACTTGGCTCAACTCGACAAGCTCAGCGGACAGCTCAAACGCGTGCTGGACAAGGTGCCGGGGGTCGCGGACCTGTCACTGGAAGCCAACCTGGGCAAGCCGCAGGTACGCATCCAGATCAACCGCGACGAGCTGGCGCTGTACGGAATGAACGCCGAGGAGGTGTTGACCATCGTCCGCAACGGCCTGGGCGGCGAGCCGGTCAGCGTGCTGCTGGATGGCGTCAAGCGTTTCGACATCTCGGTGCGCCTGGACGATGCCGCGCGCACGTCCGTCGAAGCGATCCGGCAGATTCCGCTGCGCACTGCCTCGGGCGCAATCGTGCCGTTATCGCGTGTCGCGGAGGTCAGCGTGGCCGAGGGCTATTCCTTCGTCCGTCGTGAACAGCTGCAGCGCTATGCGGTGATCCAGATGGACGTACGCGGCCGCGATGTCGACGGCTTCGTTCGGGATGCGGAAGCCGCGATCAAACAGCAGGTCAAGCTTCCGGCCGGTTACTGGATCGAATGGGGTGGCGCATTCGAGAACCAGCAACGCGCCTTGGCGAAACTGGCGTTGATCGTGCCGATCACGATCTTCTTCATCTTCGTGCTGCTGTACACCGCGTTCAACTCGGTCAAGTACGCAACCTTGATCATCGCCAATGTGCCCTTCGCGACGATCGGCGGGCTGATTGCGCTGGCTGTGACCGGTCAGTACCTGTCGGTGCCTTCGGCCATCGGGTTCATCGCGGTATTCGGTGTGGCCATGCTCAACGGCATCGTGCTGGTTAGCTTTCTCAACGAACTGCGTGAGAAAGGTTTGTCTGTACGCGACGCTGTGGTGCAAGGCACTGCTCTGCGCTTGCGACCGGTGCTGATGACCGCAAGCGTCGCGATCCTTGGCCTAGTGCCCATGTTGCTGTCGCGTGGTGTCGGCGCCGAGACCCAACGACCACTGGCCACGGTGGTCGTCGGCGGCCTGATCAGTTCGACGCTGCTGACGCTGGTGCTGTTGCCCGTGTTGTACGAATGGCTCGAAAACCGCTCCGACCGCAAGGCGGCCGAGCGCAACTCCCAGGAGAACGCGTGATGAAACAGATCAAGGCTTTCGTACATCGCAACCGGGTCGCCGATCTGATCCATGAGTTGGAGGCCGCCGGGTTCCGGCGGCTTTCCCTGTTCGACGTCAAGGGCCTGCTGCGCGCACTCAGTGCGCGCGAGCAGCAGTATTCGGTCGAGTTTGGCGATCAGGTGATCAACGAAGTGCAGATGGAACTGTTCTGCGAGGACGGCGACGTGGAGCGCGCGGTCGAAATCTTTCGCCGCGTCGGACGCACCGGCCGCACAGACGCAGGTGCGGTTTACGTGAGTTCGGTCGAACAGGCGTTTGTGATTGATGGCGCCCCGTAACGGTACTCGCTTCAGGAGTATGTTATGAAGCTGATTGTTGCGTTCGTCCATCCTTCCCATGCCGACCGCGTTGTCGGGCCTTCAATCACCTAAGGGCGCGGCCACGCACACCTTCACTGCCTTCATCTATCAAGGAGCCGTCAGCGATGACCCGACAGCACAACGCCATTCGCGAACTTGTCATCCCCGTGGCTGTGGCGGTACTGGCAGTGCTGCCGGCCTTGGTCCTACGCCTGACCGATCGCAGCGCCGGAGTGCTGGCGGATGCAGCGCTGTTCGGCCTGGCAATCCTGGCGGCGGGTTTCCTGTTGTCGTGGGGCGCGGAGGCGGCGGAGAAGTACATCGCCACCGGCTTCGTGCTCGCTGTCGTCGCCTTGATCACCGTGCTGCCCGAGTACGCCGTGGATTTCTACTACGCCTACCGCGCTGGTCAGGATCCCGCGTCGGGCTACGTCGCCTATGCCGCGGCCAACATGACTGGCGCCAACCGCTTGTTGATCGGCTTGGCCTGGCCACTGCTGGTCGGGTTGCACTGGTGGCGTTCGCGCAAGCGCGGCATCGCGCTGCAGCCGGAGAACACGGTCGAGATCGCTTTCCTGGCGTTGGCAAGCGCGTATGCGTTCGTGATCGTGCTCAAGGACCGCATCAGCATCTTCGATTTCCTCGTGCTCGGCGCGTTGTTCGGTACCTATTTGTGGCGGGTGTCGCGGGCAGAGAACGAAGAGGAGGAAGAAGACGAGGAACCCGGCCCTGGAGCGGTGATCGCCACCTTCTCACCGGTGCGTCGCTGGACGGTGATGGGCGCCATGAGCGTGCTTGCCGCCACCGTGATCCTGCTATCCGCCGAGCCGTTCGCCGAGTCGCTGGTGGCCTCCGGTCGCCGCCTGGGCATTGACGAGTTCCTGCTGATCCAATGGCTGGCGCCGCTCGCCAGTGAAGCGCCGGCGGTGACGATCGCGGTCCTGTTCGTGCTCGACGGCCGCGCCCGCGCTGGGCTGACTACGATGATCAGCGACAAGATCAACCAATGGACCTTGCTGGTCGGCATGCTGCCCATTGCGATGAGCATCGGCGCTGGAGAACTGACGAGCTTGCCGCTAGATGCCCGCCAGCATGAGGAATTCTTCCTCACCGCGACCCAGTCGCTGTTCGCCCTTGCGCTGTTGCTGCAGCTGCGCCTGAGTGTGTGGGGCGCCATCGCGCTGGCGGTCCTGTTCCTGACCCAGCTGGGGCTTGCGTTCTTCTACCAGGCCACACCGGCACGAGAGATCGCCGTGCTGACCACAATGGCGTGGATCTACCTCGGGCTCGCGGTGCTTCTGCTGACGCGCAACTTCCGGCAGTTGCCGGCGCTGGTGGGCGCCGCATGGAACAAGCGTCCAGCCGTCGACGAGGGCCCCCATGAACACTAATCGCAAGAACGCGGCTCCAATCCCTAACGGTCTCATTTGGTTGACGGTCTCCTTGCTGGTGATTGCACTGGACCAGGCCAGCAAGCACTGGGTGGTCACCGCGCTGCCCGAGTACACCGCAGTTCCGGTGATCGAGGGCGTGTGGAACTGGTACCGCAGCTACAACACCGGCGCGGCTTTCAGCTTCCTCAGCGATGCCGGCGGCTGGCAGCAGGTTGTGTTTAGCATCCTGGCGTTGGGTATCAGCGGGCTCCTGGCCTACTGGCTATACCAGACGCCACGCTCCGCCTACAAGGTTGCGTTGCCCTACGCGTTGGTCATCGGCGGCGCGCTGAGCAATGTCATCGACCGATCGCTGCGCGGCCACGTGGTGGACTTCATCCAATGGCACTGGCGCGATTACTACTGGCCGGCGTTCAACCTCAGCGATTCGGCCATCATGGTCGGAGCCATCGCGATCGCGCTGCACGGCGTGTTGGGGTCGGGTCGTACTTCAGGCAACACCACTCGGAGCTGAACATGAGCGAGCACTACGATGTCGTCATTATCGGCGGCGGCCCGGGCGGCTATCCCGCCGCCATTCGTGCCGCCCAGCTGGGGCTGCGCGTCGCGTGCATCGAGAGCCGCCAACGGCTGGGCGGTACCTGCCTCAACGTCGGCTGCATTCCGTCGAAGGCGCTGCTCGAATCCTCCGAACGCTTCATCGCCGCCCGCACGGAGTTCGCCGAACACGGCGTCGAGTTCGAGGGCCTGCGGCTGAATCTGCTACAGCTGATGACGCATAAGGACAACGTCGTGTCGGGGCTGGGCAATGGCATCGACTTTCTCATGCGCAAGCACAAGATCGCGCGGCTGGTCGGCACCGGATCGATACCCGCGCCTGGACAGGTCACCCTGATCGACAGTAACGGCGCTACACAGACGCTGACTGCCACTTCCATCGTCATCGCCACCGGCTCCGACAGCGCGACCTTGTCCGGCGTACCGATCGACGAAGCACGCATCGTCTCTTCCACCGGCGCATTGGCCTTGCCGGAAGTGCCCAAGCATCTCGTGGTGATCGGCGCAGGTTATGTCGGCCTGGAGCTGGGATCGGTCTGGAGGCGCTTGGGGGCAAACGTCACCGTAATCGAGTATCTCGATCGCGTCACTTCGGGAATGGACATCGAGCTTTCTCAAGCCCTGCACAAGGTGCTGGAGGAACAGGGCTTCGTATTCCGGCTTTCGCAGAAGGTGACGGGCGCGCGAAGCGAGGACGATGAAATCGTATTAACGGTAGAACCGGCCCAGGGCGGCCCGAGCGAGGAGATTCGCGCCGACTATGTGCTGGTATCGATCGGACGCCGGCCCTTTACCGACGGGTTGGGACTGGACGCCATCGGTATCACACGGGATCGGAAGGGTTATATCCAAGTGGACGAGCACTGGCGCACGAATGTGGACGGCATTTACGCCATTGGCGATGTGATCGGCGGTCCCATGCTGGCGCACAAAGCCACCGAGGAAGGTGTCGCCTTGGCCGAGCAATTGGCCGGACTGCCGGGACACGTCAACTACGGCGCCATTCCGGCGGTCGTCTACACGGCGCCCGAAGTCGCCTCCGTGGGCCAGACCGAAGAAGCCCTGAAGGCTGCCGGGGTGAGCTACAAGGTTGGCCGTTTCCCATTCAGTGCCAACAGTCGTGCCCGCGCCAAAGCCCAGACTTATGGTTTCGTGAAGATCCTCGCCGATGCGACGACCGATCGCGTGTTGGGCGTGCACATCATCGGCCCGGAGGCCGGGTCGCTCATCCACGAAGCGGTGGTCGCCATGGAGTTCCACGGATCGGCAGAGGACATCGCCCGCAGCTGCCATGCCCATCCCACCTTGCCCGAGGCGCTCAAAGAGGCGGCCATGGCCGTGGACAACTGGGCGCTACACGTCTAACCACTGCAACGTGGTAACAGGCTCGGCGCGACTGCGAGCATAGAACTTAACGACTGGGAGGCATCCCATGCATGCAGGATCGAAACCCAACATACCCGATGCGGACCCACTCGTGGATCTGGCCCACCAGCGTCGAGGCTTATTCAAGGTTGCAGGGTTGGGCGTGGTTGCCTGTGTTGTCGGACTGTTTGCGGGCTATTTGCTGCTGCCGAGATACTTCGACTTTCCCGAAGCGCTGACCGATCGGTTCGTGTTCTGGGCTCGCCTGCAGGTGTTTCTACTGATCTGGGTGGCGATGGGCGTCGGGGCGGTCTCCCGCGGCCGGCGGCGGTCGGCTCAGGATATTCGGGGCTCGGCCTATGGCCCACCCAGTCCGCGCGTGGCGATTCGGATCGCGTTCCTTCAGAACAGCCTGGAACAGGCCGTGCTCGCCAGCGGCGCCTACCTGGCGCTGATCACGCTGCTCGCGGGGCCAGCGCTTTCGCTCCTCGTCAGTGCTGCGGTGCTTTTTGGCATAGGACGAGTGACGTTTTTCCTCGGATACCAAAGGGGCGCGCCGGGCCGAGGCTTCGGATTTGTGCTGACGGTGCTTCCGACTTTGTTGGGCTATGCATGGGCCCTCTTTTTGATCACTCGGCAGTTGTTCGCGTAGTTGCAGTGGGCGAGCGGAGAGCACGCCATTTCGCGCGAGCGATCTTGCACATTGTCTCCTTGTTGCCCGCCGCCCACCTTCAGCGTTCCACGACTGCCGCTCTTCATGCCAACTTCCGTTGCTTCCATCCGTAGACGCCGAGGATGACGGCAATTGCGCTGTTGAGGATCGTGCCCGCGGCATTCCAAGCTGGAGTGGTAGTGATCCCGAAAGCTGCGAATGTGGTGCCAGAGAGCCACAAATAGGCATGGAAGAGCGTATGAAAGGTCTCAAACCCACAGAAGAATTTGGCAATCTCTTTCTTGCGGTCGATCATGGTCAATCTCCAAGTCGATTTACTCGCAATCAGCGACTTTACAAGGCCCCCAGAGCGGAATGCGATCATTAGCAGAGTGGCCATACCGTCGATGTGACGATACCGCCGAGCGGCCTGCCGGGTATCGCCGACTTCAAGAAAGCGAACTCGAGGATTTTTTTATGGTCTTTGGCTCCGGCAGCCAATATCAGACAGATGGATGGATACGTACCGGTTCCGGCCTGGCGCTGCCCTCCCGATCACCTCGGGCCAGGATAGTTCAACATTATTCCGTATTAGATTTAAGCGTCACTGGGCACGACCCGCTTCAAGGCGTATGTCGTTTCGCTCTACACCACAAAACGGTCCCAGTTGCCGTAATGCTCTTTGCTGCGCGTACCCCGCGGCAGGCTCAATGCGATGATGGCGAGTCCCACCAGCACGCCGTTCCATGTGGCGGGCATCGACGCTCCGCCGAGCATCCATGGCGCTACGAGCAGCCATGCGCCAAACCCGATGTTCACGAAACGTACCGGGCGTGCCACTTCGGCCATCGCGATCACGGCGGTGGTCACGATCAGCGCGCCGACCAGGTGGTCGCTGTCGGCCATGGGCGGCTCTGCGTCGAATGTCAGCCGCGTGACCATCAGCCATGCCCCTAATGTTGTGCTCACGAGCAGCGTCCAAGGCAGCGTGATGCCGCGAATCGCGGAGCGCGCCGCTTGCACGAGAGGCGCATCGAAATCGGGGTGCGCATCGCGGCCGTCGTAAGGCTGGGCGCCGCCCTGGAAGAACGTGCGCCAGAACGGTTCGCCGCGGCGCACGCTCTGCGCCAGAAACTGGCCCATCGCGATGAGTTCGTCGAGGCTGTACGGGATCATGATCAGCATCGCGATGCCGGCAAGCAGGCACAGCGTGCACCATGTGCCGATGACGATCGGCTGGATGATGATGAAGTAGATGCTGACGATGCCCAGAGGCACCACGAGGATGCCGAACATGGTCACCATCCAGGGCATGGTGCGCCAGCGTTGCCGGCCACCCATGGCGCCCATCAGGATCTCGAACAGATACGCGACCGCGCCAAGGCCAGCGTCGGCGATCGGCCAGGCCTTGGATACGTCCGAGGTAATGATCGTCTCGGTACCGTTCAGGCCATGCATGCCGGCGAAGAACGGTTCCCAGGCGCCTTCGATATGACCGAGCTGGTAGGCCGCCAGATGTCGCGAAATCAGGAATCCCACTGCACCCAACGCGATGATCGGCAGGCGCTGCAGGTACGTGGACGGCGAATAGGTCCAGCCGGGGGGCATGTCGGAGGAATCCATCATTCCCGCCATGCTCATGCCCGGCATCATCGGCACCAGGATGGAGAATGTGATCACCAGCGCACCCACCATCGTGTCGTTGGCATAGACCGCTTCACTCGGCGCCCACATCACCAGCGGGGCGAACAGCAGCCACGCACCGACCGCAGCATTGGCCCACTGCGCCCAAGCCAGCCGCGGCGTGAGCGACATCATCGAGAACAACATGATCAGCGCGCCGCTGAACAGGTCGCTGCGGGCCAGCCACTGGCTGCGCAGTGCCGATCCGACAGGCCGCGTTCCTGCGTCACGCGCCATATGGCATCGCTGAAGACAGTGTCACCGCCGAGGATGACCGGGCTGGTCATCAGCCACGCACCCAGCAGCAGGTTGAGGTAATGGACCCAGAGCAGGTTGAAGTGCAGCTTGCGCATGCCGGCCATATGCCCGCTCATGCCTTCGTCGCCGGTCTTCGTCGACATCGCCTCTCCGCACCGGCCTTCGGCGACCTTGCCCGTCGCGGTCATCGCGTTTCCGCATTTGCCTTCGGCAGTTTTGCCTGCCATTTCCTGTCCACATCGGCCCTCCATGGGTTTATCGGAGACCGTATCGTGACCGTCGGCGTATTCGCCTGGCTCATGCGTGGATGCAGCGGCCTGCGCCTCCACACCACGTGCAGCTACTTTGGAGGAATTGAGCTTGTTGGCGCGGTACCAGCCGACCGGATCGCGCTTGAGTTCGGCCACGATGGTCGGTAACGCCTCGAGCAAGCGGTGCCGCGGCGCCCATTCGAGCAGATCCAATGCGCGCGAAGTGTCGACTTCGTAGTGGTCATCGGAAATCTCGACCATCCAGGGCCGGATGAACGGCTCTTCGCGCAGCACCTGCGTTTCGATCCAGACCCCGGTCTGCGCCAGCGTCCTGGGTACCTCATGCGTCGTCCACGCTTCACCGTGGATCAGGCATCCGAGTTCGTGCTGCAGTCGATCGAAGCTCGGAGCATCCTGCTCGGCAAGCAGCAGTGGCAGCTCCGGCGGCAACTGCGCGCGCCGCTCGACGATGCGCACGAGCGCGTCGACCAGGTCGTCCAGATGCAGAAACGGCTGGCCGGTAGCAACGTCGCCGGGGTAGAAATGGCTCGACAGCTGGCGCTCGTAGATCCGGGCAATCTGCTGAGCGAGAAATGCCGAATGGCCGTGATCGTCGTATGCACCGGCTGGCCGAACGAGCACGATCGGAATATCGCCGTGCTGCTCCCGCAACAGCTGTTCGGTGCGGATCTTCGACGCCCGGTACGGGAACCTGGGATCCAACGGTGCATCTTCATTGATCGGCGCGCCCGGCGTGGTAGGCGTATGCACCAGCATCGTGCTGACGAATACGAACTGCTCCAGTTCGAAGTCCCCAAATGCGCGCAGCAGTCGCTCAGTGCCCCGGACGGTCACCGCCTCGTACAGCGGACTGGGTTCGCCGGAGAGATCGAAATAAGCGGCAAGGTGGATCACCGAGGCAATGCGGTCACCGTACGCCGTTCGCAGGCGTTCCATGCCGGCGGCCACGCTGGAATCGGAAGTCACGTCGACGCAGATGCATTCGGCGGCCGCCGGAGGATGTGTGGAAACACCGCGGTCGAAGCCCACGACCCGATACCGCTGCGCGAGCTTCTTGACCACCGCCGTACCGATGAAGCCACTGCTGCCAGTGACAACCACGACCTCTCGCTGCTCGTTGCTCATAATCGGTGCTCCATATCCTGGCAGCCAATGTGGTTGCCATTACGGACCCATGCCGTACGAGGCTGCGTGAAGCCCTCCCGTACGGCCGCGGCTAGCCAACACATCGGGCAACGTGTCGTCGCCTTTCGGGACGCGGGAAAACCACTCGACCGGCTTGTCCGCCACGATGCCCGCACCCGGCAGGTCGGAGCGCGCGACTTCCATGATGGTCCGAATCAGCGCGTCCGCCTTCGGCACCTCCACGTAGAACTCCATCTTGAGGTAATCGGACAGATGATCGCGCGATAGAAAATCGACGCCGTCGTGCTCGCCCATGCCGCGGACCTTGATCACGGTCATCCCGCGTATTCCCAGATCCCGGAGCGCACCTTCCGGCGCAGTCAGTACATCGGGCCTGACGATGGCAACCACATGTTTGAAGTTCATGCGAGTCTCCTCCGAAGCGAGGACCGAGAGGCAGCCACGCGCCGCCTCTCGGAATGATGCAATGGCCTATTTCATCGGCGTGATGCGGGTGATGGTGTTATCCGCGCCTTTGGACTCGAATTCGAATTCCACTTTCTGACCGGGCTTCGCCGACGCCAGTTGCTCCGGCGATGCCTTGAACGCCATGGTCATCGCCGGCCACGTCAATGCCTCGACCGGACCGTGGGCGATGGTGATCTTGCCGGCGGCGGCATCCACTGACTCGACGGTCCCCATCGCCAGGGCCATGGTCGCCGCCTGGGCATCACCGGCCATTTGCTTGTGCTCGGCTTCGGTCATCTGCATGTCGGCGGCGCTTGTGGTTGCGGTGGCCGATGTGTCGGCGGATGACGGCGCTTCATTCGGCATCGGCTGCTGCGTTGCCTCGGGCATGGGTTGATCTTCCGCGTTGCCGGGCTGTTGCGAACAGGCGGCCAGCAGGACGGTGAAAAACAGAACGGCTTGAAGTTTCATGTGGATCTCCTTTGGTTGGTTGAGCGGGATTTGAACAACACGCAGTGGCGGCACATTCGGCTGCCACGAAACGAAGAAGCGATTTCACTTGGGCGTGGCATCTCCCAGCGCAGGGAATACCTGGTCGTATCGGCGTGCCTTGCCTTGCACCAAACGAGCCTCGACGCAGCGTCCGGAGACCGACGTACCGATTTCCGCCTTACCGACACGGCGCTCGCGGAAGGTGGGCGCAAACTTCGGATTACCGAACTGCTCGCGCCGCACCAGTTGCACGGCCTGTCCGGCGCTGGGCGGGGTGTCTTTCGGGCCGGAGCACACCTGAAGATCACTGCCCGACACGGTCGAGACCGTGCCGAGCCGGTACGCCGGATTCAATGAGGTGCAGGCGCTCAGCAACCCGCCGACGATGGTGAGAAGAGCGATGACTAGAGAACGGTTCATGACGAATCTCCAACGCAAGGAGTGAGTGGACCCAACGCGCCACTCACGTCGCGGCGCCCGCCGGCGGCGCGGCGGACGAAGTTCGGGACAAGGTGCGACCACGCAGCAGGCGGTACGCGGCCGGAATGACCAGCATCGACAACAGGGGCGCGGTCACCATCCCCCCGATCATCGGTGCGGCGATGCGCTGCATGACTTCCGAGCCGGCACCCCCACCGATGAACAAGGGCAGCAGGCCGGCGAGGATCACCGCAACCGTCATCGCCTTCGGCCGCACGCGCAGCACCGCGCCTTCGCGGATCGCCGACTCCAGCGTCGCGAGAGTTTCCGGTTCGCCGGCAGCGAGGCGCTGCTCCCAAGCGTGGCGCAGGTACAGCAGCATGATCACGCCGAATTCGGCCGCCACGCCGGCCAGTGCGATGAAGCCGATCAAGGTCGCGATCGAGATGGCATGGCCCAGCATCCAGATCAGCCACAGCCCGCCGACAAGCGCCAGCGGCACGCTCAGCAGAATGATCGCTGCCTCGCTGAAACGTCGGAACACCAGGTAGATGAGCAGGAAGATGATTGCCAGTGCAGCCGGCACCACCCACTGCAAGCGGGCCAGTGCCCGCGCCAGGTATTCGTACTGGCCCGACCAGGCGATGCCGTAACCCGGCGGCAGCTGGATGTCCTTTGCCGTGCGCTGCTGCAGGTCCTTCACCACCGAACCGAGATCCCGGCTGGCAACGTCGACGAAAATGTAACCAACCAGGCGCCCGGCCTCGCTCTTGAGCATCGGCGGACCAGGCGTCAGCGTCAGGTCGGCCACTTGCCCCAACGTGAGTTGCACGCCCCCCGGAGCGACCAGCGGCAACTGCGCCAGCGCCGCCAGCGAATCGCGTTGCCCGCGCGGGTAGCGCACCACAATGGGATAGCGTTCGCGCCCCTCGATGGTTTCGCCGATGGGATCGCCACCGACCACCGTGGCGATGAGCTGCTGCAGGTGGGCCTGGCTCAAGCCATAGCGGGCCGCGACGTCCGGACGGATGCGGACATCGACGTAGCGACCGCCGGTCACGCGCTCGGCCAACGCGGAACTCACGCCGGGCACCGTTTTCGCCAAGCGTTCGAGTTTGTTGCTGATCTGCTCGATGACCCGGGTATCCGGCCCCGACACCTTGATGCCGATCGGGCTCTTGATGCCGGTGGCGAGCATGTCGATGCGGTTGCGGATCGGCGGCACCCACAGGTTCGTCAGGCCGGGGATCTTCACCGCGGCATCCAGCTCCTGACGCAGCTTCTCCGGCGTCATGCCGGGCCGCCATTGGTCGCGCGGCTTGAACGTCACCGTGGTTTCGAACATCTCGATCGGCGCCGGGTCGGTGGCCGTATCGGCGCGGCCGGCCTTGCCGAACACGTGCGCGACCTCGGGCACGGTCTTGATCATGCGATCGCTCAATTGCAGCAGCTGCCCGGATTTGCCCGCCGACAGGCCGGGTAGCGCCGTGGGCATATACAGCAGCGTGCCCTCATCGAGCGGCGGCATGAACTCGCTACCGATCCGTGCATAGGGAATGGCGGTGAGCAGCAGCAACACCCCACTCAAACCCAAGGTCAGCCGCGGATGCCGCAAGACCCAATCCAGCACCGGCCGGTAGCCGGCGATCAGCACGCGATTGATCGGGTTCGTCTGCTCGGGGCGGATGCGGCCGCGGATCAGGTAACCCATCAGCACCGGGATCAGCGTCACCGACAAACCGGCGGCGGCCGCCATCGCGTAGGTCTTGGTATAGGCCAGCGGCGAGAACAGCCGGCCCTCCTGGGCCTGCAGTGCGAACACCGGCACGAACGACAGGGTGATCACCAGCAGGCTGGCGAACAGCGCCGGACCGACTTCGCTGGCCGAGACGGCCATCAGTTCCCAGCGTTCCTCGCCCTCCGGGTCGCGCCCGTGGATTTCGCGCCAGTGTTCCAGGTGCTTGTGTGCGTTCTCGATCATCACCACCGCGGCGTCTACCATCGCGCCGATGGCGATGGCGATGCCGCCCAGCGACAGCAGGTTGGCGGTGATGCCCTGATAGCGCATCACGATGAAGGCCGCGAGCACACCCAGCGGCAGCGTGACCACTGCCACCAGTGCCGAGCGCAGGTGCCAGAGAAACAGCGCGCACACCAGCGCCACCACCAGGAACTCCTCGCCCAGCTTGTGAGTGAGGTTGCGCACCGCCTGATGGATCAGCTCGGAACGGTCGTAGACCGGCACGATCTCCACCCCTTTCGGCAAGCTGATCTGCAACTGCTTCAGCCGCGCCTTGACGTTCTCGATCGCGCTCAACGCGTCCTTACCGGTGCGCAACACAATCACGCCACCGGCCACTTCCCCTTCGCCGTCGAGTTCGGCGATGCCGCGCCGGAAGGTGGGACCGCGGGTGACCGTCGCGACCTCGCCGAGCAGGACCGGCACACCGGTGGCGGTGCTACTGATCGGTACGCGCTCGAACTCTTCGCGGCTGCGCAGATAGCCCTCGCTGCGCACCATCAACTCGGCTTCGCCCTGTTCGATCACCGAACCGCCGGTGGCACCGTTGGCGGCGTCGACCGCATCGATCACCTGTGCCACGGTGATGCCGCGGGCCGCCAACGCCTGCGGATCGGGCACGATCTGCCAGGCGCGCACCATGCCGCCGACGCTGGCGACTTCGGCCACGTCGGGCACGGTCTTCAACTCGTAGCGCAGGAACCAGTCCTGCAAGGCGCGCAATTGTCCGAGATCGTGCTGGCCGGTGCGGTCGACCAGCGCGTACTCGTAGATCCAGCCCAGGCCGGTAGCGTCGGGCCCGAGGGCAGGACTGACGTCCGCGGGCAAGCGGTCGCGCACCTGACTCAGGTACTCCAGCACGCGCGAGCGCGCCCAGTACAGGTCGGTGTCGTCGTCGAACAGGACGTAGACGAAGGAATCGCCGAAGAACGAGAAGCCGCGCACGGCGGTGACGCCGGGCACCGACAGCATCGTCGTGGTCAGCGGATAGGTGACCTGGTCCTCGACGATGCGCGGCGTCTGGCCGGGCCATTCGGTACGGATGATGACCTGGGTGTCGGACAAATCCGGCAGCGCATCCAGCGGCGTGTGCAACATCGACCACAGGCCGGCGGCCGCGAGCAGCATGGCCGCCATCAGCACCAGGGCACGGTTGGCGATGGAAGCGCGGATCAGCCGGGCGATCATGGCTGCTCTCCCGCGCGTTCTTCGATCGGCTCAAGCCGTTCCACCGTCAGTCCCTTGGCGTCGGAGCGGACGAAAACGCGTACGCGGTCGCCAGCCTTGAGGCCCTTGGCCACGTCCGGATTCGCCAGCGGAAACGCCATCGTCATGCCCTGCATGTTCAATGTCGGGAACGGGTCGTGCTCGAGGGTGATCTTTCCGTCCGCGATGGCCTCGACGGTGGCCTCGGCTTCATGCAGAACCGCTTGGCCCGCGGCCCTGGACGTCTTGGCCGTTTCGAGACGTCCGAGCAACCCCGACAGGCTGGCCTCGGAGTCGATCAGGAACTGGCCGGATACGATCACGCGCTCGCCGCCCGTGAGTCCGGCGAGGATCTCGGTGCGGCCGCCGGCACTGCGCCCGGTGCGCACGCGTACCGGACGGAACCCGCCGTCCGCCTCCTGCACGATCACGCGGCTGTCCGTGCCGGTGGCGATCAGCGCCTCGGTCGGCACCAACGCCACCGGTGCGCCCCCTTCGGGCTGCACCGTCACCTCGGCAAACATGCCCGGCGCCAATACGCCGTCGGGATTGCGCAGCACGATGCGGGCCTGCTGCGTGCGGCTGGCCATATCGACTTGCGGCAATAGCGTCTCGACTTCGCCGCTGAAGGTCTGCCCCGGCACCGCGCTGACGACCGCCTCAACCGGTGTGCCCGGTCGCAACCGCGCCACGTCGGCCTGAGGAATCGCCGCCTCCAACCACAACGTGGCCGTGCCGTTGACGCGGAACAGGGGTGTGCCCGGCATTACCGCCTGGCCGTCGCGGGCCAGCACTTCGGTGACGACACCATCGTGCGGCGCGCTCAAGGTCACGCTGCCATCGCGGCCCAGGCCGCTGGGAACGCCGAGCACGCGCAGCCGTTGCTGCGCGGCCGATCGCAGTTCCCGCGCCGCTGTCGATTGCGCCTGCCGCAGCGCCTGCGCTTCGGCCAAGGCACTGCTCCAGCCCGGTGCCAACAGCGCCGCCAGCGGCTGACCCCGCGCGACCTTCGTGTACGGCGCCTTGACCCGCACCCGGCTCACCAGGCCTTCGGTCACCGCGCTGACCACGGCCTCCCGACGCAGATCCCAGGCCAGCGTGCCCGGCACGCGCACGGTGGCCGTCAGCCGGCCGACCTCGACCGCCTCGGTGCGGATGCCCACGCTCTGCCGCAGGCCCGGGTCGATGCTGATGCCACCACCGGCGACTTCGTCGGCGTACTTGGGCACCAGTTGCATGTCCATGAAGGGCGACTTGCCCGGCTTGTCGAAGTGCTGGTCCGGCACCATCGGGTCGTACCAGTACAGGACCTCGCGCTCGCCAGCTTCGGCCGCCGGCGCATCGGCCATCGCCATGTCGTGGCCGCTGCCACGTCGGGCCCACCAGTAGCCGCCGGCTAAACCGACCACCAATAGCGCGGCCGCAGCGGCGATCATCGCCACTCGGTTCATCGTGTAGGTCATGGTGAGGGTTCCTCTTCGGGCAGCAGGTAGGCCAGCGCTGCCCAGGCGCGGCCGAGGTCGCCCAGATGGCGGGCGTGTTCGAGGTGCAGTTCGATTTCGTCGCGGCGCGCTTCCAGCCACGGTTGCAGGCCGGCGCCGGCGGCATAGGCGGCCAGCGCCGTCTGCGCGCGGTCATGGGCCAGCGGGAGGGATTCGGTTTCCTTGCGGGCGACTTGCCGCTTGAGTCCTTCCCATTCAGCCAGGGCCTTGCGCACGCGTTCGGCCTGCGCACGACGGGCGTCCTCGCGCTCGGCGGCCACCGCGTCCAACTCGGCCCGCCGCGCGGCCACGCCGCGATCCTGCCGATCACGCGTGAACAGCGGCAGGTCGATCGCGAACTCGACCATCAGCATGTCGCTGCGTGGCACGCCTTCGGGCGTGCGCTCGCGCTGCCCGTAGGTCACGCCGAGGCTCCAGTCCGGCCGCTTCTCGGCGATGGCGGCGGACACTTCGGCCTCGGCCATCGCTTCGCGCGAGTGCCACGGCAGCAGCGGCCCCTGCCGATCGATCGAGGCCAGCAGCGCGGCCGGGGCGACCGGCAGTCCCGTCAGTTCCGGTGGTGCGCCCTCGATGCGCAGCGCTGCCGGGTCTTCGCCCAGCCAGCGCGCCAAGCCGGCACGCGCGGCTTCCAGCGACGCCTCGGCGGCGTCGATGCGGTTCTCCAGTTCAAGCGCGGCATTTCGCGTCGCCATCGCATCGACAGCCGAACCGGTGCCGCCGGCGAGCCGTGCCTTGACGGCGCGGACGGCGACGTCGGCCGGCTCCCGCAGCGCTTGCAACGCCGCGACTTCCCGTTGTGCCGCCCACAGGGCGATCCAGGCTTGCGCCACGGCCTGACGCACGGCGAGTCGTTCGGCTACCGACAGCGCCTGCGCCTGTTCGACGGTGCGGTCGGCCACCGCCTGACGCGCCTGGCGCTTGGCACGGGCTGGGAATTCCTGCATCACGCCGACCTGCTTCATGGTCATGTCGTCGGTGCGGAAGTCGAACGCGTCCGCGCCGGTGACTGGCCAATTGGCAAGGCCCAGTTTCAGCTGGGGATCGGGCAAGGCGGCTGCGCGGGCCGCTTCTTCGCGACCCGCCGTCACTTGCGACTGGCGCGCCTGAAGCATCGGGGCGCGCTCGGCCGCGATGCGCAGTGCATCGTCAAAGGACAGATCGGTCGCCGCGGACCAACCGGGAACAAGAACCAAGCCGAGGGCGAGCCACCACGCGGTAGGCCGACGACGGTTGCCGCACCAGCGGCGCAATGGAAAGAAAAGAGACATGAGACCTCCGAACACGCAACGACGAGCGCGCCGCCGGCATCGGCAGCGCGAGAACGGGTCGCGGTCGGGGTCTAGATCTGCAGGCTACAGAAGCGCTGCGCCGGCGGTGGGTCGGACCGGCAGGTGGGCACGTCTTCGTAGTACTGGGCTTCCACCGGCGGCAGCAAGGCCGAGGTCAAAGCGAAGTGCAACGGTGGCAGGGCCAGCGGAGGCACTTGTGGCGCCTTTGCGTCCGGGCTGGTGACGTGGTCGCGCTGGCAGTGCTGATCGCACAGCGCCGGCGCCTGCGGATCGGGCATCTCCATGCCTTCGCAGCCAGCCATGACCATCTGAGGCGCCGGGGGCGTTTCGCTGACGGGGCACGCATAAGCGGCCAGCGCGACCTGCTGGAACAACAGCGCCAGCAATGCCAGCCAGGCAAAGCGCAGGCGGAGCGAACGGGTCCGGAATGCACGCAGCTTCATCGGTGACCCTCGCAATGCAACGCGGCAACAACCCGAGCAAACGAGCGCTGGTTACGCGTGACAGGGGCCAAGGAAGAGAGCATTGCCAAGTGAGCATAACGCTGCGGACTGCTGCTTGGAAGCGCGGCGCATTCCGGAAGTTCCCGGGGATTGGGTGGTTTCGTACTGCGTGACGTCTGTCTGACGCGTCGGGCGGAGCCTGAGGCGGGATAAACCACTATTATCCCGCTTTAATTTGTGGCTCTCTTTTCGGCCATTCTCCGGTTTGAACGGTACGTAATTACGTGGTATGTAATACGTTACGAAATAGTCTGGGAGGCGGCCATGGCCCGCGGCGGGTTGTACAAGAGCGAGGTACAGAAGGCCCGCGACACCCTGCGGGCGCAAGGCAAGCACCCGTCGGTCGACGCGGTGCGGGTGGCACTGGGTAACACCGGCTCCAAGACCACCATCCACCGCTACCTCAAGGAACTGGACGAAGAAGAGGGCCAGGGACTCGGCGCCAAGGTGGCGATCAGCGATGCCCTGCAGGATCTGGTCGGTCGGCTCGCGGCGCGGCTGCACGAAGAAGCCGAGGCGGTGATCACCGAAGCTCAGCAGCGCTTGGCGGCGCAGTTGCAGGAGCGCAGCGACGCGTTGGAACGGGCCCGGCAGGAAGCGACCGCGCTGCGCGACCAGTTGCAGCGGACCGAAACGGCCTTGCACGACGCGCGGAGCGCCCATGCTTCGGACCGGCAGGCGTTGGCCGAGCGGATTACCGAAGTCGCCCAGCTCGGCGAGCGCATCACCGGACTGACCGCCCGCCTTGCCGAGCACGAGGCCCACGTGCAGTCGCTGGAAGAGAAGCACACCCACGCCCGCGAGGGGCTGGAGCACTACCGGACCTCAGTCAAAGAACAACGCGAGCAGGAACAGCGCCGCCACGAGCACCAGGTGCAAGAGCTGCAGGTGGCGCTGCGCCAGGCCAACGAGGCGCTGACCGCCAAGAACCACGAACTCCTGCAGCTCAACCGCGACAACGGCCAGTGGCTGGAGCGCCACGGGCGCTTGGAGCGAGAACTGGCCGATGCCCGCCGCGGCATCGAGGTCCAGCAGAAGGAATTGGATGCCTTGCGGCTGACGGCCGCAGAGCATCAGGCGCTGAAGGGACGGTGGGCCGAAGACGTACAGGCCTTAGAGGCTGCGCGGGTCGAACTGACCAGCGCTCGCGCCGAAGCGACCAAAGAACGGGAACGTCGCGAGCAAGCCGAAGCTGACGCCTTGCGCGCCGGTGTGCGTCTGGAAACACTGGAGCAGCTACTGGCGCAGCTGAAACCCGAACAGGCTGTTGCCGACACGGCATTCGCCGGGAAAGGGCGTGATCGTGGGTAAAGACCACGCGAAGCGTTTTTAATCCGGCAACCACATGATTCCACAAAGGAAATCGGATTCTATGGGGCATTTTTACACGTATCTCGGCTGAACCCCAACCCCAACGCCAACACCGACACCATGACGTACGACTTGCTGGGTCGTCGCTGGAATGTCCGCTTTGGTTACCACTGGTAAGCCACGATCACGAGGAGCTACACATCATGAGAAACACGCAACTATCCGCCACACTACTGCTGTTCGCTGTGGCCGGCAGTGCCGGTGCGCACGACCTGTTTGTCGCTTTCTCCAAGCCTGGCACCGCAGCGGGCGAGGCGAACACCGCCTTGGTGAACAACGGCACCTTCGATGAAAGTGCTGGCGCAGTCACCCGAGCGCGTCTACAGGACGTTTCGCTGAGCCAGGACGGTGCCAAGGCCGCCCCGGACCTGGCCAGTTGGAAAGAGATCGGCAAGCAAAGCCAGCTCACCGTCCATCCGGCGGGCGAGGGCACCTATCTGCTGGGTGTCTCGACGATGGCTTCCACCAGCACACGTACGGCCAGCGAGTTCGGCAAGTACCTGGAGCTGGAAGACTTGCCCGATACGCTGGCCACCTATGACGCAAGCAAGTTCCCCAAAGGGGTCACCTATAGCTATACCAAGCATGCCCGTGCCATTGGACAGGTGGGCACGAAACTGACCGACGACTTCGCTGCCTCGCTGGGCTATCCGTTGGAGATCCGCTTGACCCGCAATCCTGGAAGCGTGAAGGTCGGCGATCAGCTGTCGTTCCAAGTGCTGCAGCAGGGCACGCCAGTGCCCAACCTACGCGTGTACGTCGGTCATCGTGCTGATGCACCGGTCAAGGGCGGGCACGGTAGCGCTACGCTCCTGCGCACCGATGCCCAAGGCCAAGCCAGTTTCCAGGTGACCACCGCCAAGACCTGGTACATCCACACCAATCACATGGTGCCCTCTACACAAAAGGCTTTGGATTTTGTGTCGGATCGGGCGTCGCTGAGCTTTGAGATTTCCCCGCACGCCGGGCACTGACAAGTAGGCACGTAGGCGGTACTCTCCCCTTTGACGCCAGTCATGACTTCTTCCATGACTCGCGTCTTTTTGTGGGGACGGACCTCAGGTGCTCAGTCTGTCTCTCATTGGTCGCCCCGCGCCGCGCGCAATCCACGTCGCCGCACCAGATAGAACGCTGCGGGAATCACCACCATAGAGAGCACCGGTGCGGTGAGCATGCCACCCAGCATCGGCGCGGCGATACGTTGCATGACCTCCGAGCCGGCACCGGCACCAACGAACAGCGGAAACAACCCGGCCAGGATGACGGCTACCGTCATCGCCTTCGGGCGCACCCGTTGCACGGCGCCTTCGTAGATAGCCTCTTGCAGGGTAGACACATCTTCCGGCGCACCGCTGGCCAAGCGCTGCTCCCAGGCATGACGCAGGTACAGCAGCATGATGACGCCGAACTCAGCCGCAACGCCGCCCAGGGCGATGAATCCGATCATGCTGGCCACCGAAATCGCATGGCCCAGCCCCCAGATCAACCAGAAACCGCCCACCAACGCCAAGGGCAAGCTGAGCAGGATGATGGATACATCGCTAAGCCGGCGAAACACCATCCAGATGACCAGGAAGATGATCGCCAACGCCGCGGGCACCACCCATTGCAGGCGTGCCAAAGCCCGTTGCAGATACTCGTACTGCCCCGACCACGCCAGACCATAGCCGGCAGGCAAACTCACCTGGGTCTGCACCGCGGCTTGCAGGTCCTGGACCACCGATCCCAAGTCGCGATCGGCCACATCCACGTAGATGTAGCCCACCAACCGGCCGTTATCGCTCTTGAGCATCGGCGGGCCTGGGCTGATTGACAGCTCCGCCACCTGGCTCAAGGTCAGTTGCACACCGCCTGGCGCGATCAGCGGCAGATCCTGCAAGGCCTGCAACGAGTCACGCTGGCCACGGGGGTAGCGCAAGACGATGGGATAGCGTTCGCGCCCCTCGATCGTTTCCCCGATTGGATCACCGCCAACGACCGTGGCAATCAGTTGCTGGAGTTGGCCTTGAGTGAATCCGTAACGTGCAGCGATTTCCGGGCGCACCTGTACATCGACATAGCGCCCACCCGTGACGCGTTCGGCCAGTGCCGAACTCACGCCGGGCACAGTCTTGGCCACCTGCTCGATCTGCTGGCTCAGGCGCTCGATCTGCTCCACATCGGGTCCGGAGACCTTGATCCCAATCGGGCTCTTGATGCCGGTGGCCAACATATCGATGCGATTGCGAATGGGCGGGACCCATAGGTTGGTCAGACCGGGAATCTTGACCGCTGCGTCCAACTCCTGGCGTAGCTTCTGGGGGGTCATGCCCGGGCGCCATTGATCCCGCGGCTTGAAGGTCACGGTGGTCTCAAACATTTCGATCGGTGCCGGATCGGTCGCACTTTCGGCACGGCCCGCCTTGCCGAACACGTGCTCAACCTCCGGTACGGTCTTGATCATCCGGCCCGAGAGCTGGAGCAACTGACGGGCCTTGTCGGCGGACAGGCCGGGCAGGGCCGTGGGCATGTACAACAGGCTGCCTTCTTCCAAGGGCGGCATGAACTCACTGCCCAACCGGCTAAAGGGGATCAAGGTGAGCACTAGCAGCAGGCCGCTGAGCAGCAAGGTGACACCGGGATGTTTGAGGACCCACAGCAGGATGGGCCGATAGCCAGCGATCAGGATGCGATTGATGGGGTTCTGCTGTTCCGGGCGGATGCGGCCGCGGATCAGGTAGCCCATCAAGACGGGGATCAAGGTCACCGACAACCCTGCTGCGGCGGCCATCGCGTAGGTCTTGGTGTAGGCCAGAGGCGAGAACAATCGCCCTTCCTGCGCCTGCAGGGCAAAAACCGGCACGAAAGACAGGGTGATGACCAGCAAGCTGGCGAACAGGGCCGGTCCGACCTCGGCCGCCGAGCGGGCCATCAGCTGCCAGCGCTCCTCACCCTGAGGTTCCCGGCCGTGCGCCTCCCGCCAGTGCTCCAGATGCTTGTGTGCATTTTCGATCATCACCACCGCTGCATCGACCATCGCACCAATGGCGATGGCGATGCCGCCTAATGACAGCAAGTTGGCGGAGATCCCCTGGGCGTGCATCACGATGAAGGCCGCCAGGATACCCAAAGGCAAGGTGATGACGGCCACCAACGCCGAGCGTAGGTGCCACAGGAACAGCAGGCATACCAGCGCTACGACCAGAAACTCTTCGCCAAGCTTGTGGGTGAGGTTGCGTACCGCATCCTGGATCAGCTCGGAGCGGTCGTACACCGGCACCACTTCCACGCCCTCGGGCAAGCTGGATTGCAACGCCTGCAGTCGCGCTTTGACGTTCCGAATGGCCCCCAAGGCATCCTTGCCGGTCCGCAGGACGATCACGCCGCCGGCCACCTCACCTTGACCATCCAACTCTGCGATACCACGACGGAAGACCGGCCCGCGACTGATCGTGGCCACCTCGCCGAGCAGGACGGGGATGCCGTCGTTGCCGGTTACCGGCACCTGTTCGAACGCCTCCTGTGTGCGCAGGTAGCCTTCGCTGCGCACCATCAGTTCGGCTTCGCCTTGTTCGATCACCGAGCCCCCGGTAGCGCCGTTGGCCGCATCCACCGCCTCGATGAGCTCGGCCACCGTCAGTCCACGGGCCGCCAACGCCTGCGGATCGGGCTGGATCTGCCAGGCGCGCACCGCACCGCCCACACTGGCTACTTCAGCCACGTCCGGCACGGTTTTTAGCTCATAACGAAGAAACCAGTCCTGCAACGCACGCAGCTGCCCCACATCACGTTGACCTGTCCGATCCACCAAGGCGTACTGGTAGATCCAGCCCAGTCCTGTCGCATCAGGACCCAGCGCCGGATTCACATTCGGCGGAAGTCGATCGCGTACCTGGCTCAAGTACTCGAGCACTCGAGAGCGCGCCCAGTAAAGATCAGTGGCATCGTCAAACAGGATGTAGACGAATGAATCACCGAAGAAGGAGAAGCCGCGTACCGCCTTCACGCCCGGCACGGACAACATCGTGGTGGCCAACGGGTAGGTGACCTGGTCTTCGATGATGCGCGGGGTTTGCCCCGCCCATTGCGTGCGGATGATGACCTGGGTATCGGACAGGTCCGGCAGCGCATCCAGCGGCGTGTTCTTTACCGACCAGATACCGACCACCGCCAGCAGCGCGGCGGCAACCAGCACCAGCACGCGATTGGCGATGCAAGCATGGATCAGGCGCGCGATCATGGTGTGCCCTCCATCGCTTCGGACATGACCTCGCTTGCCTGGCAATCAGCGGCTGCGGCGGGGCCGAACTTGGGTACCAACTGCATATCCATGAACGGTGACTTGCCCGGCTTGTCGAAATGCTTCTCCGGCACCATCGGGTCATACCAGTACTGCACCGGGCAGCGCGGCGGCGTAGAGGTGGAGGTGTCTGGCGCGACAGGCGCCGGCTGTCTGGACGGTGACGGCACGACAGTGCGTGGTTCGTGCCCGGCGTCATGGCGCTCGTGCACACCTGATGCGCTGGCAGGGCGTGTCGGTTGTGCAGCACCCAGGCGCTCCAACGCACCGGAGAGACTGGCTTCGGAGTCGAGCAAGAACTGACCCGAGACGACCACGCGTTCACCACCGGCCAAGCCTGCCACGATCTGCGTGCGCCCTTGCACGCTACGTCCCACACTCACCCGCACTGGCCGGAAGCTCCCGTCCGGATCCTGCACGATGACCCGGCTGTCCCGCCCGGTGGCGATCAGCGCCTCCGTGGGAACGACTGGCAGGGCCTGCTCGGCGTCGGGCTGCACCAGAACCTCGGCGAACATGCCCGGCACCAGCCGACGCTGCGGGTTGCGCAGCACAATTCGCGCCCGCTGCGTGCGACTAGCCATGTCGATCTGGGGAAGCAACGCCTGGATCTGTCCGGCAAAGCGCTCTGCCGGCCAGGCACTGACCGTGGCCTGCACTGAGGTCCCCGGCCGCAAGGTGCCCAGCGCTGCCTGGGGTACCGAGGCCTCCAGCCACAACGTGTCCAGCCCATTGATCTTGAACAGTGGCGTACCGGGCATCACCGTCTGTCCCTCGCGTGCCAGGATCTCGGTCACGACACCACTGTGGTCTGCGCTAAGCACGACGCCACTTCTGGCCGAGGCGCCAGAAGGAACACCCAACGAACGCAACCGTTGTTGCGCCGCACCCTGCAGCTCACGCGCGCCCGCGGACTGAGCTTGGCTCAGGGCATGTGCTTCGGCGATGGCCGCGTTCCATGCCGGGGCCTGCACGGTGGCCAGCGTTTGACCACGACGAACCTCGGTAAACGGCGCCTTTACCTGCACGTGGGTGATCAAGCCTTCCATGCGCGCACTGATCACGCTTTCCTGGGTCAGATCCCACGTCAGTGTGCCCGGCACGCGTACGGCAGTCCCTAGTAACTCTACCGTCACTTCCTGAGTGCGTATGCCCACGTTCTGCTGCAGGCGCGGATCGATCTGCGTTCCGCCCCCTATGGCCTCATCTGCGTATTTGGGCAGCAACTCCATATCCATGAACGGAGATTTGCCCGGCTTGTCGAATCGCTGCTCTGGCGCCATGGGGTCGTACCAGTACAGCACCTTGCGTGCTTGATCTGCGACGCTCGTGCCGGGGGGCGGGGTGGTATCAGAGGTTCGAGTCATCCAGGCGTAGCCGCCGGCAAAGCCGAGCGCCAGCAACCCGAGGGCCACGGCGAGCTGTGTGAGACGCGTCTTGGTCGGGCTCATGGCGTGTTCTCCTCATGGGGTAGCAGATAGGCCAGTGCCGCCCAGGCACGGCCCTGTTCGCCCAGCAGACGGGCGTTCTCCAGGTGCAATTCGATCTCATCGCGCCGCGCTTCCAGCCACGGCTGCAGGTCGGCACCGGCGCCGTAGGCGGCCAACGCCGTGCGTGCACGATCGCGCGCCAAAGGCAGGCTCTGCGTGTTCTGGCGCTCCAACTGGCCGGTTAACCCGCGCCATCGCGCTATCGCGCGTTGCACCGACTCGGCTTGGATGCGCCGGGCCTCATCGCGCTCTGCGGACACCGCCTCCAGCTCGGCCCGCCGTGCCGCGATGCCTCGTGCTTGGCGGTTCTTCTGGAACAGCGGCAGGCCCACACCCACTTCCACCATGAGCATGTCGCTGCGCGCCATGCCGTCGGGTGCGCGCTCGCGACGTCCGTAGGTGAGCTCCACACTCCAATCCGGGCGGGTTTCGGCCACGGCCGCATCCACCTGGGCCTGGGCTAAGCTCTCGCGTGCCTCCCAGCCCAGTAGTGGCGTGTGTTGGTCCAGTTTGGCCAGCAGTTGGGTGGGCTCCAATGGCAACTGCGAAAAATCCGGTGCCGCACCACTGGCCAAGATCGCCTCTGGTGCAATACCCAACCACCGCGCCAGGCCGGCCTGCGCGGCGGCGTGCTCCGCATGTACCTGCTCCAGGCGATTGTCCAACTGCAGTAGGGCGGCCTGGGCGGCAAGCACATCACTGGCCCCGGCCGTGCCGCCTGCCAAGCGAGCACGCGCCGCACGCTCGGCTATACGGGCCGGCTCGCGCAGACCTTCCAACGCATCTACGGCTTGCTGCGTACTCCACAGCTCGATCCAGGCCAGCGCGGCCGCTTGGGCCACCATCTGCTGTTCGGCCATCGACAGTGAGCGCGCTTGCGCCAGCGTCGCTTGCGCCAACGCGTGCTCGGCACGTCGTTTCGCACGCGCAGGAAACTCCTGCATCAAACCGACTTGCTGGGTGGTCATCTCATCGGCCCGCAGGCTGAAGGCATCGGGTCCGCTGACGGGCCAGTTCGCCAGCCCCACGATCAAACGTGGGTCGGGAAGCGCGCCAGCACGCGCGGCTTCTTCGGTACTGGCATCGATCTGCGATCGGCGCACCTGCAGGGTTGGGGCGTTAGCAAGCGCCCGTTGTAGGGCTTCTGTGTAGCTGATCGGGATAGCGGGCGATGCCGCCAGCACAGGACCACTGAGCGCCAGGGCAAACACGAACCCACACGCCATCTTGCGCCTTGCACGCAAGAAGAAAGACATCTCCATAAGACCTCCGGGAAACGACAACGAGCGCGCTGCAACGCATGCAGCACGAGCACGGGTCAATCCAGGAGGGGGCTTAAATCAGCAGGCTACAGAAGCGCTGCAGGGGAGGCGGATCGGACACGCACACCGGAACATCCCGATAGAACTGCGCGTGTACCGGTGGCAACAGAGCCTGCACCAGCGCGAAGGCGGCCAGCGCGGGCTGGTAAGGCACTTGAGGGGCCTTCGCATCGGCCGTGGCGATGTGATCGCGCTGGCAATGCTGGTCGCACAACGCCGGAGCATCGGGATCCGGCGTGGACATCTCTTCGCAACCGACCATCAGGATCGCTTGTCCAACTTCCACCGATTCCAGCGGACAGGCGTAGGCCACCAACGCCAGTTGCTGCAGCAGCAGCGCCCACAGTCCCAGCCATGCCAGTCGGGCACGAGAACGGGGTCGCCGCCATCGCCTCAGCAGCTTCACCATGACAGCTCCCGCACGCCCGAAGCAGCCCCTGCGGACGCTGGGCAGATCAGGGCAGGGGACGTGCGAGCTCTCATGATGGCCAGTCTGGCCCTCTTGGGGCCGACTGGCATTGATCAGGATCAAGCTCTCGCGCGGACTCAGCGGTGGCATCCGCCGCAGCAGGAGGATGCGGCCGGGGCGGCCGGCGTACCAGCCTCAGAAAGAAGCACGGCGGCGATCACATAGCCTTGCCGCTGGATGGCCTCAACCGCCTGTTCTACGGCAAGCAGGCCCTCGACCTTGACCACGCCACTGCCCAGATCGACGACCACCTGGGCGTGGGGGTCAAGGGCCTGAATGGCTTGGGTGACCGTTCGGACACAGTGACCACAGGTCATACCTTCAACAACGAGATTCATGGACAACCCTCCAAAAGCATCGGCGGTTTGCCGACGGTGTCACGATGAGCCTTCCCACGGTGGGAAGGTCAAACGACAGGCAAGTTGAGTGGTGATCCGTCCCGCGTTGTTGACCTTCCCATCATGGGAAGGCTCAGGCTACCTGCTCGTTCCTATTGGCCCTCACTCCATGGACATAACGCTCACTTATGCGAATTAAGTTATTGATTATATTACATTAATACAGGAATCGCAAGGTCTGTAGTTGCACCGTGCCCTGGCCGGCCACAAACGCGATAAGCTAAGCATTCCTTAGTGCTAGTCATTCTTGATGTCATGACGATGCCATCTGAGCGCACCCGCAATGTGCTGCAGGCGGGCGCGTTCCTCAGGCAGCTAGCGGCCAGCCAAGCCGTGCCTAAAGAGGTGCGGCAAGAGGCATATCGACTGCTGCGGCACTATCCAACCGTCAGCGACATCGAGGCGATTGCTGAGCACGAAGAGCGGCTGCGAGCGCTGACCCAGTCGGCCTTCGTACGACCCTACCTGAGCAGCGAGATCGAGGCGGATTGGTTCTCCGGGTACCCGCTTGGCCCTCATCGCATCTGACCATGAAGCAACCGAGCAGGCCGCGTGGAAGAGGGACTACGTCTGCGGAGACAGCGCTGGAGGCTTCCTTTGAACGGGCCCGCGACAGTGCAGCCGAGGAACGCGCATTCTTCAAGCGACTGATGGATGCGATCGTGTACGTGCATGCGCCCATCTCGGACGACGCGCAGACACTGCGGCTGGTCCAGTTCCGCCATCCTGACGGTTTCGATGCGATCCCTTTCTTTACCTCGCTCGACAAGGCGCAGGCGGCCAGCTCGTCTGCTGTCAGAATTCTGGGAGTTTCAGGCCGTGAGCTGCTAACCGGTACTCGCGGCGCGACGTTGATGCTCAATCCCAACTACGGCGGCGTTGTCCTGTACCCGGAAGAGGTTGCGACATTGTTGGATACGGGCTTTCTGGCCAGGGTGGAACGTCTCGCGCCGGCGGAGTTCGCGGTGAGACCTGCCCAGGCCGCGCCGGCTTGGCTCGCTCCGGCCATCAGCGGCAGCCTTGAGCACGCCGACTTCGTCTCGTCGGCCTATCTCCTGGAAACTCACTCGTCAGGGGGCGTCGAACAGCCTCCCGGTCTGTTGATCTGGCTGGTGGTGGACCTGGCTTTCGCCGAGCGGGCGGCTCGTCTGGTGACCACCGCCATACAGCCCTTATGCTCAGATTTGGACGTCATCATCGACTTGGCGGTCCACGACGTATCTCTGCCTTTGCCGGCGGGCTTGGATGATCCCCAGATCCTGCCCATATTTTTTCACGAGAATCAAGCCAACTTGAGCACAGCTCATCGGCCTATGAGCCCTGAAGATAAGCTACTAGCACTCCTTCCGGGATTGACCGAGGAAGAGAAGGAACGGCGGACCCGCGAGGGTATGGCCGACGTCGACGCTGGACGTACGATCCCGCACGAGGAACTACTGCAATGGATCAGGCGACGGTCAGAGCCTTCTTGAAGGTTTCCGTTGGGTCAGGAGCGTGGAAACTCTTGAATCCAATATTCAAGAAGGGCACGCGTGCCTGAGCAGTACTCCAGGAATGCCTGTGTCACGCGGCTTCTGGTTCAATCAAGCCTAGGTCTGTAATCCACGAACTGCCTGACGTCGAGGGGTGTTTCCTCGTTGAATCATGGTGTTAGAGACGATTCGGCTGTTTTTCTCACGAATCCCTGCCGACCTTCCTGTTGACCTTCCCATCATGGGAAGGCTCAGGCTAGCTGCTCGTTCCTATTGGCCCTTACTCCATGGACATAGCGCTCACCCCGCCGCAGCCGGCGCCTGCGGACATCCATCGCTTCAGTGTCGCCGGCATAATCTGTGCCTCATGTGTAGGCCGGGTAGAGCGCAGCTTGCGGGCCGTTGCCGGCGTGAGCGATGCCTCGATCAATCTGGCCACAGAAGTGGCCGAGGTAACCGCGCCGGCGGCCGCGTTGCCCGCCTTGATCGCGGCGGTGAAGCAGGCCGGTTATGAGGTTGCGAGCCAGGAGCGGGATCTGATCATCGAAGGGATGACCTGCGCTTCATGTGTGGCACGGGTAGAGCGTGCGCTGCGTGCTGTGCCGGGCGTGATGGAGGTGTCGGTCAATCCGGCCACCGAGCGTGCGCGCATACGGGCCACGTCACTGGTGGAGGTCACATCTCTGGTTGCCGCCGTCAGCGCAGCGGGTTATCGCGCGATCGAACCGCAGACACTGGAAGGCAAGATCGATACAGCGCCGGCGCGCCAGGCGCTCAGTGGTGACACCCTCAAACTACTGATCGCTGCGGCCCTGTCCCTGCCGTTGGTCGTCCCGATGCTGGGATGGGTCGCAGGTCAGCACTGGATGCTGCCGGGCTGGATGCAGTTCTTGCTCGCAACGCCGGTGCAGTTCTGGATCGGTGCGCGCTTTTATCGCGCCGGATGGCACGCCCTTCGCGCCGGCACGGGCAACATGGATCTGCTGGTCGCTTTGGGGACCAGCGCCGGTTATGGGTTGAGTGTCTATCACTTGTTCAATGATGCCGGACACCACGGCGATGCCGCGCTGTACTTCGAGACCTCGGCGGTCATCATTACCTTGATCCTGCTGGGCAAGTGGTTAGAGGCCCGCGCCAAGCAACAGACCACGCAAGCGATCCGGGCCTTGCAAGCACTGCGGCCAGCCACCGCACGCGTGTATCAGGACGGACAAGAGCGCGAGGTTGCCGTCTCGGACATTGTCAGTGTGCGGCCAGGCGAGCGCATCCCCGTGGATGGCGTGATCGCGGAGGGCCGCACACACGTCGATGAGCCCCTGATCACCGGGGAGTCCATGCCCGTGGCGCGCGGGGAGGCCGATCGCGTCACCGGTGGGCTATCAATGGCGAAGGCCGCATCTTGGTACGCACACTGGCCATCGGCGCCGAAACCGCGTTGTCCCGGATCATTCGCCTCGTGGAGGATGCACAGGCCAAGAAGGCACCTATTCAGCGAACCGTGGACCGGGTGAGCGCGACCTTCGTGCCGGTAGTGATCGGCCTGGCTTTGCTCACGCTGCTCGGCTGGGGTCTGGGAACGGGTGATTGGAACCAGGCGATCCTGAGCGCGGTAGCGGTGCTGGTCATCGCATGCCCGTGCGCGCTGGGGTTGGCGACCCCGACCGCGATCATGGCCGGCACCGGCGTGGCCGCCCGAGCGGGCATTCTGGTCAAGGATGCCGAAGCGCTGGAAGTGGCACGTACCGTAAAGGTGGTGACCTTCGACAAAACAGGCACTTTGACCCAAGGACGTCCGGTACTTACCGAAGAAACTGCCACCCGTGGCCACGCGGCCGATCTGTTGCCGTTGGCGGCGGCCCTGCAGCAAGGCAGCGAGCATCCCTTGGCCAAGGCTGTACTGAGCGCAATGGGCCAGCGCGCCATTCCGCTCGCACGCGACGTGCAGGCGGTGCCTGGCCGTGGCATCACCGGCAAGGTGGATGGCAGGAACCTGTTGCTGGGCAGTACCCGTATGATGCTTGAGCATGGCGTGGCGCTCACGGCATTGCAGACCCGGGCCGACCTACTCAGCCAGACCGGCCACACGGTGTCCTGGCTGGCAGAGCAGGGCACCGATCATCCGCAATTGCTCGGCATACTGGCCTTTGAGGATCCACCGCGTCTGGGTGCAGCTGCGGCCGTGCAACGGCTGCACGCGCTGGGTCTACGCACCGTCATGATTTCTGGAGACAACCCCGGCGCGGCCGCCTCGGTGGCCAAGGTGCTGGGCATCCAAGAGGTGCGCGCCAATGTACGCCTGAGCAGAAAGCTGCGTTGGTCGCTGAATTGGCTCAGTCGGCACCGGTGGCCATGGTTGGCGATGGTGTCAACGATGCGCCAGCGCTGGTTACCTTCAAACGGTTGAGCAGGCTAGGCGTGAGCGCGAGCAAGGCTACCTTCCGCCCTTGGCTACAAATGAGCGATCCATTGATCGCTACCACACGGTGATGCTCGGCTATCCCATCTTGGGGGAGTCGTTGCCGCCAGTTATTGCGTCATTCCTGTCAGCGCACAGTCTTGCCGGGAAGAAGCTCTATCAGTTCGTAACCCACGGCGGCTATGGGCTCGGGCGCAGTCAAAGACAGGTGATCGAACTGGCACCCGACGCGAACCTCGAGTTAACGAGTGGCTGGCATCCACAGGTCTTGACGGATAGCCAGCCTCCACCAATCCACAACAAGCTCTTGCACGAACCAGCGCGCCATGCCAGGGGCGGACCAAGGAAATTGCCGACTGGGGTAGGGTGCAGATCAGATCGGATTTTGGACCGTCGAGGCGTAATCTAGAGACATCCGGCACAACGCTGTCACAGCCCTAGGTCGAGGATCCGGTCCCGCGGCCAGATGCGCCCAGGCTTGCCAGACCTAGTTCAGAAGGCCTACCGATCTCGATAGCGCTGAAGCTAGATAGGTGATGATCCTGCAGCAAGAATGCACACTCTATGGCGCGGCATTTGCGCATCAGTAATTTCTACCTTGCGGCCGCCAGCAACAACAAATGTCTGCAACCGGCCGTCTTGCACTGAAATTGTCTGCCTCAAAAGCTGAAATCTCTGCAATGGCACACTAAGAGTGTTTGCGATGAACAATACAACCGGCCCAAGGGCCGGTCAAGTCGATGCGTTGGTGCGGGTCGAACTCAATCATGCCGCGATCTCATCCTTGGCCGGGGACTGAGGGCGGAGGCAAGAGCCGAGCCAGAGGCCAGCCATTGCCACGCTGAGCCGACAAAGGCCCAGATTTGGCGGATATTCGATTTCGCATAATGTATATTATGTTCACAGCGGGATCGCCGCCCAAGCGACCGGAGCCTTCCCAGCCCTCAGATCCCAAAGCCTCACCTTGGGCCATCTTGCCCACTCAATCCCCACAACGACGATAGTCAAACGGAATCCGCAGGATCTTCCCATCATCTGCCGGACCGGAGATGCTCGCCTTCAGCGCAGTGCCATCACGCCGGTACTCGATGCGCTTCGGGAAGTCATGCTGCGGGTTCTCGAACACCACCCAGTTTTCGCCGTGGTCAGCAATGACGAATGTGGTTGGCGCCACGCCATTGGGCTGCACATGCAGGCCAGCCGCTTTGCCTGCAGGCACTAGGCGCATGTACTCGAATGACTCCATATCGCCGTGGCTCAGCGTGCGCGACATCCCAAGCAATGCGCCGCCGGCCTCGGGCAGCCAGACCTCATCAAGCCTGCGCTCCTCGGTGCCGCCACACCAATGCCCGGCCAGCCAATCGAACTCGGCCGGTGCAGCCATGGCCGCGCCGCTTCCCAACGCCAGGCCTGCGCCCAGCACCGCCACCTTCGACTTCAACATGTACAGACCTCCTGGATGGATTGGCTGCAGGCTAGCGGCAGGGCCGCCAAGGGCGCTTGTAAAAATGCGCAGGATGGCGTCCGATGCCGCATGGACTACCGCGAGCACCCTGCCCCCGGCGACCTGCGCCGTCATGTCCAGTGCCTCTGGTGGCTGCGGGACGAAGCCCCCGGCCATGACGTGCAGGTCATCTATCCCGATGGCCGCTGCGAGTTGCTGGCGGAACTGGGCGTGCCGCTGCATCTTCATGGGGCAGATGGCCGGATCCGCTCCGATCTGCCGTTCTGCTTCGCTGCACAGCAATGCGGCCCGATTCGTCTGCAGGCTGTCGGCCCGGTTTCCTGCATCGGCGTGCGCCTGCAGCCGGCCGCGAGCGCCTTGATTGCCGGCGTCCGCCTGCCCGGGCTTCGCGACCAGGCGCCGGACCTGTACACGCTGGATGCCATCTTTGCCGAGACCTTCAGCGCCGCCGCGCGGGCAAGCGCCGCCAGCGGAACGCCCGAGCCCCTCTGGCAGGTGCTGCGGGATCGTTGTGCCGGCTTCGCGCTGGACGAGCGCATCGAACTGGCCGTTGCGGGACTGGATGCAGCGGAAGGCGCTCTGCGCATCGCCGAACTGGCACGGCGGCTTGGCATGTCCCTGCGTGGCTTGCAGTCGCGTTTTCTGGCGGCCGTGGGCATGACCCCGAAAGAATATGCCCGGGTTTGCAGGCTGCAGGCTCTGTTGCACACGCTGGATGGAGAAGCCACCAGCATCGCCTCCGCTGCGGCGCGCCACGGTTACAGCGACCAGGCCCATGCCACGCATGACCTGGTGCGCTGGACCGGCGTCACGCCCGGCCGACTGGCCGACGCGCTGCGCGGCGATCGTGGCAGTAACGATGCACTGCGGCTGGCAGCGGCCTTCGTGCGTGGAAGCAGTGTCGCCCGCTCACCGTGAGCCCCTGCCCTGCGTCGACCTACAGGAACCGGTGCATCACATATACGTCAACCAACCCCAGCGCCCGATGCCGGAACGCCGCCGGTAGCGTCCCGACCACGGCGAAGCCAAGCTTCCGGTACAGCTCAACCGCTGGCGCATTGGTGCTGACCACGTAGTTGAACTGCATGGCCAGGAACCCCTCCGATCTGGCGCGATCCAAGCTGTGTTCCACCAGCGCCCGCCCGACGCCACGCCCTTGCGTCAGCGGGTCGACCACGTAGGTGGCACTGGCGACGTGCGCGCCCAGGTCCGGGAAGTTGGCACCCATCTTGTACATTCCGGCCACGCGCCCCTCCAGAACGGCCACAAAGGCCGGCTGCACCCCGAACCAGTGGCTCCGAAAGGTTCCGGCCTCGAAGGTGCCGGCGAACGGAAGCGAATCCTCCGTCGCAATGGCCGCCTTGAAGATCGCCCACATGGCGTCGAAGTCACCGGCGGTGGCAGCTCGGATCTCCATGCGATTCCCCGCGGTTCGGCATAGTGGGCAAGGCGGACACTAGCAGAATCCAGCACGTGCCCCGCACCCGCTTCACGCGCCACCGCCATCAGTTCCGCAATAGTTGAGCAAATTCCGGCCTCTAGAGCAGTACATGTCCCCCACTCCCGCGCGCACTCCACACCGGTTCCGCCGATGGCGCGTCGCTGGTTACCTCCTGCTGGGCGTGTACGTTCTCTACCTGCTGGCCGGCAACATCTTCCTCAATACCCCGCTGTTCGACCAGGTCACCAACCGCAAGCCGCACAAGTTCGTGATGACGACCGGCCCGGCCATCACGCTGCTGCCGGGCCATGTGATTGCCTGGAACGTGCACATGCGCGGCCACGTCAACCACACCGTCTACGTGCTGCATGCCGAGCGTGCCAGCGCCCGATTGGCCGTGCTGCCCCTGTTCCGCCGCGAAGTGCGGGTTCCCCGATTGCAGGCCAATGGCGTGTCTGCCGAGATCAGCCGCGTCGAGGAGGCCATTCCGTCGCCCCCGCGCAGCGACCAGGGCTGGAACCTGCGTTTCGACGCCATCCACAGCGACAGTATTCGCAGTACCCGGCTCGGCAAGCTGCTGATCATCGGCAAGGGCCAGGGCACGGTGGGGTTCCTCAAGCAACTGCGTGGCGGGCCGTCCGAGCTGTTCGATTCCGAGGTCTCGTTCAGCGCAGCAGACACCAGTTATGACGGCGTGCAGCTGCTGGGCGACATGGATCTGACCGCGCGCTTCAGCTATCCGCGCCACTATCGCGACCAGGCGCCCGGCCTGGCCAAGTTGAAGCTGCTGCATGCGCAACTTGAGGTGGATGCGCGCAGCCAGGGCCTGCGCATGGATACGGATGCAACATCGCCGAAGGTCTCCAGCGCGCCCGTGGCCGGACACCTGCAGCTGGCGCTCCACTTGATCGATGGCCAGCTGCAACCCGGTGACCACGCACTCTGGCAGGTACCGCTCTTCCTCGGCGATGGCGCGCCCGATCGCGGCGTGCTGGCCCTGCAGCTCAGTGTGGCCAACGACCTGCGCTTGCAGGCCCGCCTGCCGCCACGCCCGGATTCGGCCGCCGGCATCGATGCCGATCTGCACATCACCGGGCGCGAGATCCCGTTCCAGCACCCTGCCCAGCTGCTGGAGCGCAGCTCCGGTACCGTTCGAGGCGAATGGGCCTTCACCTCGCTCAACTGGATCCCTGCCCTGTTCGTGCGCAAGCCATGGCTGCAGCTCGATGGCGGTGGCACGCTGAAGGCGGATCTGCGCCTGCGCAATGGCGGACTGATCGAAGGCAGCACCGTGGACATTCCCTCGGCCGCAGCAGTGGCCGAAGTGGCCGGCGTGCGCCTGGCCGGTACCGCCAGCGCGCATGGCGAGCTGAAGGCAGGCAGCCCCAACCAGGCACAGCTGGCCATCCGGCTGCCCCGCTTCACCGCGCGGCCCAGCGATGCCCAGGACGTGCGGCTGTTCGACGGGCGCGACCTGGCCGTGGACCTCGCTGGCGATGGACGCCTGCAGGAACTGCGCAAGGGCGTTCGTGCGCGGCTGCGCTTCAGCCAAGCGACCATTCCGGACCTGGCCGCTTACAACCGCTACCTTGGCTCCCAACAGGTGCGCCTGCTGCGTGGCACCGGCAGCCTCAGCGGCGACGCCACGCTCGACACCGATGGCCGCGTCGGCCACGGCACCGCGCGGCTGCTGGGCCGCAATGCCAGCGCGAACGTTGCGGGCCTGGACTTGGGCGGCGATGTCGACGTGAATGCGACGCTTCGCCGCGGCGACTTCAACCAGCGCCATTTCGATCTGTCCGGCACCACCGTGGAGCTGCGCAATGTGCAGGTGGCGGGCACCGATTCCAACAGCGCGTGGAAAGGCCGTGCCGTGTTCAAGCGGGGCCGCATCGACGCGCAGTCCCCGTTCCAGGTGGACGCTACCACCGATCTGACCCTGAGCGATGCACGCCCCTTGCTGGCCGTGTTCGCCAAGCGCACCGACTATCCGCGCTGGACGCTGTCACTGCTCGACTCTGGCCAGGTCGATGCACAGGCCACGCTGCGCTGGCGTCCGGGCCATCTGCTGATCGACGGACTGGAGGCCGAGAATGATCGCCTGACGGTACGTGCGCGGCTGGATCTTCTGGAGCAGCGCAAGCGTGGCGATCTCTACCTGCGTTGGGGGCTGCTGGGCGCCGGCATCGAACTCAATGGCGACCAGCGCCAGTGGCATCTGGCCAAGGCGCGCGAATGGTTCGATCAGCAGCCATCGCTGCTGCCTGCCAGCCAGGGTGGCAGCGTCGGAGGCACTTCAGACTGATCGCACCCGGGCTGCATCCATGTGCCGCTTCTGTTCGTATGCACGGGTATAGGCATGACGGAGCGGTACGGAATGAAGCGGCGTTCACAGGCTTTGGGTCTTCTGGGATGGAGCATGGTCACTTTTGCGGCGGCGGGAGTCGGCGCGTGGGCATCCACATCCGCCGCCAACTTCTACGCTGCCCTCGCCCTGCCCGCCTGGGCACCGCCTGCCAGCGTGTTTGGCCCGGTATGGACCCTGCTCTACGCAATGATGGCCCTTGCGGCGTGGCTGGTCTGGCGCGAACGCGGCTGGCGTAACGCGCAACCGGCCCTGGTGCTCTATCTGCTGCAGTTGGCCGTCAATGCGCTATGGAGCTGGCTGTTCTTCGGCTGGAAGCTGGGCGCGCTGGCCTTCGTCGACATCCTGGTACTGATCACGCTGGTGTGCGCAACGATCGTTGCCTTCGCCCGCATCCACCGCGGTGCGGCAGTGATGTTGCTGCCTTACCTGGCCTGGATATCGTTCGCCTCTGCGCTCAACTTCGCGGTCTGGCGCGGCAATCCCGGGGTACTGTGACCCGGTATCGGCACTTTCAGGCCTGGGCGACGTGATGTGGCTGCCAGGTACGCAGCAACGCGGGTTTGAACGCCTGCTGGCCACAGCCTGTGGGGCACCGCACCACCCGCGCGGCGGTGTGGCTGACCAGGCCCTGCCCTTCCTCTGCCTTGAATACCGTTTCGCAGCACAGGCAGCGCGCAACCAGCGAGTACAGGTGGAGCAGGCGCCCACTGGCCGGATCCTGCAGGGCATCCACATCCAGCAGCTCAAACTGGCAGCTGTCGGCAAGCATGCGGTACGGCGTTGAAGGCAAGGTCTGCAGGTTCACGGGAGGTGGTCACTCAGGAATGTGCGTTCACCCTAGGCAAGTCGGTGTCGAGCGCGCGTGCAGCGCGCATGTACCTTTCGCGAAGCACGCAGGTGCTCCCGGATGCTCTGGATGAAGAATTCAGCTTCGAATGAAGCGCTCTTCACGCACGCGTACTGGTATGCGAATGCAGGATTTTGCGTCACCATCCACGGATACCGGGTGCAGCTGGGCCATTCCAGCCATCCACGAATCATGAGTCCAGCCCTTGATGCCTTCTGCCGAGCCCACGCACGACACCGCCCAGTCCCGTTGTGCGCGCGAACCGATCCACACGCCCGGTGCCATCCAGCCATACGGCGTGCTTCTGGTAGTGGAGCCACAGTCACTGCGGGTGCGCGAGCGCGCGATCAGCCAGCCGGGTCTGCTGCGGCAGTTCGGCGAACCCTTGTCGCAGCATGTCAGCGAGGTGCTGGGCGGCGTACTGGCGCCCTTCCAGGCGCTGTTCCAGCAGGCCACGGTCGGCAGCAGCGCCCATGTCGGCGCCGTGCACCTGGATGGCCACGGCCGCCATCAATTGCTGCTGCACCGCTCTGCCACGGATCTGCTGGTCGAGTTGGAGGCACCGGTTCCCGGCCAGCCGGGTTCGCTTGAAGAACTGTATCCGTCGATCCGCGAACTGATGACTGGCATCGAATCGGCCAGCACCGTGGAAGATCTGTGCCAGCTGGCGGCCGCGCACATGCGCCGGCTGACCGGCTTCGATCGCACCCTGGTCTACCAGTTCGATGCCGGCTGGAACGGTATCGTGGTCGCCGAGGATGGCAACGGCCTGTTGCCGTCCTACCTGGACCTGCGCTTTCCCGAATCGGACATCCCGGCCCAGGCCCGCGAGCTGTACCGGAGCAACCGGGTACGCCTGATCGCGGACAACAACTACACCCCTGCCCCACTGATGCGCAGCGAGGAGTATCGCGATGCACCGGCCACCGACCTGAGCCTGGCCGTGCTGCGCAGCGTTTCGCCGGTGCACCTGCAGTACATGCGCAACATGGGCACCGGCGCGTCGATGTCGGTCTCGCTGGTGCATGAGGGCCAGCTGTGGGGCCTGGTGTCCTGCCACACGGTGCAGCCGCGCCGCCTGCCCTACCACGTGCGCACCGCCTGTGAGTTCATGGGCCAGATCCTGTCGCTGCAGATCGCGCTGAAGGAGCGTGCACGCGCCATCGAAGAGCGCGTGGCGCGCCGCTCGGTGCTGGTCAAGCTGCTTGCACGCATGGCCGGCGACGAGGATTTCATGGCTGCGCTGCGCCACGATGAAGCCAGCCTGCTGTCGCTGACCGGCGCGGCAGGGGCCGCCATCGTGCACAAGGGCGACTGCATGCGTGTGGGCCAGTGCCCGCCCGCAACCGACGTGTTGGCCCTGGCCGATTGGCTGGCCGCACAGCAGGCCGGGCAGGAAACGTACTGCAGTGACCATCTGGCAGCCGACTGGGCGCCCGGTGCGCGCCTGTCCGACGTGGCCAGCGGCGTACTGGCGGTGTCCATCTCGCAGCTGCACGACAGCTACCTGATGTGGTTCCGACCGGAGGTGGTGCGTACCGTGCGCTGGGGCGGCGATCCACGCAAGACCGAAGCACCCGAGGTGGCACTTTCGCCGCGCAGCTCCTTCGAGGCCTGGAAGGAAATCGTCCAGCAGCGCAGCCTTCCGTGGAACGACGCCGACCGCGATGCCGCCCTAGAGATGCGCACCGCCATCGTCGACATCGTGCTGCGCAAGGCCGAGGAAATGGCCGAGCTCAACGAACAGCTGGTCCGCAGCAACAAGGAACTCGAAGCGTTTTCCTATTCGGTCAGCCACGACCTGCGCGCGCCCTTCCGCCACATTGTCGGTTACTCGGAGCTGCTGGGCAGCTCGGCCGGCGAACGCCTCAACGACACCGAGCGCCGCTTCCTGGATACGATCGTGGAGTCTGCCAAATCTGCCGGAACGCTGGTGGATGACCTGCTCAGCTTCTCGCAGATGGGCCGTTCCACGCTCGGCCGGGTGCGACTGGACATGGCCGCACTGGCCGAAGATGTCCGCAGGAGCCTGGCCTTGGACTACAGCGGCCGCGACGTACAGTGGAGTCTGGCACCGCTGCCGGAGGTCGAGGCCGACCCGACGATGCTGCGCCTGGTCTGGCAGAACCTGCTGGCCAACGCGATCAAGTTCACCCGCGAGCGCGAGCAGGCAGTGATAGAGATCGGTCACGAGCGCAACGTCGACGAAGACCATTTCTTCGTACGCGACAACGGCTGCGGCTTCGACATGCGCTATGTCGACAAGCTGTTCGGCGTATTCCAGCGCCTGCATCACGTCGAGGAATTCGAAGGCACCGGCATCGGCCTGGCCAACGTGCGCCGCATCATCGGCCGCCATGGCGGCCGCACCTGGGCCGAGGGCGAGCCAGGCAAGGGCGCCACGATCCATTTCACCCTACCCCGTTCCACAGGAGATCACCCATGAGGGACCTGCGGCCGATCCTCTTGGTAGAGGACAGCCCCAAGGATGCAGAGCTGACGCTGGCGGCGCTGTCGCGTTGCCAGTTGCTGAACGATGTCATCCATGTACGTGACGGCGCCGAAGCGCTAGCAGGTCCGTGGCGATTCGAACCTGAGCAGCACGCCGGTGGTGATGCTGACCTCCTCCCGCGAAGAGCAGGATCTGGTGCGCAGTTACGAACTGGGCGTCAACGCATTCGTGGTCAAGCCGGTGGACTTCAAGGAGTTCTTCGACGCCATCCAGGGCCTGGGCATGTTCTGGGGCATCACCAACCAGCCACCGCCGCATCGCCCCAACGGCTCGGGGCAGCACAATGCGTGATGGATCGCGCCGCAGCGAGCGCCTGCGCATCCTCATGCTTGAGGACAGTGCGCTTGATGCGGAGTTGATCAGCGCACAACTGCAGCGGGCTGGCCTCGACTTCGAGGCCGAGCGCCTGTGGACCCGCAATGCCTTCATCGAGGCGATCGGGAATCGCGCCTTCGATGTCATCCTGGCCGATCACGTGCTGCCCGGATTCGACGGCGACGCTGCCCTTGCGTTGGCGCGCGAGCGGATCCCGCAGACGCCCTTCATCTTCGTCTCCGGTACGCTCACCGAGGAGCTGGCGGTACAGGCGCTGACCCGCGGCGCACGCGATTACGTGGTCAAGCAGCGCCTGCAGCGCCTGCCGGATGCGATCCGCCGCGCCCGCCAGGAGGAGCACGAGCGCACCCAGCTGGCCCACGCGCAGGCCGCACTGAATGACAGCCAGGCCCAGCTGCAGCAGGTGACCGATGCTGTACCGGCATTGATCGCCCAGCTCGACAAGGAGCATCGCTACCGCTTCGCCAACAAGGCCTTCCTGGACTGGCACGGCGTCAGCCTGGCCGAACTGCTGGGCCGTTCGGCGCGCGATGTCAGCGGCATTTCCGCCTTCGAACATGCCCTGCCCAGCATCGAACGGGTGCTGCAGGGTGAGCGCACCCGCTTCCAGGTGGAACTGGCCCACCGCAGCGGCGAGTCACGCTTCGTGCAGATGGACTGCGTGCCGGAGCGAGGCGCCGACGGCGCCGTGGTCGGCTACATCTGCCTGGGCAGCGACGTCTCCGGGCTGAAGCAGGCCGAGCTCGCCCTGCGCGAAGACAACCAGCTGCTCGAACGGCAGGTCCAGGCGCGCACCGCCGAACTGCGGGCGAGCAAACGACGGTTGCAGGCCATCTTCGAATCCAGCTTCCAGCATCAGGTGCTGCTGGACCTGGAGGGCTGCGTGGTCGATGCCAATGTTGCATCGTTGGCTGCCGTACTGGCTGACAAGCCCGGCGTGGTAGGGCAGCGCTATGGGCAATCGTTGTGGTTCAGCACCAGCGGCGACGTTGGCACCCTGGTGGACCTGGCCGTTGCCGATGCCGCGAAGGGGCAAAGCTCGCTGCATGCACTGGAACTGGAGCTGCCCACCGGCCGCCGCAGCTACGATTTTTCGTTCCGTCCGCTATTGGATGCCGAAGGCGCAGTGACGGCGGTGGTGTCGGAGGCAGTGGAAACCACGGCCCGGCTGCAGGCCGAGCATGCACTGCGCCAGTCACAGAAGATCGAAGCGGTGGGCCAGCTCACCGGCGGCATCGCCCACGATTTCAACAACATCCTGACCGTGATTTCCGGCAACGTCGAACACGCCATGCTGCTCAGCGAGCGCGCCGGCGAGCCGGGCGCCATGGTCAGCCGTGCGCTGGACAACGCCCTCAAGGGTGTGGGCCGTGCCGCCAGCCTGACCCAGCGCCTGCTGGCATTTGCCCGGCGTCAACCGTTGCACAGCCAGGCCGCCAACCTCAACGACCGGCTGCTGGACATGCATGACATGCTGCAGCGTGCTCTGGGCGAGCTGGTGCAGCTGGAAATCCGCGCCGCCGAGGACGTCTGGTGCGTCGAGATCGACGTCAGCCAGCTGGAAGCCTCGGTGCTCAACCTGGCCGTCAACGCCCGCGATGCCATGCCCCACGGCGGCCGGCTGGTGATCGAAGTCGACAACAGCCATCTCGACCACGACTACGCCGCCTTGTTCCCCGACGCTGCGCCTGGCGAATACGTGATGCTGCGGGTCCGCGACAACGGCCACGGCATGGACGCGGCCACCCTCGCGCGCGTGTTCGAGCCGTTCTTCACCACCAAGCAGGTTGGCCGCGGCACCGGCCTGGGCCTGTCGATGGTGCATGGCTTCGTCAAGCAGTCCGGCGGCCATGTGCTGATTGACTCGGTGGAAGGCGGCGGCACCAGCATCACCATGATGTTCCCGCGTTCGACGCTGGCCCTGCCCTGCGAGGCAAGCGCACCGCAGACCGGCCTGGCGGGTTACTCGCCACGCGAGGAAACCATCCTGGTGGCCGAGGACAATGATGATGTGCGTGCGCACACCGTCGATGCCCTGCGCCTGCTGGGCTATCGCGTGCTGGAAGCACACGACGGCCCCTCCGCGCTGCGCCTGCTGGAACGCCCCGACACCAAGGTGGACCTGCTGTTTTCGGACGTGGTGATGCCCGGCATGTCGGGCTGGGAGCTGGTGCGCGAAGTGCGGGAACGCTGGCCGGAAGTCGCCGTGCTGTTCACTTCGGGCTATCCACGCGACCACGACGCAGTCGGCAGCCAAGGCCGGGCAGCCGCCCTGCTGCCCAAGCCGTTCACCCGCAGCGACCTGGCCCAGGCGGTACGTGCCGCGCTGGAGGGTGCCACGCACTGAGGTCAGGCAACCGGGTCGCGCTGGTCCGCTGCGATCCGGTTGATGTCCGCGCACTCCACCGTGGCCGGCGGGTGCTCCCTGCCGGCCAGCGCAATCATCGCCTGGCCCAGCGCCAGGTTGCTGGTCACCAGCGACGGCGCAATCGCGCCCGCCAGTTTCATCAAGGGCGCGCCACCCCAGTACAGCGGCTTCAACAGGCCGTGACGGGTGCCGGTGCCTTCCACAGGGCGCACGCCACCCGGACGCAGCATGACCGTGCGGACCGGCAGTTCCTGCAGTGCCCGCTCGGTCTCGCCCTTCACCCGCAATGGCATCACCCGGCTTCGCGCATCCGCGCCGGCGCCAGATACATAGAGGAAACACCCCTGCGGATTCGCCGTGGCCCAGGCGCGGGCGACGGCCAGGGTGGTGTCCAGCGTCACCCGCCGGTACTCGGCCTCGGCGGTGCCCACCGGCGGAGCGCCGGCGCAGTAGAAGCATGCATCGAACCCGGCCAGGTCCTCCACCCGATCCTGGATATGCAGAAAGTCCGGCACGATCAGCTCGCTGCCGCTACCGGCGAGGCTGCCCGGGTGCCGGACCAGTGCGGTCAGACTGGCGACCCGGGGCGAGCGCTGGCAGGCCAGGGCCACACCCTGCCCCACCAGCCCCGCGGCACCGGTCAACAGAACCCGTAGCGCACCGGTTGCCATCGCCGTACTCATCCTAGAGCTTCACGAAACGCTGGATCTTCCGTGCCAGCCAGCCGCTGAACACCAGCGGTGCATCCAACGCCGATACACAGATGCAGGGAACGCCAGGTGCGGTGACTGGTTGGTGTTCCACATCCTCATCCAGGTCCGCCACGTCGCCCGGTGCGAACAGCCCCAGCGCGTCGTTGTAGGAACCGCGCAGGATCTGGGTCAGCTCGCTGCGGCCGTGGCTGTGCATGGGCAGGCACTTGCCCGGGGCGATCTTCAGCATGATCAGCGAGGGCATCTGCTCGGCACGGATGCAGTGCACCCCCGGCGCCATCCAGCGCCAGCGCAACCCACTGAGCGAGGCGCCGAAATAGGGGTGCAGCGAGGCAGGCAGATGATCCGGATCGGCCTCGGGCCGCTCCTTCGGCACGGGACGCGCGGCGCCGGCCACGGCAAGCGGCGTTTCCGCCGCCAGCTGCATCAGCATGGCCTCGCGCAGCCGCTCGCGGCGCCGATCGGGCGTGGCTGGCTGCGTCTGCTCCAGCAATGCGGAGCCGATCGCCTCGGCCTCGCGCAGGCGCTGGCGGCACTGCGGGCACTGCTCCAGGTGGGCGCCGGCCACGATGCTCAACGGCGCCGGCAGCGCGCCGGCGGCATAGCTCATCAAGGTGGATTCATGCAGGTGGTGATGCGGATTCACAGCGCACCTCCCACTTTCGACTGCAGCTGCAGGAACGCCCGCCTCAGGTGTGACTTGACCGTCCCGAGCGGCATGCCCAGCGCCTCGGCAATCTCGCTGTGGCTCTTGGCTTCGAAATAGGACATCCGCACCAGCCGCGCCTGCACCGCAGGCAGCTCGTTGATGCGCTGGCGAAGGCGCGCCTGGTCGGCGAACTGCTCGGCGCTGCTGCGCTCAACCACGTCCAGTGTTGCCGCATCTTCCACCGCTGCCTGTACCTGCATCCAGCTGCGTTCGCGCCGCACGCGGTCGATATGCAGGTTGCGCGCGATGCGGTACAGCCAGGTACTCAGTGCCCCCTGCGCAGGATCGAAGTCAGCCGCACGCAGCCATAGCCGCAACAGGCTCTCCTGCGCCAGCTCCTCGGCCACCGCGTCAGGCACGCCCAGGCCACGCAGGTACACGCACAACCGCGGCATGAAATGGTCGTAGATCCGCATGAAGCAGTCGCGATCGCGCAGCCGCGCCACGCCGTCCATGTCACCGGCCCAGTTCGTCGGCTCGCTGCTCGGCTGCTGGGAACTGGACACGGTGCGTGCGGTATCGAAGTTGAGGAGAGTGCTGGCGGCGTCAGGGTACATCTGCGTTCGCGGCGGGCGGGTGAAGGTCTGTCCTCTGTACGCGCGGGGGCAGCAATTGGATGCAGGTTACCCAACGCATCCAACCAGCCGCTCCCGGCGTATGACCAGAGCCCGCCCTTACGGATGAACACCATGCGCACCGCCTGGCTGCTGCTGTGCCTGCCCCATGCCGCGCTGGCGGCCCCCTGGCTGCGAAGCGAGGGCGTGGCCACCTCCGCACAGGGCGACATCCTCTACCGTGAAGTGCACTGGCAGCGCGAGGCAACGGAGGGCGCCGAGCGCTGGGTGCTGTACCAGTGTCCGGATGGCAAGACCTTCGCCCGCAAGCATCTGCCGGCAAGCGCCCGGCCGCAGGCACGGGGCTACTTGCTCGAGGACCGCCGCAGTGGCCAGAAGGCCGAGGTGGAGGCCGCCGGCGATTCGGTGTCGATCTCCTGGCAGGAAGATGCCGCCAGCCAGCTGCGTCAGCGCCGGCTTGAACTGCCGCCGGACGCGGTGATAGATGCAGGATTCGACGCGGCGGTGCGCCTGCACTGGCCGGCACTGCTGCGGGGCGAGCGCATCACGCTGCCATTCCTGGTGCCGGCGCGCCAGCGCTACTTCCCGGTGCAGGTGCGGCGCACCGGCCCTGTTCGCTGGCAGGACGTCGATGCCCAGGCCATCGAGGTGAGTGTGGACACCTGGTACGGCGGCATCGCGCCGCGCCTGGCCCTGGTCTACGCCACTGCCGACCGCCGCCTGCTGGAGTTCCGCGGCACCAGCAACCTGCGCGATGCGCGCGGCAGCTACCCACAGGTGATCGTTCGCTTCAACTCTCCGCCCGTCGGGCGATCAGCAAGCGACTGGCAGCAGGCGTGGGCGCAACCCCTGGCGGAGCGCTGCGTCGTGACGCCCAGGTGAAGTCGAAATTCAATGCGCCGTGGCGCATCCAATACGCATCCTGCTGCGTACAGGAGGTCACGACACCCGCCGAGATCCGCCATGGCCTCTGTAGCGCCCCTCCCCCGTCGACGCTGGCGCCTGCTGCGCACGCTGCAGCGCTGGTTCGATACCGGCAACGCCGCAGACGCCAGCGGCGAACGGCCGGGCCGCATCGACTGGGTCCGCGCCGTGCCGTTCGCACTGATGCACCTGGCCTGCATCGCGGTGCTCTGGGTGGGCATCTCGTGGACAGCGGTGATCGTCGCCGCAGCGCTTTATGCGGTGCGCATGTTCGCCATCACCGCGTTCTACCACCGCTACTTCTCGCACCGCACCTTCCAGGCATCGCGGCCCGTGCAGTTCGTGTTCGCGGTGATCGGCGCCTCCAGCGTGCAGCGCGGGCCGCTCTGGTGGGCCGCCCACCATCGCCACCATCACCGTCACGCCGACCAGCCGCTGGACCCGCACTCCCCCCGTGAAGGCGGCTTCTGGCGCAGCCACATGGGCTGGTTCCTGACCCACGAGGCCTTTGCCACCGATCTGTCGCGGGTACCGGACCTGGCACGCTTCCCGGAACTGCGCTGGCTGGACCGCTTCGATACGGCTGTGCCGGTACTGCTGGCCGCAGCGCTGTATGCACTGGGCGCCGGGCTGGAGCGCTGGGCGCCGGGCCTGCACACCTCCGGCCCGCAACTGCTGGTATGGGGCTTCTTCATCTCCACCATCGTGCTGTTCCACGCCACGGTCACCATCAATTCGCTGGCCCATCGCTTCGGCCGCCGCCGCTTCGAGACCCGCGATGACAGCCGCAACAACCTCTGGCTGGCGCTGCTCACCTTCGGCGAAGGCTGGCACAACAACCACCACTTCTTCCCGGGCACCGTCCGCCAGGGCTTCCGCTGGTGGGAAGTGGACCTGACCTGGTACGGGCTGCGCGCGATGGCGGCGCTGGGGCTGGTCAAAGGGCTCAAGCCCATTCCCGAGTGGGTGCTGGCCAAGGCGAGGTACTGACATGCGCATCGCGATCATCGGTTCGGGCATCGCGGGGCTGGCCAGCGCCTGGTGGCTGGACGGCGAACACGACGTCACGCTGTTCGAGGCCAACGACTATCTGGGAGGCCACACCCACACCCACGACGTGCAGGTGGATGGCATGCGCATGGCGGTGGACACCGGGTTCATCGTGTTCAATCCCCAGCACTATCCGCTGCTGACCGCGCTGTTCGACGAGCTGGGCGTAGCCTCGCAGCCGACCACGATGAGCTTCTCGATGCACAGCGAGCGCAGCGGCGTGGAGTACAACGCCACCTCGCTGGATGGCCTGTTCTGCCAGCGCCGCAACCTGGTATCGCCGCGGTTCTGGGGCATGCTGGCCGACCTGCGCCGGTTCTACCGCGATGCCCCCCTGTTGCTGGCAGAAGACGCGGGTCCAACGCTGGGGCAGTACCTGCGCAGCCAGCGCTACGGCGATGCCTTCATCGACGAGCACCTGTTGCCGATGGCCTCCGCGTTGTGGTCGTCACCGACGGCCACGGTGGTGGATTTCCCGGCCCGCTATCTGGCCCAGTTCATGGCCAACCACCAGATGCTGCAGATGACCGGGCGCGCACCGTGGCGGGTGGTGAGCGGTGGATCGGCGCGCTATGTCGATGCCCTGCGCGCCCGCTGGCGGGTGCATGAGCGGCTGGAGTGCCCGGTGCAGTCGGTCGAGCGCATGCCCTGGGGCGCTCGCGTGCACAGCGCGGCCGGCGTGGAAGGCTTCGATGAGGTCATCCTGGCCTGCCACAGCGACCAGGCCCTGGCGCTGCTGCGTGACGCCGACCCCATCGAGCGCGAGGTGCTCGGCGCCATCCGCTACCAGGCCAATGAGGCGGTGCTGCACACCGATGCGTCATTGCTGCCGCGCAACCGCAAGGCGTGGGCGGCATGGAACGCCCACGTGCCCCGCGACCCTGCCGCGCCCTGCACGGTCAGCTACTGCATGAACCTGCTGCAGGGCCTGCCCGGCCGCACACCCCTGGTGGTAACGCTCAACCGCAGCGCGGCGATCGACCCGTCCCAGGTGCTGCGCACCCTGCACTATGCGCACCCGGTGCACGACCATGCCGCAGTGCGCGCGCAACAGCGCTGGGCCGAGCTGCAGGGCCGCCGCCACACCTGGTTCGCCGGCGCCTACTGGGGCTGGGGCTTCCATGAGGACGGCATCCGCAGCGCCCGCCGCGTGGTCGATGCACTGCGCACCTGCGAACCGCACCGTGTCATGGCCGCTCCCGGCGAGGTGGCCGCATGAGCGCCAGTGCGCTCTACTTCGGGCAGGTGATGCACCGCAGGCATCTTCCACACCCGCATGCATTCCGCTATCCGATCGCACAGCTGCTGCTCGACCTGGATGAGCTCGACAGCGTGTTCACCGGGCGCTGGCTGTGGTCGGTCAATCGCCGCAACCTGGCCGAGTTCCGTCGCAGCGATTACTTCGGCGATCCCGCCCGGCCTTTGGCCGATGCGGTGCGCGACCACGCTGCAACCTCCCTCGGCTACCGGCCGACCGGCCCGGTCCGCCTGCTTACCCATCTCCGCTTCGCCGGGCACGTGTTCAACCCGGTCAGTTTCTACTACTGCTACCGGGCCGATGGCAGCACGCTGGACTGCATCGTCGCCGAGATCACCAATACGCCCTGGAAGGAACGGCACGCCTACGTGCTGCCAGTCGCGACGGCCACGCACGAAGGCACCTCGCTGCGCTGGCAGTTCGACAAATGCTTCCATGTCTCGCCCTTCATGCCGATGGATTGCCACTACGACTGGCGGTTCAGCCGCCCCGATGAGGGCCTGCGCGTGCACATGCAGGTCTGGCGCGACGGCGGGCGCCAGTTTGATGCCACCCAGGTCATGCAACGGCGCGCCCTGGATGGTCGCGGGCTGGCCCGCGTCCTCGCCTGCTATCCACTGATGACCACCCAGGTGGTGGCCGCCATCCACTGGCACGCGCTGCGGCTGTGGCTGAAACGCAATCCCGTGCACGACCACCCCACCCTTGCCGAGAAACCGCGATGAACTCGATGACTCCTTCGGTCGCGCTGCCGCGCCCCGGCGCATTGGATGCCTTCCTGCGCCGCCGCCTGCTGGCCCAGCTCGCCCCGATGCGCGATGGCCGCCTGTGCGTGCGCGACGCGCTGGGCGAAGTCTGGCTGGGCGATGCCCGCGGCGAACTGCATGTCACCGTCACCATCGAAGACCCGGCGTTCTATCGCAAGGTGGCGGCACAGGGCAGCGTCGGCGCGGGTGAAAGCTTCATCCACGGCGAGTGGCACTGCGATGACCTGGTCGCCCTGATACGGCTACTGGTGCGCAATCGCGATCTGCTCGACAGCATGGAACACGGGCCGGCGCGCGTGGGAGGCTGGCTACTGCGCGGCTGGAACCGCCTGCGACGCAACAGCCGTGAAGGCAGCCGCCGCAACATTGCCGCGCACTATGACCTCGGCAACGATTTCTTCGCCCTGTTCCTGTCGCCGGACCTGATGTATTCCTCGGCCTTGTTCGCCAGCGAAAGCGAACCGCTGGAGTCCGCTTCGCGGCGCAAGCTGGACCACATCTGCCAGCAGCTGCAGCTCAAGCCAGGCGACCGCGTGGTCGAAATCGGCACCGGCTGGGGTGGCTTCGCGGTACATGCCGCCCAGTACTACGGCTGCCATATCACCACCACCACCATCTCTGCCGAGCAGCATGCGCTGGCCACCCAGCGCGTGCGGGATGCAGGGCTGCAGGACCAGGTCACGCTACTGATGCAGGACTACCGCGACCTGCAGGGCCAGTTCGACAAGCTGGTATCGATCGAGATGATCGAGGCCATCGGCGCCGAGTACCTGGACACCTACATGGCTACGCTGCAACGCCTGCTCAAGCCGGATGGCGTTGCCCTGCTGCAGGCCATCACCATCGAGGACCATCGCTACGAACAGGCCCGGCGCAGCGTCGACTACATCAAGCGCTATGTGTTTCCGGGCAGCTTCATTCCGTCGATCAACGCGATCATGGCGGCCAAGACGCGATCCTGTGACCTGCAGCTGGTCGCCCAGCAGGATTTCGGCCACTCCTACGCACTGACCCTGCGCGCCTGGCGCCAACGCTTCCTTGCCCAGCTGCCCGCTGTGCAGGCACAGGGCTTTGATACGCGTTTCTGCCGGATGTGGGAGTTCTACCTGGCCTATTGCGAGGGCGGCTTCCTGGAGCGTTCGATCGGCGTTTCGCATCTGCTGCTGGCGCGCCCGGGGCATCGTCCCGTTGGCGCATCGGGTCAAGGCGGCTGAGATGCGCCGGTTCTGGGCCAATCTGCTTGGCAACCAGCTGGTCTGGCTGTGCGCCGTTGCCGGCGCCGGGCGCGGCTGGCAATGGCCAGCGCTGCTGGCAGCGTCGCTCTACATCGGCAGCCAGCTGCTGACCTCGCCGCAACCTCGGCTGGATCTTCGGCTGATGCTGTTGGCGCTGGCCTGCGCGTGGCTGGTCGACGCCAGTGCCGCCGCCAGCAGCACCGTGCGCTACGCTGCCGCCCCACTGGATTGGGCACCGCCCCCCTGGATCATGGCGTTATGGGCCGCGTTTGCGATGACGCTGACCACTTCGATGCGCTTCCTGCTGCGCCACCTTGCCCTGCCAGCCGCGTTCGGCCTGCTGCTGGCCCCGCTGGCCTATCTCTCCGCAGCGCGCGGTTTCGATGCGGTTCGATTCACTGCGCCGCTGTGGCAGGGCCTGCTGGTGCTGGGGGTGGGCTGGGCCATCGCGCTTTCGCTGCTGTGCACGGCCGCTCGTCGCGGTTCCCGCACCATCCCGCCACCCTTGGCCGGAGCACCGTCATGATCACTCTGTTGTGGGTCCTGCTGTATGCCGTGCTGGTGATGAGCTGGGGCTGGGCCTGGCAGCGCCGCCACCGCAACATCGGCGTGGTCGATGTGCTCTGGGCCAAGGGCGTGGGCGCTTCGGCCCTGTTGCTGGCGCTGCTCGGCGAGGGTGCGGCGGCGCCACGGATCGCGCTGAGCGTGCTCGGTGGCCTATGGGGCAGCCGACTCGCCCTGCACCTGTGGCACCGGGTCCGTCACGAACAGGAGGACGGCCGCTACCGTTATCTGCGCGAGCACTGGCAGGGGCATCAAGGCAGGATCTTCGGCTTCTTCATGGCCCAGGCGCTGCTGGTCGTGCTGTTCGCCCTGCCCTTCGTCGCGGTGGCTGCCAATCCGCAGGCAAGCATGACGCTGTGGATCGTGGCCGCCGCACTCGTCTGGCTGCTGAGCGTCGGTGGCGAGAGCCTGGCCGACCATCAGCTGGCCAGGTTCCGCGCGAATCCAGCGAACAAGGGCCGCACCTGCCGCGACGGGCTCTGGCGCTACTCCCGCCACCCCAACTACTTCTTCGAGTGGCTGCATTGGTTCAGCTATGTCCTGCTCGCGGTCGGCTCGCCACTGTGGTGGCTGGCGTGGGCCGGCCCGCTGCTGATGTACGTGTTCCTGCGCTACCTGAGCGGCATCCCGTTCACCGAGAAGCAGGCACTGCGCAGCCGCGGCGACGATTACCGCGCCTACCAGCGCAGCACGCCGATGTTCTTCCCCTGGTTTCCCCGTTCTTCCAAGGAGTATTCCGCATGAGCGCGATCCCGTCACTGACCCCGGCCGACGACGCGGAAACCGGGCTGATCGCCTGGGCCGAACGCGGGCTGGTTCCCGATGCGGCACTGCGGGCCGGCATCCGTCGCCTGTGCGCGCAACGCCTGCACGAGGAAATGCTGGGCGGCATCGAGGCACAGTCCGCGCGCTTCGACCGTCGCATCGCAGAACTGGCCGGCAGCCCACTCGCGCTGCATACCGACGCGGCAAACCGCCAGCACTACGAAGTTCCCGCGGCCTTCTTCCAGGCCTGCCTGGGCAAGCGGCTGAAGTACAGCAGCTGCTACTACCCCACCGGGCGCGAAACGCTGGACCAGGCCGAGGACGCCATGCTGGAACTGTACGGCCAGCGCGCCGGACTGGCCGATGGCCAGCACATTCTCGAACTGGGCTGTGGTTGGGGTTCGCTGACCCTGTGGATGGCCGAGCGCTACCCCACCGCTGCGATCACGGCGGTGTCCAATTCGCACAGCCAGCGCCAGCACATCATGGCGCAATGCCAGGCCCGGGGCCTGCACAACGTCGAGGTGCTGACCCGCGACGTCAACCAGCTCGAGTTGCCCGGCGCACGCTTCGACCGCTGTGTCTCGGTGGAAATGTTCGAACATGTGCGCAACTACGAACGGCTGCTCGCGCGCATCAGCCAGTGGCTGAAGCCCGACGGCGCGCTGTTCGTGCACATCTTCGCCCATCGCACGCTGATGTACCCGTTCGAGACCGAGGGTGGCGACAACTGGATGGGGCGTCACTTCTTCACCGGCGGACTGATGCCTGCCGCCGACACCCTGCTGCATTTCCAGCGCGACCTGCGGCTCGATCAACGCTGGCTGCTGGACGGCACCCACTACCAGCGCACCGCCGACCACTGGCTGGCCAACCAGGATGCAGCCCGCGAGAAGGTGATGCCGGTTCTGGTCGCAACCTACGGCCAGGCCGCGGCGAAGCTCTGGTGGCAGCGCTGGCGCATGTTCTGGATGGCATGCGCCGAGTTGTTCGGCTACGACGACGGCCAGCAGTGGCTGGTCGCCCACTATCTCTTCCGCCCCCGTTGAGGTGTGACATGCGCATGCGCTCGCTGCTTCCCCTGCTGGCATTGAGCCTGTTTGGTTCCGGCTGCAGTTCCAGCGATACCCGTCCCCTGCCTCGCCCTCCATCAGTGGACGTGCCACGCTTCATGGGCGACTGGTATGTGATCGCCCACATACCGTCGTGGCCGGAGCGCGAGGCCTTCGACGCGGTGGAGAGCTACACATTGAAGCCGGACGGGCGCATCCAGACGACCTTCACCTATCGCAAGGGCAGTTTCGACGCCCCGCAGAAGTCGATGCACCCGGTGGGACGGGTCGAGAAACAGGGCAATGGCGCGATCTGGGGCATGCAGTTCATCTGGCCGATCCAGGCCGAGTATGTGATTGCCTGGCTGGACGACCACTATGGGCAGACCATTGTCGCGCGCAGCAAGCGCGACTATGTGTGGTACATGGCGCGCACGCCACAGGTGTCCGAGAGCGACTACCAGCAGGCCGTGCAACGCATCGCGGCCATGGGCTACGACACCGGCAAGCTGAGGCGCGTACCGCAGTCGGTGCGATAGATCGCGGCAGCCGCCCGCGCCCGCCCCGGCGTGACGCGTCACATTAATATCTCTTCAAAGGGTATCGGTAGCCGGCGACTTTCGACCTGACGATACGCCCGACCCATGGATCAGCCCCTATCGATGGAGGGCATCCATCGATCTTTAGGAATAGTCGTAAAATCGCAACGAATTCGATGTTCGACGCGACAGCAGCGCCAGAATGACGGCCACGCCCATGGGCGCTGACCACCTCCCGCGCATGAATGGATTTCCTGCACCGCGTCGGCTTCGCCTGGCGCTCCTGGATGACCACGAAGTCGTCCGTCGCGGCACCGCCCTCCACCTTTCAGGCGACCTCCGGTTCGACATCGTCGCCAGCCATGGCTGCAGCGCCGATCTGCTCAGCAGCCTGCAGGGCACGCACGTTGACGTGGCCATCATCGATCTCACGCTTGCCCGTGGCGACCTGGGCGGCATCGAGCTGGTTGCGCGGCTGTGCCGGGAGTTCCCGCGCACGCCGTTGCTGGCCTTCGCCACACCCTCGCCCACCACCAACCTCAACCGCCTGATCGATGCCGGGCTCAGCGGATTCGTCAGCAAGGCCGAGCCACTTCCTGCACTGTCCGATGCCATCGTGCGCGTTTCGCAGGGCCTGACCCGGGTTCCACCGGACGTCAGGCTGGCCGGCGATCGCGGTGAGCTCAGCCGCAACGAGCGCGAGGTGCTGGGCCTGCTGCTGGAAGGCCTGACCGTCTCCGAGATCGCCCTGCGCCGGCATCGCAGCATCAAGACCGTCAGCACACAGAAGGTCGCCGTGCTGCGCAAGCTGGGATTGCGCAGCGATGTGGAAATCTACGCACTGCGCGAGCGACTGGAGACCCCGTGAGGCACCACCCGCCGCTGCGCCGTCGCTTCCTGCCCACGGGGTTGCTGGTGCTCCTTCTCCTGCCCGCTGCGTCGGCCGAAGATATCCGGTCGCCACGCTGGCTACCGGGTAGCAGCGTGCGGGTCGCCACGGCGCCTTCCCTGCGGCCGCTGCCCGCAGCATTGGCCGATGCCTCATCACCGCCAACGCTGGCCCATGGCTACGCCAGCCTGGTGGCCCGGCATGCCCAACTCAGCTTCCTGGAACGGCCCTATCCGACCACCGCCGCGTCGATCCTCGCGGTGTGCCATCACGAGGCCGATCTGGTCATGGTCTTTGGCGGGGCGAGACACCAGTCGCTCCCCTGCCCCGACCTTGCCGCGTCCCGCCGCTTTCGCGGCGGCGCCACCCTGCTGGCCGGGCGCACGGGCGAATGGCTGCCACGGGAGATGCGCGAACTCGACGGACGGGTCGTCGCCGTGGTTGAAGGCGGGCCCTACGCCGGTTGGCTGCGCGCACATCATCCACAGATCCGGCTGCAGCAACTGCCCAACCGGTATGCGGCATTGAAGGCGGTCGAATCCGGCCTGGCGGACGCGGCGATTGGCCTGGAGCCCACACTGCGCCCCCTGGTTCGACGCCATTTCAATGGCAGCCTGCGCCTGCAGTCGTTCGACAGCAGCTTCTCCACGGACCTCTACCTGCTCGTCCGCCACGAAGACCGGCAGTTGCTGGAGCGCATCCAACAGGCATTGCGGGAGATCACGCTGGAGGAGCATGCGGGCCTGCTTCGACTCTGGGCTGGACAGACCTTGCCTGCGGCCGCGGGGAATGCACTGGACTGGATGCAGGCGTCGCCCCCGCGCGGGTGGCTGCTGCTGGCCCCGCTGCTGATCGCCCTGCCGCTGCTGTGGCGCGCAACCGGCCACCTGCGGGCACGCGGTGACCGAAGCGGCGCACATGCCATCGGGGTGATCAGTCACGAGATGCGCAACTCGGCGCAGGCCGTGCTGGCCTCGATCGAACTGCTTGGACAATCGACACTACCGAAGGGCGAGCGCGATCTGCTCGCCGCTGCCAGCACGGCCAGCCACGCCCTGCGCAGCCTGTTGAATCGTGCACTGGACTTTTCGCGGCTCGCCAGCGGCGCGTTCAAGCCGCATCCGCAACCCTGCGATGCAGCACAGCTGTGCCGGCAGGCACTGGAGGCGATCCGGCCAGAGGCCCGGCGGAAAGGCCTGCAGCTGCATTTCGATGCCCGGAACGCATACCCGTCCTTCATCCTGGTGGACGCCGATGCGCTACGCCAGATTGCCAGCAATCTACTGGCCAACGCGGTGAAGTTCAGCGATATCGGCGGCGTCGAGCTGCGCCTGCAGCTGATGCCGGCGGCGCGGCCGCGGGAACTGCTGCTGGAGGTGATCGACAGCGGCATCGGCATTGCACCGGCGCAGGTGGCCGCCCTGTTCCAACCTTTCCAGCAAGGCAGCAGCGGGCACCAACGTGGCGGCAGTGGCCTGGGGCTTTCGATCGCGCGCGAGCTGGCCCGCGCCATGGGGGGCGACCTCACCGTGCACAGCGTGCTGGGCCGCGGCAGCCGCTTCATCCTGCGCCTGCCGGTGTCTCCTGCAAGTGCCAGCGCGGATGCCGAAGACCTGTGCGCTGGCGCCACGCCACTGGCCGGCCTGCATCTGCTGCTGGTGGAGGACCACGAGCTCAATCGCCACGTCATCGCCGAACAGCTGCGGCGCTGGGGTGCCGAGGTGTGCGCCGTGGAAGATGCGGCCAGTGCCCTGGCCGAACAGCTGCGCCAGCCCCGTCCCGCCGCATTGATCGACATTGGACTGCGTGGCATCGATGGTCACGCGCTGGCGCGCGAACTGCGTGGGCGCGCGGGGCAGTCCATCCGCCTGATCGCGTTGTCTGCCCGCACCGGGCGGCGTCATCGCGCACGCTGCCGCCGCTCGGGCTTCGACGCGGTACTCGCCAAGCCGCTGCGCGCCGCCCAACTGCTGCCTGCGCTCGGCACTGCGCGGCCGGATGGCCTGGACACTTCCGTGCAGTCGATTGAAATGGACGCGGCCTACATCGCCGACATCCGCGATGAGCTCGGCAACCTGGAGCGGGTTGTCGATCGTGCAGACGCATCGGCACTAAGCCATCACGCACACCGATTGCAGGGCACGCTGCAGATGCTGGGCCAATGCGGGCACGCGGCCATCGCGGCGGAGCTGGCCGATCTGGCGCATGACGCCGCGCCGGACTGGGCCGATGCACGACGCCTGCTGGACGTGCTGCTGGCCGGACAGGGCTCCCGCGCAGCGGGAACCCGGTCAGAGCCCTGATCAGGCGGCGAGGCGTTCGACCTGGCGGCGGGTCAGGTCGTTGAAGCGACCCAGCGACATCAGGTGCTGGTGGATCAATGCCAGCCAGCCGCTGCGGTGCCATTCGATCACGGTTGCTTCCGGCAGGGCAACGAACTTCTCGACGTCCACGACCAGGAAGCCGTTGAGGTTGAACTCGCGGCCATCGGGGGTACGCACAGTCGCATTGCGCTCGACCAGAAGGCCGTTGTCGATCAGCGCCTTGGAGAAGGCCTGGGTCTGTTCGTGCTCGCGGGTGTACTGGCCGCAGAACTCCAGCGCCTGCTGCACCATTTCGGTAGCCTTGCCGTCAACGAACAGCGGCTGGCCTTCTTCGCCGCCCTTGACCACGCGCGGGCTTTCCTCGTCGATGCCCAGCAGGAAGTCATTCTCCGCGCCGGTGTCGATGAAGATGAAGGGGTGGCGGCGCAGGTAGGCCGGGATGTAGGCCTCGTCTTCCCACAGGCCGTCCTTGATGAACAGGTTCTGGTCGGACACGCCCACGGCGGCCATCGGCACCGCGGTCGGGCCAGCGAACAGGATCGGGAAGTGGTGCAGGGCCAGCGAGAATTCGCCCAGTACCAGCGGGATGGCGTTGTTGCCAGCGGCGAATTCGAGCTTGCCCGGCAGGATGCGCAGATCGGCATGCACATCGGCCTGCAGCGGCACCGGACGGGTATAGAACAGGGGGGCGCCGCTCGGCGCCGCTTCGGTGGTGGTGTCGCTGGTGGTGGTCATCTTGGGAACCGTTCGATCATGCGCGCCTGCCATCCCGGGCACGCCAGCGGGAACAACCTGAATCCCGCATTATCAACAAGCTCGATGACAACGGCCACCCCACCGGCGAACTATTTCAGCTGCAGGGGGTAGCGCTGCCAGAGCACGTGGACCAGGAACCCGGCCAGCTCGGTGTCGCGCGCACTCACCGCGGCGCGGATCTTGTCCAGCAGCACCATGTCACTGCAGGAGCGCACGTCGGCATGGTTGGCCTGCCCCGCCCTGCGTGCACGGTAGCGCGCGGCCCGCTGCGCATCGCTCATCGCGTACCCGAACTTGGGCGGACGACCGCGCTTGCGCGGCAAGGTCAGCTCCAGGGTTCCGGGGTCTTTGTCATCACGCATGGGCAGGGTGCGGGCGGCGGCGAGCAACGGGGGGTGCGCAATTTATCGTGAGGCATCACTTTAATCCAGCTTTTTCTGCAGTTTTGTTGCGATGCAGTGCAAAAAGCGGACCCCCTGAGAACGGCATCCACGCGTTGCGTGGATCTGCTGCAGAGCCCGCAACCCGATCACCCGGTAGATCCGCGCCATGCGTGGATACGGGAACCGGCCGACACGAAAAAAGGGAGCCCGCGAACGGGCTCCCTCACCTTCTTCATGCCGCTCGAACCGGCTCGTAGCCGTGCAGATGCGCCTCGCTGCTGGCCCGCCCCTGGCTGAGCGAGCGCAGCGAGGTGGTGTAACCCACCAGCTGCGCCAGCGGCGCAAAGCCGTTGACCTCCGCACGACCGTCCTGGTCGTCGATGCGGGCAATGCGACCATGGCGACGGTTGAGGTCGCCGACCACATCACCCACCGATGCCGACGGCGAATGTACCGTCACCGCCATCACCGGCTCCAGCAGCTGCGTACCGCCCTCTGCCAGCGCGGCCTTGATCGCCTCGGCACCGGCGCGATGGAACGCCATCTCCGAGGAGTCCTTGGCATGGGTCTGGCCATCGACAAGACTGACCTCGATGCCCACCACCGGATGTCCCTGCGGGCCTTCCGACAGCGCGGCACGCACGCCCTTTTCCACCGCTGCAATGAAGCTGCGCGGCACCACGCCACCGACGATGCGGTCGTTGAACACCACCTGGCCATCCTCGCGCGGCGACACATCCAGCACCACATGCGCGAACTGGCCCTGGCCGCCGGTCTGCTTGACCAGCCGCCCGACCACGCCAGTCATCGCACGCATTGGCGTCTCCTGGTAGGCCACGCGCGGCGAACCCACGCCCACGTCGACCTTCCATTCGCTGCGCAGGCGTTCGACCATCACCTCCAGGTGCAGCTCGCCCATGCCCCAGACCAGGGTTTCCGCCGTGTCGCGATCGGTTTCGACGCGGAACGACGGGTCTTCCTGGGCCAGGCTGGCCAGGCCCTGCGCCATCCGGATCAGGTCGGCCGCACGTGCAGGCTCCAACCGCCAGGCCAGCACCGGCGCCTGTGCCTGGATGTTCTCCAGGCGCAGCGGCTGCGCACGGCTGCTCAGCGTTTCACCGCTGACCGCGTCCTTCCAGCCCAGCACCGCCACGATGTCACCGGCCACGGCCTGTTCGATGTCGTGGGTCTGGTCGGCCTGCACCCGCACCAGGCGGCTGACACGCCGCCCCTGCGGATGCTGCGAACTGGCCACGGCGTCGCCCACCTTCAAGGTGCCCGAGTACAGCCGCACGAAGCTCAGCGCGCCGTGCTGCTGATGGGTGATCTTGAACAGCAGGCCGGCCAGCGGACCGTCTGGATCCGGCGGCAACACCACGTCGCCATCTTCGCTTTCGGCGGTCACGGCAGGGCGATCCAGCGGCGAAGGCAGGTAATCGACCACCGCATCCAGCAGCGCCTCGATGCCCTTGTCCTTGAACGCGGCACCGGCCAGCACCGGCAAGCCCGCACCGGCCAGCGTCGCCCGGCGGATCGCCGCGCGCAGCAGTTCGGCATCGATCACGCGGCCTTCCAGCCAGGCATCGGCCAGCAGTTCGTCGTGGTCGGCCACGGCCTCCACCAGTGCGTCGCGGTGCGACTGCCACAGGGTGCGCGCCGCATCGTCCCACGGCGTGATCGTCGCCACGGCGGCGTCCTGCCACCGCAGCACGCGCTCATCGACCAGGTCGACCCATCCGTTGAAGCCGCTTTCGCTGCCCAGTGGCACACCGAGCGCCCACGGCCGCGCCTGCAGCTTGTCCTGCAGCTGCTCCAGCACGCGCTGGAACGAGGCACCAACGCGGTCCATCTTGTTGACGAACGCGATCAGCGGCACGCGGTGGCGCCGCGCCTGGCGCCACACGGTTTCCGACTGCGGCTGCACGCCATCCACCGCCGAGAATACGGCCACGGCACCGTCGAGCACGCGCAGCGAACGCTCGACTTCGATGGCGAAGTCGATGTGGCCCGGGGTGTCGATCAGGGTCAGCCGATGCGGCGGCAGGTCGCGCGGCGCCCACTGCGCCTGTACCGCGGCGGCGCCGATGGTGATGCCGCGCTCGCGCTCGATCGCCGAGAAATCGGTGGTCGCATTGCCATCGTGCACTTCGCCCACGCGATGGATCTCACCGCTTTTCCACAGCAGGCGTTCGGTCAGCGTGGTCTTGCCGGCGTCGATGTGGGCAATGATGCCAAGGTTGCGACGGCGGGAGAGGACTTGGGTGTTCATGAGAGAGGTTCCTGCAAAGCCAACTTCGGGGGCCGCACACCCCGGTTGGCGACAGGGTGCGCGGCTAGCGTTCGGTCTCGGCGATCTGGTGCATGGCACGTTCTCCTTGCGGTACATCGGCTTACGGGGAATGGAACTGCGGAAACGAAAAGAGCGCCCCGGAGGGCGCTCTGTAGAAGGTCCAGCGATGGCCGTCTCAACGGCCTCGTGGGGCTCCAGGCAGACACGCCCGTTCCGCGCTTGCGCGGGTCAGGGTGAAAAACTTCAGGAGCGGCATCCGGTTCATGGGGCGCATTCTAGACCTGCCAATCTGGCGCGCAAGTGAATATTGCGCACATAAATAGAACGATGAGGCCGACGGGCCACGGGGTCGGATCCCTTTGCCACGGGCAAAGGGCTCCGACCCCAGCTCAGCTCACTTGCACTCATGCAGCTTGCGGGCCTCAGCCACGGTCGCAGCCCGGTCGTCCCCCATCGAGGTCCATTCCTTCAACGACATCGCCGGATCCACCTGCGGCAGCCTCGGCCCCTCATGGACAACCACCTCGGTCCAGCTTCCCACCGGCGCCAGCTCGGACAGGCGTGCCGCCTGGTCGTCTTCGGTGCTGAACCTGTCGTCCGGGCTCGCCGGGGGCGTCGTGTTCACGGTCTCGGTCTTTCGGGAACGCACACGTATCGCGCCGCCCGGCATGCGTTGGGTGGTCACCTCGAAGCGCTCTACACCATAGGCCCACGGGCTTTCCCCCGCGCTACGGAGCTCGCTGCCATCGGCCGCCACAGCCAGTGATTCGCCCGATGCGGCGCCGACGGCAGTGATGGCCGCCAGGCTGGCCAACATGGCCTGGTAAGCGAACATCTGGCGCTGCTCTGCGGTCAACGCCACCGTTCTGCCCTCGGGAAATTTCAGATACACCGCACCCTCGCACAGTGTCAGCACCTGCTGGCCATCCCAGCTGAACTGCATCTCGCCACTGGCGTAATAGCGGGTGTTCATCAACGACACTGCGGCGCCATCGCCGGCGGAGCGGCGCGTCTCGATGAGGGATGCCCGCTCGGTGGCGTCACCCAGCGAAATGGACGTTGCTGGTGTAGCAGCTACACCACCGGCAACCGCGGTCATTGCGGCAACGAAGGCGCCGCGCAGGAAGAAACGCATCATCACATCAGTCCATTGAAGAGAACGAACCGCGCATGATACGTCGCCAGGCGGAGTACCTTAATGCTCAGGTCACCACCACCAGCGGCACCCCACGGCGCGGATGCTCCAGCACCACCACATCCTGCTGGTAGACCCGCTGCAGGTTGTCTTCGGTCAGCACCTGCAGCGGCGTGCCATCAGCCGCCACCCTGCCCTGCTCCAGCAGCACGATGCGGTCGGCATAGCCAGCGGCCAGGTTCAGGTCGTGCAGCACCACGATCACGCATGCGCCGGCCTCGGCACAGCCGCGCACACTGCGCAGGGTGCGTTCCTGGTGGCGCAGGTCCAGCGCTGCAGTCGGCTCATCCAGCAGCAGCAACGGCGTGTCCTGGGCCAGCACGCGCGCGAACGTGGTCCGGGCGGACTCGCCGCCGGACAGCTGCTGCACCTCACGCAGGCGCAGCGCCTGCAGTTCGGCGGCATCGATCGCTGCTTCCACCTGCGCGTCATCCACTGCCGGGTCCGGCGGGTGTGGCAGCCGCCCCATCGCCACCACTTCCTCCACGCTGAAGGCAAAGCGCACGCCGTGCTCCTGCGGCATCACCGCGCGCTCGCGTGCCAGTGGCCCGGCCTTGTAGGTGGCCAGCGGCCTGCCCAACAGACTGACTTCGCCCACGTCGGCGCGCAGGTCACCGGCTGCCACAGCCAGCAACGTGGACTTGCCCGCGCCATTCGGGCCCACCAGCGCGGTGACCGTACCCGGTTCGAACGCCAGCGAGATGCCATGCAGGATCTCGCGCTGCTGGCGGCGCACCACCACCTCGTGCAGTTTCAACAGCACGCTCATGGCGCAGCCTTGCGGCGCTGCTGCAGCACCAGCCAGAGGAAGAACGGTGCGCCCAGCGCTGCCGAGAACAGGCCCAGCGGAATCTCTGCCGGCGGATCCAGCGTGCGAGCCGCGGTGTCGGCCACCACGATCAACAACGCACCGAGCAGCCCGGAAAGCGGCAGCAGCCAGCGATGGCCCGGGCCCACCAGCAGCCGCGCCACGTGCGGCACCACCAGGCCAACGAAACTGATCGAACCGGCAAAGGCCACGGCCGCGCCCACCAGCAGCGCACTGAACGCCACCAGGCGGCGACGCGTGCGGGGAACATCCAGCCCCAGATGCTGGGCCTGGCGTTCGCCCAGCGCCAGCATGTCCAGCGGCGTAGCCAATCGCTGCAGCGCGAATACGCCAATCGCAAACAACGGCACCACCGCTGCCACGTCGGCCCAGTTGGCGCGCGCCAGCGAACCCATCTGCCAGAACACCAGCGATTGCAGCTCGCTTTCGCTGGCGATGTAGGTCAGGAAGCCGATCAACGCCGAGCAGAACGCCGCCATCGCGATGCCGACCAGCAGCAGCGTAGCGTTGCCCGTACCCTTGCCGGGCCGGGCCAGCGCATAGGTCAGGCCGATCGCCAGTGCACCACCACCGAAGGCTGCAACCGGCACCAGCCAGCCGGCCGCACCGGCAGCGCCAAGCACGATGGCGGCGACCGCGCCCAGTGCGGCGCCCTGGCTGACACCGACGATGCCAGGATCGGCCAGCGGGTTGCCGAACAATCCCTGCAGGCTGGCACCGGCCATCGCCAGCGAGGCGCCGACCATCGCGCCCAGCAGGGCGCGCGGGATGCGCAGCTGCCAGACCACGGCCAGGTCACGACTGCTGACCGCCTGAGGATCGAGCAGACCCAGCTTCACCGCCAGCGCCTGCATCACCTCCAGCGGCGGCAACCGCAACGGACCCACGGCGAACGAGGCCAGCACTGCCCCCAGCAGTGCCAGCAGCGCCACCAGCAACATCGTCCGCCCGCGACGGCGGCGCCGATCCGCCGGACTCATGCCTTCGGCAACGCCGCCAGGGCCTTGGCCAGCGCCAGCGCACCGGCACCGGAGCCGACGCTGGTGTACTTCAGCTGCACATCCGGCATCACCCAGACCCGATTGGCCTGCCCGGCAGGGGTCTGCTTCAGCGTCGGGTAGGACTTCCACAGGCCTTCAGCACCACCGAACAGCTGCAGGTCATGCTCGGTCACCAGGATCACCTCCGGCGCTGCCGCGACCACACCTTCATTGCTCAGCTGCGAGTAGTTCTTCACTCCCGCCTCGGTACCGATGTTGACCCCGCCGGCCAGGGCGATCAGCTGCGCCGACGCACTGTCCGCACCGGCCACGGTCGGGGAGCCACCGGCGCCGGTGGCCGAAACGTGGATCACTCGTGGCGCATGGCCCAGGCCCTTGCCAATCGCTGCAGCCTCGTCGAGCTGACGCTGCACCTGCGTGGCAAGCGCCTGCCCTGCCTCGGCCAGCCCTAGTGCGGCGGCGACCTTGCGCACCTTGTCCGGCGCCGGCTGCAGGTCATCGATGACCACCGCCGGTTCGCCCACCTCACGCAGCTTCTTTGCAAGCTCCGTGTGCCGGCGCAGGCTGTTGCCGAGGAACAGCGAGCCCTGCAGGCTCAGCACGCCCTCCACGCCAGTGGTGCGATTGAACAGGAACTGATGCGGCGCGGCCAGGCCGGCCCGGGTGGTGGTGTTGGTTGGCGCGGCGAACACCTGCTTGTCCAGCCCCAGCGCTTCGATCACCGCGATCACGTCGTCACCGCCGGCGATGATGCGGCTGGTATCGGCCACCTCGACGTCGGCCCCATCATCGGAATGCACCGTGGCCGGCAGCACGGCCTTCTGGTCGCGCACGGCCGGCATGTCGGTGCCAGCCACGCGCTGCCAGCCAGCCGGCAACGCAACGTCGCCAGCCGCGGCCGCAGCGGCAGGCTCAGCCGGCTTGCCGGTGTCCGAGGGCGCCGACGGACCGCCACAGGCGGCCAATGCCAGCGAAACAGCCAGCGGAAGTGCGCACAGGCGCAGACGGGACGCGATGTTCATGCTCGTTCTCCTTGCTGGCAGGGCGACGCGCACGCCGCCCTGCCGTGTGGCTTACTGCTTCGGGGTGATGCGGGTGATGCGGTCGCCCTTCGGGTCTTCGGCGCCACGCGACTTGTTCACCGCGAACACGTTGCCCTTGCCATCGGCACGGACATGGTTCGGCAGCGTGCCGCCATCGAGGTTGGCGACCACCTTGCCGTCGCCGTTGACCACGGTGACGGTGCCGGCGCCGCGATTGCTCACATAGGCCAGGCCGGAAGCATCATCGAAGGCAACGTTGAGCGCACCGGCGCCGACCGGCACGTCATGCAGCACCTTGCCGGCGGCCACATCGACGATCAGCAGGTTGTCGGTGCCCTGCGAGGCCACGTACAGGCGGTTGCGCGCCGCATCGAAGGCCACGCCCGAGGCGCTGATCGAATTACCCAGGTCGATGACCTTCTCGACCTTGCCGCTGGCCACGTCGATCACCGCCGCTTCCGGGGTGCCAATGCTGACGGTGAACAGCTTGCCGCCCTTCTCGTCCAGCACCAGGCTCATCGGCGTGAACTTGCCGTCATCCACGCCCGATTCCAGCGTCACCGCCGGCAGTTCCTTGAAGGTCTTGGCATCGAACACCGACAGGTGGTCCTCACCCGTGGCCGAGGCGAACACCTTGCCGTGGGTGCCATCGACCACCACGTCGCGCGCGTGCGGAACGGCGTCGACCGGGAACTGGTGGACCAGCGACAGGTCCTTCTGGCGATAGACCGCGATGGAGTTCTGGCGGGTATTGGTAACCCAGACGTTGCCGTTGGTGTCATCCACACCGACGCCGTAGACCGCGTACACCGCGCCATTGGTGCTGCCCGGCACCGGCGCCGGGGTGATCGCCTTGGTCACCTTCAGCGACTTCGGGTCCAGCTTCAGCAGCTGCGACTGGGTCACCGGCGGGCGACCCACCGCCGAGGTCACGAACACCGCATTGCTGGCGGCGCTGTAGGCGGACTGGTACAGGCCCGGCACCAGCTTGCTGGACTGGGTGGAGAACTGCGCCTGGCCGGACAGCGGCAGCTGCGGCGAGACGCGCAGCTTCAGCACGGTGGCTGCGGCCGGCTGGCTGGCGCGCACCACCACCGGATGGGTGCCCGGCACGGCATCAGCCGGAATGCTCAGCTGGGTCTTGAAGTTGCCATCGGCATCGACCACCAGCGGCTGCGTGTTGAGCACGCTGTCGCCACGCAGCAGGCTCACCTTCTGGCCCGGTACGAAACCGCGTCCAACGACGTCCGCGGTGCTGCCGGGGACGACATTCTCACCGCGTGAGACCACCTGGCCCTTGAAGGTGGCGTTGGCCGGCTGATCGAACACCGGCTGCGCGGTGGCGGTCACCGCCAGCAACAGGCCGGCAGCGAGGGAAGTGAGACGGAAAGACGGACGGAACGACATGGAAGGCTCCTTGCACACGTAGGCCGCGCCACGTAGCGCGGGATTCATCGGTTGCCTGGGCCGCTGCACATCGGCAGCCTCGCCTGGGTAGTGGGGTCGCACGACGAGGCGTGCGAAGGGATTCACTCGGTGGCGTTGTCACCGCCACTGGGGCCGCCGTCGCCAGCGCTGCGATCGGTCACGCCGTAAAGCTCATGCAGTGCTGCATGGAACGAGGCCGGCAGCATCGGGCCGTGGCCGAGGCCGGGGAACTCGCGGTACTGCACGCTCAGTCCCGGCACCTTGCCCAGCCGTCCGGACAACTGCATTGCCGCGTCCGGGGTAGCGCCACCGATGCGGCGGAGGTGCGCGACCACGCGCGGGTTGTTCATGTCACGCTTGCCGCGATCACCGACACGCTCGGCGCCACCCAGCATCAGCCACAGCTTCGCCGGCTGGCCGTGCACGTTCTGCACGAACTGCTGCTCCGGATCGCCCAGCGCCGCGCCCTGGCTCCACCACAGCGACGGACTGGCCGCCAGGTAGGACTGGAAGGCGGCGGGACGGGTGTACAGCGCATTGAGCACGAACAGCCCGCCCAGCGAGTGGCCCCACAGCGCTTGCTGCTGCGTATCGATGCGTGCGCGACGCTCGACTTCGGGCTTGATGCGGCGTTCGATCACATCAAGGAACGCGGCAGCACCACCGCCGACCGCCTGGGTCGTACCGCTCTCATCGTCGGCACGGTCGATCCACGCGGTGTAGTCGCGGGTGCGCGCCTTGGAATCGATGCGCAGGTCGTTGTCATAGCCGATCAGCACCAGCACCGGCGGCGCCTTGCGCGCGGCCAGTTCGGCCAGCAGTGGCTGGTCCAGCACCATCGCCACGGCATTGCCGTCCAGCGCGTACAGCACCGGGGATGGCGCACTGGCGGCCTTGGCAGGAATCGCCAGGTTCACTCGCCAACGCCGCTGCTGGTCCGGGCTGTTCACCACGAACTGTTCAAAGCGATAGCTGGCCGCCGGCTCGTCGAGCACGGTGTGGCCGATCTTCTGCAGCGGATTGCGCTGCTGCGCATGGGCGTACGGAGTGGCCAGGAGCAGACCCATCATCAAGGCGACCAGGCCGCGGGCCAGCGGACCACGGCGCGAATGCAGGACGAAATGCTTCATCAGCGGCGGCAGATGCGGCCCAGGGCCGCCCGTTCACAAGGGACCGCAGTCTACCTTAAACGCGAATGATTATCACATCGATCACACGTCACGCTGTGTATCACGCGCGCGACGACCGGGTTGCACTGGACGCAGTGTTTCCCCTATTTTGCCGGCCACCGGGGCATTGGATCGCCCTGCTCACAGCGCAGCCATGGAAGGTGGGCAACCTGCCGCCGACCAGGCCGCGTTCATCCGCGCCACGAACACATGGGATTGAATCCCATGATTGTGAGACTCTCTTGAAGCACACCACCCTGATGGCCCTCTCCCTCGGCTTGCTTGCGCCGCTGGCCGCGCACGCCGCGCAGGATCTGCCGGCGCTCTACCAGGCCTATGAAGAGGCAGGCAATTCGTCACTGGGCATGGAAGAACTCAACCAGACGGTGACGTTCAGCGCCGTCGCGCTGGGCGTCTCCAGCAACCTGGCGGGCGAGCTCCTGGTCGAGGCCGGCGATGACCAGGGCAATGTCCTGGCCCGGCTGACCACCGACGACGAACAGCAGGCGGCCAAGCTGGGCGCACTGGAAGAAGGTGCGGCCTTCACCGCCAGTTGCACGCTGCAGTTCAGTTCCGGCACGGACTACCTGTCCTTCGGCGATTGCAGCATCCAGTAATGACGAAGCCGGCGAAACGCCGGCTTCTTCACTTTATCCCTGTAGCATCGAGCCAAGCTCGACTCAGGCCATGTCAGGGGCCCGCGGGCACCGGACCATACACATTCTCCTGCGGCGTGCCCGGCAGCAGCGCGAACACGAAGATCACCAGGCCGCCGAACGGAATGAAGGCCAGCAGGTACAGCCAGCCCGACTGGTTGCAGTCATGCAGGCGGCGCACGGTGACGGCGATGATCGGCAGCAGGGTAGCCAGCCAGAACACGACAAACAGGATGATCGACGCGATGCCGAGGCCGTCGGACTGCATCACCAACCCGGCGATCAGCGGCACCATCAGTACGGCTGAGACGATCAACAGGAACAGCTGGAACATCCAGTATTCGCGACGGTTGGCACGACCTTCGAACTGGGCGTAACGCTTCAACGGCAGAATCATTTCCTGCACGGCATCGATCCTTGAAAGAGAAGCCGCGCAGTGTGCCAAATGAACGCACGCAGGACAATGTAGAGCTGAGCCATGCTCGGCTGCTGGGTCAACGGCCTTTTGCAGCCCTGGCCGCTTCGCGCTCGGCACGCAGCCGGTCCAGCTTTTCCTTCAGCTTGATTTCCAGCCCGCGCGGCACCGGGTTGTAGTACACGCGCTCGCCCATCGCATCCGGGAAGCCGGTCTGGTCCAGCGCAATGCCACCTTCGGCATCATGGTCGTACTGGTACTCGGCGCCGTAGCCCAGCTCCTTCATCAGCTTGGTCGGCGCATTGCGCAGGTGCAACGGCACCTCTTCGGTGCCGCTTTCGCGCACATCGGCCTTGGCCTGGTTGAAGGCCGCATAGCCGGCGTTCGACTTGGCGGTGCTGGCCAGGTATAGCACCAGCTGAGCAAAGGCCAGCTCGCCTTCCGGACTGCCCAGCCGCTCGTAGATGTCCCAGGCCTCCAGCGCCATGCTCTGCGCGCGCGGATCGGCCAGGCCGATATCCTCGATGGCCATGCGGGTCAGCCGACGCGCCAGGTAGGACGGGTCGCAACCGCCATCGAGCATGCGGGTCAGCCAGTACAGCGCGGCATCCGGGTTGGAACTGCGTACCGACTTGTGCAGCGCGGAGATCTGTTCGTAGAACTGCTCGCCGCCCTTGTCGAAGCGGCGGGTGCGGTCGGCCAACACCTGGGTCAGCGTCTGCGGGGTGATGCGACCGCCCTCCCCGCCCGCCAGTTCGGCGGCGATTTCCAGCAGGGTCAGCGCACGGCGCACGTCGCCATCGGCAGCGGTGGCGATTTCCAGCAGCAGTTCGGGAGCGACCTCGATGCCCTCCTCGCCCAGGCCGCGTTCGCGGTCACCCAGCGCACGCTCCAGCGCCTCGACGATATCGGTGGGCGAAACGCCTTCCAGCACATGCACACGGCAGCGCGACAACAGCGCTGAGTTCAGTTCGAAGGACGGGTTCTCGGTGGTGGCGCCGACGAACAGGATGGTGCCGCGCTCGATGTGCGGCAGGAATGCATCCTGTTGCGCCTTGTTGAAACGATGCACCTCGTCCACGAACAGCACCGTGCGCCGGCCCTCGGCGAAGCGCTGTGCCGCTTCGGCCAGCACCTGGCGCACTTCCGGCAGGCCGGACAGCACCGCGGAAATGGCACGGAATTCGGCGTCGGAGTACTCGGCCAGCAACAGCGCCAGCGTGGTCTTGCCGCAGCCTGGCGGCCCCCACAGGATCATCGAATGCACGCGACCGGATTCGACCGCACGACGCAGCGCGCTGTCCGGCGCCAGCAGGCGCTTCTGCCCCACCATTTCGTCGAGGGTTCGCGGGCGCATGCGCTCGGCCAGCGGGCGCAGGTGTTCCCGATCAACACTCAGCAGATCGGGGCCGGGGAAGGAAGTGGAGCGATGTCTTGGCACGTGCTTATTGTACCGCGAGAGCGTGTCAACCAAGGTTGACACCCACCACGGCGGTGCCGGTTGACACCTGCCAGAGCAGGCAGCGCCGGGCCATGCCCGGCGTCCCCGATCAATTACCGATGACGTCGGTGCCCTTCGGCGGGGTGAAGCTGAAGGTGCCGGCAGCGAAGCCCGGGTTGTGCTTCCAGCCACTGAAGCTGATCACGGTGCGCTGGCCGACCGCGTCGGTGATTTCCATCTTGGCCAGGCCCTGGGCGTTGAAGCCCAGCGCGGCGTACTGGAAGCTGGCCTCGGTCTCGCGCTTCGGCGACAGCGACAGCCACTGCAGGCCATCGCGCTGCGCGGCTTCTTCACTGACGTCGTACTGCTGCTCCAGCAGCGCCGGGTTGATCAGCGCGGTCAGCGGGCTGTTCTGCTCTTCCTTGCCCTGCTCGCGCACGGTGGCCTGCTCCAGGTCCGGCTCGTACATCCAGACCTTCTTGCCGTCGGCCACGATCAGCTGTTCGTGCGGACGCACGTATTCCCAGCGGAACAGGCGCGGCGCCGACAGGGCCACGCGGCCACTGGTCGATTCCTTCACCTTGCCGCGGCTGTCGAACACCTGCTGGCTGAACTGGCCATCCAGGCCCTTCAGGCCGCTGGTGAAGGCCTTCAGGTCATCGCGGGCGCCAGCCCAGGCACTGCCGGCGGCGGCGCAGGCCACGGCCAGGGTGGTGGTGGCAAGGAAACGGCGGAAGCGGAAGTTCATGCGGAAATCCTGTGGGCGCGGGCGCCAGGAAAAGTGGTTGCCAGTGTGCCCGGATAAAGATGAATGGGCGATCAGGGCGACATTATGCCGCCCTGAACGTCCATCGGCGATTCAGCCGCCGGAGCCCGGCAGCTTGCCGTACAGCACCTGGCCACGGAAGCCGCGCCGCACTTCGCGATACAGCGCGCGGAACGCCGGATAGTCCTGCGGCTGGCACAACGCCTCCGGGCCACGTACCGCGTTCTGCCGCAGGCGGTGATGCACGATCACGTCCTGGCCCTCGCGGCTCCAGTCCACCCGGTACTCACCGGCGGCGTTGCTGAAACGCTGGCTGGCCGGGATGGCGATGATCGGCGCATTGGTCGGGAACTGCAGGCGATAGGTTTCCTCGCGCAGGCTGGCATTGCAGTAGAACGGCGTCTCGTTGGCTGGCGCCGAGGCGGTGGCGTACAGCCCGCGCACCGACTCGCCACCCGGCGGATCCGGCACGGCCATGCCGCCGGCCACGCTGAAGTCGGCGTAGTCCTCGGCCTGGAAGGCCATGCGGTAGCCGAACGGCCGGGTCAGGTCGACCGGCACGCCCTGGATCTGCAGCTGCCCTCGCCCGTCGAAGCCGGACGCGGCCATGATCTGCTCCTCGGCGCGCGCACGGTTCTGCGCGTTGAGCTGGGAGAACTGGGCTCGCATGCCGATCTCGGCGTTCTCGCCCAGCTTCGGAATGGTCTCGCCGCGCAGGTTGCCGTTGGCGTCGAAGGTGAAACGCACGTCCATCGAGGTGGCGTTACGCTCCGGCGTGTTGGCCGGGGTGCGCGCCAGCGTGGCGTCGCGGGTGCGCATCACCGGCGCGCCGAGGTCGCCTTCCGGCAGCTGGCCGAAGCGCGCCCACGCCGTAGTCGAATCCAGGTACAGATCGAATTCGGGGATATAGGTGATGGCGTGGTTGAAGCGACCCAGCACCGGAATCTTCGGCAGCGTCGGGCCACCGCCGGCACCGATCAGCACCGGCGAGCTGGCGATGCCCTTGGCCGCCAGCAGCGCCTCCAGGATCGTCACATGGTCCTTGCAGTCACCGTAGTGGTTGTCGAGGATGCTTTGCGCGCTGTTCGGCTCCAAGCCGCCATTGCCCAGGTACACCGCCACATAGCGGATGTTCTGCGCCACCCAGCGATACAGCGCATCGGCCTGTTCGCGGCGGTCACTGATGCCAGTGGTGATCTCATCGGCCAGCGCCTGCAGTTCCGGGGTGACCTGCGCCGCCGGCCCCGCCTTGAGCTGGTAGGCGCGGCCCATCTGCGACCAGTCACGATAGGTGCTGGCCATGATGTTCGGGCCAAACTCCCACCCTGCCGCCGACCAGTTCTGTGCCGGCATGGCCTCGCGACGCTGGTAGCGCCAGCGCCACTGTGCCTGGCCGTTCTTCACCGTCGGGCGATCGCTGCCCTGCACGCCGCGACTGTCGACGAACATCGGCAGATTGGCCGGCGCACTCAGGGTGACCTCGGCGTCCTCGTACTCGGTGAACACATTGAAGGTTTCCCACAGGCCGAAGTAGCCCGGGAAGTACGGCGTGGCCTGGGTGCGGCGTACCTGGTAGTACAGGCGCGTGCCGGGTGCCAGGTTCGGGAACACGATCACCCGCACCTTTCGGTCGGCATACATCGCCGCCGAGGCGCTGGAATAGCTTTCCTGGGTGTAGATGCGGTCGGCCGGCACGTCGCGGCGCTGGCCGTCGGCGGTGATGGTGTAGGCGCCGAGCACTTCCAGCGTCTCCATCTTCTCGCTGTAGCTCAGCCGCACCTGGCTGAACTGCTCGACGGACGCCTTGGTCTTGAGCAGGACTTCGTAGGTTTCGGTCTGCACATTGCCCGCATCCGGCCGCACCTGGTAGTCGGCGCGGTAGCGGACAATGCTGAAATTATTGCTGGCTTCGGTATCGCCGCTGGTGGAAGGCGGCGCCGTGGCGGGCGCGGAGGTGGCGGTGTCTGCCAGTGCCGGGCCGGCAGCCATCAAGGCTGCCAGCGCCAGTGCCAGCGCGCTTGGTACGGGGTGAAGCATGCGTCGGTTCCTTGGACGTCGTGGGGGATACGTCGGGTCTTACTTCGGCGGTGGCGGTGCCAGCACCGTGCGGTCGCCGTTGTGCTCGGGCGGGCTGACCACGCCGGCCGCTTCCATGGCCTCGATCAGTCGCGCTGCACGGTTGTAGCCGATCTTCAGCCGGCGCTGCACGCCGGAAATCGAAGCGCGACGGGTCTCGGTGACCACCCGCAGCGCTTCGTCATACAACGGGTCGGACTCGTCGCCGGACGAGCTGTTCTCGGGCAGGCCGGTGGCGCCGACGACTACGCCATCGCCCATCGTCTGCACTTCGTCCAGCACGCCGTCGACATAGTCGGCCGGGCCCATCGCCTTGAGATGTTCGACCACGCGGTGCACTTCCTCGTCGGAGACGAAGGCGCCGTGCACGCGCTCGGGCATGGCGGTACCCGGCGGCAGGTACAGCATGTCGCCGTGGCCCAGCAGGGTTTCCGCGCCGGACTGGTCGAGGATGGTGCGCGAGTCGATCTTGGAGCTGACCTGGAAGGCGATGCGGGTCGGGATGTTGGCCTTGATCAGGCCGGTGATCACGTCCACCGACGGGCGCTGCGTGGCCAGGATCAGGTGGATGCCGGCCGCACGCGCCTTCTGTGCCAGGCGCGCGATCAGCTCTTCCACCTTCTTGCCGACGATCATCATCATGTCGGCGAATTCGTCGATGAAGATGACGATGAACGGCAGCGTCTCCAGCGGCCGCGGCGCCTCGCCCAGCTCCGGGTTCGGCTTGAACAGCGGATCCATCAGCGGCTGGCCGGCGTCCTGGGCTTCCTTCACCTTCTTGTTGAAGCCCGCCAGGTTGCGCACGCCCACCGCGCTCATCAGCTTGTAACGGCGCTCCATCTCGGCCACGCACCAGCGCAGGCCGTTGGCGGCCTCCTTCATGTCGGTGACCACCGGCGCGAGCAGATGCGGAATGCCCTGGTAGACACTCAGTTCGAGCATCTTCGGGTCGATCATCAGCATCCGCAGGTCTTTCGGCGAGGCCTTGAACAGCAGGCTCAGCACCATCGCATTGACCGCCACCGACTTGCCCGAACCGGTGGTACCGGCCACCAGCAGGTGCGGCATGCGCGCCAGGTCGGCCACGGTCGAGCGCCCGGCGATGTCCTTGCCCAGCGCCAGGGTCAGCACGCTGGCCGACTTGTCGTACTCCTTCGAACGCAGCAGCTCGGACAGGTAGATCATCTCGCGGGTGACGTTCGGGATTTCCAGGCCGATCACCGACTTGCCCGGAATCACGTCGACCACGCGCACCGACTTCACCGACAGGCCGCGCGCGATGTCCTTGTCCAGCGAACTGATCTGGCTGACCTTGATGCCCGGCGCCGGCTCGATCTCGAAGCGGGTGATCACCGGGCCCGGGTTGGCAGCGACCACCTGGGCGTCGATGCGGAAGTCCTTCAGCTTGAACTCGATCTGCCGCGACAGCGCGTCCAGGGTTTCCTTGTCGTAGCCCACCGGCTGCGGCTTGGGGTCGTCCAGCAGGGCCAGCGGCGGCAGGTCCGAGCCGTCGCCGTTGACGCCACGGAACATCGGGATCTGCGTATCGCGCTTGGCCCGGTCACTCTTCTCGATCACCGGCTCCGGGCGTGGCTCGATCTTCACCGGCTCGCGCTTGGCGCGCACCTCGGCATCGGCCTTGCGCACTTCCTGGCGCTCCTCCCGCATCACCCGGGTCTGCTGCCACTCGGTGACTTCCTCCTTCTTGCGCGCCAGCAACGGCGCCAGCGACATCACGCCGCGGCCGATCTTCTCCATCACCGTGAACCAGGACAGCCCGGTGGCCAGGGTGATCGAGGCCAGCAGCAGCACCAGCACGAACAGGTTCGCACCCAGCGCCCCAAAGCCCACCGTGAGTGAATTGCCGACCAGCTTGCCGAGGATGCCGCCAGCGCTGGAGACGTCGCCACTGAACAGGCGAACATGCAGGAAGCCGGTGCCGGCGATCAGGAAACCGACCAGGCCGACCAGGCGCAGCGCCGGGTCAAGGTCGTTCTCGCCCTTGCTCTCGCGCTTGAGGCCGAACATGGCGATCCACGCCAGCGCGCCCAGCACCACCGGCAGCAGGAAGGCGATGTAGCCGAACAGCTGCAGCAGCACGTCGGCGATCCAGGCCCCTGCACGGCCGCCGAGGTTGTGCACCGGTGCGACCACGCTGCCGGTGTGCGACCAACCCGGATCCGTCGCTGAATAAGTGAAAAGACTGGCCGCCAGATACAGCAGGGCCGGCGCGATCGCGATCAGGCCCAGATCGCGCCAGAGGCGCTGGCGGCGTGGATTGTCGGTCGTCGCCGCCGCCGCGGCCGTGCGACGTGACGCCTTGCTGTCGTCGGACTTGGAGCGTTCGGGGACCTGCTTCGCCACCTTAGACCATACCTTTGGAATGCGCTGTTAGTGATTGATAATAAATGAGACGGCGTCAGTTTTCAGTTATGCGACGTCCGGCAGGGCAATCCGAGGGCCGGAACCACCGCTGGATGACGGCGTTCTGTTCATCGGCTTGAATCGCCCTGCCCCAGCCGCCACTCTATGACCAGCCACGGATGCTGCGCAAACATCGCCAGCGCCTTGTCCCATCTACCTTTTCGCGAGTCTACATGAGCACCAGCCTGCCCTCCCGCCACCAGCGCCTCGTCATCCTCGGTTCCGGCCCGGCCGGTTGGACCGCCGCCGTCTACGCCGCCCGCGCCAACCTGAAGCCGGTTGTCATCACCGGCCTGCAGCAGGGCGGCCAGCTGATGACCACCACCGAGGTGGACAACTGGCCGGGCGACGCCCATGGCCTGATGGGCCCGGACCTGATGGCGCGCATGCAGGCCCACGCCGAGCGTTTCGAGACCGAGGTCATCTTCGACCACATTCACACCGCCGACGTCTCCCAGCGCCCGTTCAAGCTGATCGGCGACAGCCACGAGTACACCTGCGATGCCCTGATCATCGCTACCGGCGCCACCGCCAAGTACCTGGGCATCCCGACCGAGGACGAGTTCAAGGGCCGCGGCGTGTCCGCCTGCGCCACCTGTGACGGCTTCTTCTACCGTGACCAGGACGTGGTTGTGGTCGGCGGCGGTAATACCGCCGTGGAAGAGGCGCTGTACCTGTCCAACATCGCCCGCAAGGTCTATCTGGTCCACCGCCGCGACACCCTGAAGGCGGAAAAGATCATGCAGGACAAGCTGTTCAAGAAGGTGGCCGAAGGCAAGATCGAGACCGTCTGGCACCATCAGGTGGAGGAAGTGCTGGGCAACGACGCCGGCGTGACCGGCGTGCGCGTGAAGTCCACCCTGGACGGCAGCACCCGCGACATCGACGCCCACGGCTTCTTCGTGGCCATCGGCCACCACCCGAACACCACCCTGTTCGACGGCCAGCTGGCGATGAACAACGGCTACCTGGAGATCCGCTCGGGCCTGGGCGGCAACGCCACCCAGACCTCGGTGGAAGGCGTGTTCGCCGCCGGCGACGTGGCCGACCAGCACTACCGCCAGGCGATCACCTCGGCCGGCTTCGGCTGCATGGCCGCACTGGACGCCGAGCGCTACCTGGACGCGCAGGGCAAGGCCAGCTGAGTCGAGCCATGCTCGACCCAGACCAAAGGCCGGCGCGAAAGCGCCGGCCTTTGTGCTTTCAGTAGTGCCAGGCCATGCCTGGCAGACCGAAGCCCGCCCTCACGCTCGCACGCACGCCTGCGAGAACTCGACGGGTGTCGTGGCAACCCCATCCGCATCGCGCAGCACAACACTCCAGCGCGCGACACCTGGACTTGGGCCATTGCAGGCGAGATTGATGGTCAGTGGCTTGGCAGGGTCATCGAATGTCGTCGCCCAGGGCGTGCATGCGCCCGCCTCCGAACAGGATGCCAGCGAGAGCTCCACAGACAACGGATACTGAGGATTCCCGGCATAGCCCAGTTCAACGTCCCGGGCCGCCTGAATCGGGACATCGATATCCGGGATCGGATGCAGGGCCAGCGGCTCGCAGGGCTTTCCCGTTGCCCACAGGCGATAGCCCTTCTCCACCCCTTTCATCGACGCCGAGCGGAAGACGGGGTCCTGCAATGCCGCCACATCATCAGGATTGGAGTGGTAGGCGGTTTCGACGATCACCGAGGGCATCCTCCCGATGCGGTTTTCGCCGTGCGCATCAGCAGCCGATTCGGCTCGAACAGGAAAGTTCTCGTACCCCGGCTGGGCATGGATTACTTCTCTCATGCCGCACAGAATGCTGTCACCCAGCGCCTTGTCCTCAGGCTTGGCACGATGGTGATAGACCTCGGCCCCACGAACACTGGGGGACGAGTTTCCGTTTGTGTGCAGGCTCAGCATCACATCCACACCAAGATGATTGGCATAGTTGGGGCGAGCACGGATGTCCTCCTTGACTTCACGATCGCTATCGGAGCTGTTTGGCAGCTCGTTCCAGATGTCAGCATGCTCAGGAAGGAGCGTTTTCAAGTGATACCTGGCAGACATATGTTCCCAAGGGTGGCCCGACTCCGGATGCGGGTCCGTAGAACGACTGCGTGCTCGATGCACGACCAATCCGCTTCGTTGCTCCAGAAAGCCCTGCAGTTCGTCTCCGTATGTTGGGCTCAATACATCCTCCTGCAGTCCGAGCGGGGCTGGTCGTTGAAATTCCCACGCCCTGCTGGGATGCAAGGCAATGTACCCATGGCTTGACGAAACCAGAGCCTGCGCGTGTGCGGACCGGGATTTCGCCGCTCTTGGCGCAGGGTGATCTTCCGGGAAATGCGCCTCCATTGGCTTACCCTGAAAAAGGAACTCCACGTCCAGGATTTCCAGGCCCGCCTGATCGGAGTAGTGCCGAAGATCAGCGGCCAGCGGTATGAGGAAGAGCTATCCATAGTTCTGGTCGTTGCCCGGAAGGTATCCGGAGCCGAAGTCGACGACCATCCTGCGCTTTTGCGGATCTACCGCTACGCTCACAGTCACTTGGCGCAACCTGCCCTTCTCTTGCAGATGGCGTGTCAACTGGGAGGAAATTTCGCGCTCAAGCAGCGCCACCAACTCTGCATAGGCGCCCGGATCTTCCGCTGCCTTCGAGATCTCGGCTGCAGAAGCCAACACGGGCGGCACAAAGAACAGGCCGCACGCGACCACGGCAGTTGCAAGCTTCAATCCTTTCATTGTTGATTCCTCCATGGGTGGGATGCGCGCCGCTCATGCAGCGCCCCGCCACCCTGCCGAGCCGTGCGCCGGTAATTCCGCACCAAGCGCACACGGATGGAGATTTCAAACTTCCCTCACCCCCAACCGGAACAAACCAACCCAGCCCCGCCAACACCGTTCGCGATCCACCTGGCCTATCCTTGCCAACCATGCCCTCCGCCCGCTTCCTCGACTCTCTGCAGTCCATTCCCGCCACCGACTGGGATGCGCTGCACGACGGCCAGAACCCGTTCGTCAGCCATGCCTTCCTGTCTGGCCTGGAACAACACGGCTGCCTGCGCGAGGACTGGGGCTGGCAGCCCCGGCACTTCACGCTGTGGGAGGGCGACCACCTGGTTGGCGCCATACCGGGTTACCTGAAGACCAATTCGCACGGCGAGTTCGTGTTCGACCACGCCTGGGCCAACGCCTATGCCCGGCATGGCCGTGACTACTACCCGAAATGGCTGGGCGCGGTGCCGTACTCGCCGGTCACCGGCCCGCGCCTGCTGGCCCGTCACGATTCAGAACGCGCCGCGTTGCTGTCGGCATTGCGTGATGCGCTGCCCGCACTGCACGTGTCCTCGGCTCATATCAATTTCCACACAGCGGGCGACGAGGCGCTGTTCGGCGATGACTGGCTGCTGCGTGAGGACGTGCAGTTCCAGTGGCAGAATCCGGGTGAGTGGGCGACCTTCGATCAGTTCCTCGGCGCGATGGATCACAAGCACCGCAAGAACATCCGCCAGGAACGGGCCAAGGTCACCCGCCAGGGCATCACGTTCCGCGTAGTACATGGCGACGAGGCCAGCCGCGCCGACCTGCAGGCCATGTACCGTTTCTACCTGCAGACCTTCCTCGAATACGGCAATGCCCCGGCGCTGACCGAGGCGTTCCTGCGTCATCTGGCCATTTCATTGGGACGCGGGCTGGTGCTGTTCCTGGCCGAGCAGGAGGGCCAGCCGATTGCCGGTGCACTGTGCCTGCGTGGCGGCCACACGCTCTACGGCCGTTACTGGGGCGGCGCCACCCTGCCTGGCCTGCACTTCGAGGCCTGCTACTACCAGGGCATCGAGTACTGCCTGCGCGAGGGGCTGAGCCGATTCGAGCCCGGCGCACAGGGCGAGCACAAGCTGGCGCGCGGCTTCCTGCCGGCACTGGTGCGCAGCCGGCACTGGGTGGCCGATGCGGAGTTTGCAGAAGCGCTGCAGGACTGGTGCCGGCAGGAGCGTCGGGATGTGCGGCGTTACCGGCAGGAACTGCAGGGGCATGGGCCGTTCCGCGCAGGGCCGTAGTGGAAAAGCGTGCCAACCAAGGTTGGCACCTACCGGCGCGATGGGGCGCGTACTGCGCTCAGGTGCACTGCCAGAAGTGCCCACTCACCCGGCACGTTGCGCACCAGAACGTATAGAGCATGCCGCCGCTGCCCCACAGCAGCGTGCCCTCAGCCGTGGTCGGCAGCGTTGAATCCAGCTGCATCACGAACGGCATCTCCTCGCCGCAATCGATGCACGCCGGGTACCAGGCGCTCTGCACCCAGCTCGGCGCACCACCCACGCGCGACAGGTTCTGCCGATGGTTGGACTGGCCCCAGTCCTGTTGCTGCCAGCGCACGCTTTCCAGGGCCACAAGGCCCACCTCGGCCTGCATCAGGTCGCCACTGTCGGTGGGCGTATTCGGCACCGCGCGATACTGGCTGGGATGGCAATTGGGTAGGCCGTCGGCATCGTGGCGATAGAAGCGCACCGGCGGCTCTTCCCAGCCGCAGCAATCCAGGCAGAGCCCCAGCGTAACCTCACCCTCCGCGCCGGGCTGCAGTACGGCAGCATGGGTCTGCAGCAGGCGCTGCAGCGGCGCGTGACAACCACCGCACAGTGCGTCCAGCAGCCCACCCATGCGGCCCGTGTGATGCACCTCGCCTCCATTCCAGGTCGGATGCAGGCGCCAGATGCGCTTGCGCCAGCTTGGCTCATCGGCCAACTGCGCGCGGTGCTGCTCACGGCCGAAGCGGATGTGCAGTGGCCTCTCACCGTACAGGCGGCGCGGCAGCGGACCGTTGGCCACGCCAGCCCAGTGCGCCCAGATCTCGGCATCCAGCTGGCCCCAGTCGACGAGGTAGCCCCGGGCTACGGTGTAGGTTTCGGGCTGAGCAGCAAGCAGCAGCGCCCTCGCGCGCGCCATCTCCCGATCATCCCCGGCCTCGGCCAGCATCTGTGCCCAGTGTGCGGCGGTCGCGGCGGACAGGCCCTGCCAGACCTGCGAGGCCAACTGCACCTGATCTTCGTGGGCCACCGCCAGCAACGCCTCCCAATCTTCCTGCAGCACCTGCGGCGCCTGGTAGCTGGCGAACGCCATCACGCTGGCCAGCAGTTCACCGCGCTCGCCCTCGCGATAGCGGCGCCATGCATCGGCCGCGACTGCGGGCACCGCCTCATCCGGCAGCAGGTCCAGCGCCATGTCGAGGAAGGCCGAGCCCGGTGAGCGTCGCACCAAGGCCTGCAGCATCAACTCCCCTAGCTGATGCGGATGCTCGCTGGCCAGCGACAGCAGCATGCCTTGGCTGTCGTTGCGCGTGCGCGGGGTGTCATGCACGTCGAGGATGGCTGGGATCGGGTCGCTCATTCGCAGGCTCCTTGCCGGTGAAGCGTGATGGTGCCAGACATCAACCATCACCACGGCGAATACAATGGCGGCATGACCCGCCAGCTGCCCTGGCGCCTGGCCGATGCGCCGGACGCCCCCTTCCCGCCGGCCGAGACCGCCCTGCGCCAGCCCGACGGCCTGCTCGCGGTGGGCGGCGACCTGCATCCGGCGCGCCTGCTCAACGCCTACGCCGGCGGTATCTTTCCGTGGTTCAGCGAGGGCGAGCCGATCCTGTGGTGGTCGCCCGACCCGCGCATGGTGTTCCGGACCGATGGCGTGCATCTGTCCAGCCGCTTCCGCCGCCAGTTGCGCGGCAGCACCTGGGAGGTCACCGCCGACACCGCCTTCAGCCGGGTGATGCGCGCCTGTGCGGCAGCGCCTCGGCCCGGCCAGGACGACACCTGGATCAGCCCGGCGATGGTTGAGGCCTACAGCCAGTTGCACGATCTCGGCTTTGCCCACTCCTTCGAGGTCTGGGACCGGCAGACGCTGGTCGGCGGCATCTATGGGGTGGCGATCGGGTCGATGTTCTTCGGCGAGAGCATGTTCAGTGGCGCCAGCGGCGGCTCCAAGATCGCCCTGGCGGCGCTGGCATCCACGCTTCACGGCTGGGGCTGGGCGCTGATCGATGCCCAGGTGGAGAATCCGCACCTGCTGCGGATGGGCGCCGAACACCTGCCGCGCGCGGCGTTTCTGGAGCACGTGCGCCACGCGGTGCGCCATGACGGCCGTGAAGGCCCCTGGACGCAGGCGGTCGGACGCTTGCCGGCACAGCGTTTGGCCGGGGGTTAACACAAACTTTGCAAGCTGGGCCCGTCACGCGTAAAATACCGCGCCTTAGGCCCAGCGTGGCCGTTTTCTGAACCGCACAGGACTACATGTCGAAAGACGATTCCATCGAGTTCGAGGGCACCGTCAGCGAGACGCTGCCGAACACCACTTTCCGCGTTCGCCTGGAAAATGGGCACGAAATCATCGCCCACATCTCCGGCCGCATGCGCAAGAACTACATCCGCATCCTCACCGGTGACCGGGTCAAGGTTGAAATGACCCCGTACGACCTGACCAAGGGTCGTATCACCTACCGCATGAAGTAAGCGGTCGGCGCGCCGCGCCACTTCGACAAGGCCAGCCCTGGTTGCTGGCCTTTTGTCATGCCTGCAATCCGGCCCTGCCGGAGGTCATCGTGACCGAACTCACCGTGACGTCGGTCAGCCCTGCTTGCGGCAGATTCGACCCTGCACGCGTGGCGGCATCGTGGGAGCCGATCCAGTCCGGATCGCCATCCCCTGCCCCGCCATGAACATGCTCCCGCTGACCACCCTGCTCATCGCCGTTGTCGCGTCCGCCAGCGCATCGCCCGCGCGCGCCGCCGATACCCCTTCCACCACCAGTGACTGCGTCCAGCTGGGCAGCGACCAGCAACTGGTGCGCGCCGGCGCCTCGCGCAACATCCTGCTGCGCAATGGCCAGGACCACTACGTCGTGCATTTCCAGGACGACTGTTCCGCTGCGGGCTACTCGCGGAAGTTGAGCTTTTCCACGGAAGGGCAGCAGGGCCTGCTGTGCACCGCCGGGCGCAGCCAGCTGCAGACCGACTCCAGCCGCTGCACCGTGGCGCAGATCGAGCCGATCGACGAGGCCACCTTCAAGAAGAAGACCCGCCAGCGCAGCCGCTGACCGCGCACATGACAAGGGCGGCCGGAGCCGCCCTTGTTGCCCGAGCTCACCGGGCCAGGCCCGGCGTCAGCTCACTCCACCGTGACCGGCAGCAGGCGTTCCGGTTCGGCCTGGGTCTCGACCACCAGCTCGTCGTCGCGGACATCGATGCTGACCTTGCCGCCGTTGACCAGCTTGCCGAACAGCAGCTCGTCGGCCAGCGGACGCTTGATCTTGTCCTGGATCACGCGGGCCATCGGGCGCGCACCCATCAGCGGGTCGAAGCCGTGGTGGGCCAGCCAGTCGCGCGCGGTCGGGGTGGCCGACAGGCTGACGTGCTTGTCCTGCAGCAGCATCTCCAGCTCGATCAGGAACTTGTCGACCACGCGCAGGATGTGCTCGAAGCCCAGCGCCTGGAACTGCACCACCGCATCGAGGCGGTTGCGGAATTCCGGGGTGAAGCTGCGGCGGATCGTCTCCATCGCGTCGGTGGCATGGTCCTGCTTGGTGAAGCCGATCGAGCGCCGCGAGGCCTGGGCCGCGCCGGCATTGGTGGTCATCACCAGCACCACGTTCTTGAAGTTGGCTTCGCGACCATTGGTATCGGTCAGCACGCCGCGGTCCATCACCTGCAACAGGATGTTGAAGATGTCCGGGTGCGCCTTCTCGATTTCGTCCAGCAGCAGCACGCAGTGCGGCGTCTTGACGATCTTCTCGGTCAGCAGGCCGCCCTGGTCGAAGCCGACGTAGCCCGGAGGGGCGCCGATCAGGCGACTGATCGAATGCGGCTCCATGTATTCGGACATGTCGAAGCGGACCAGCTCGATGCCCAGCTGCAGCGCCAGCTGCTTGGTCACCTCGGTCTTGCCGACACCGGTCGGACCGGCGAACAGGAAGTTGCCGATCGGCTTTTCCGGGTTGCCAAGGCCGGAGCGTGCCAGCTTGATCGCCGAGGACAGTGTCTCGATGGCCGGATCCTGGCCGAAGATCACCATCTTCAGGTTGCGCTCCAGGTGCTGCAGCACATCCTTGTCGGTGGCGCTGACCTGCTTGGTGGGAATGCGCGCCATCTTGGCGACGATCGCCTCCACTTCCTCGACGTCGATCAGCTCCTTGCGCTGCCCTTCCGGCAGCAGGCGCTGACGGGCGCCGGCCTCGTCGATCACGTCGATGGCCTTGTCCGGCAGCAGGCGGTCGCCGATGTGCTTCACCGACAGGTCCACCGCCGCCTGCAGCGCCTCGTCGGAATAGGTCACGCCGTGGTGCAGTTCGTACTTGGACTTCAGCCCCTGCAGGATCTCGTAGGTCTCGCCGACGGTCGGCTCGACGATGTCGATCTTCTGGAAGCGGCGGGCCAGCGCCCGATCCTTCTCGAAGATGCCACGGTATTCCTGGAAGGTGGTCGAGCCGATGCAGCGCAGCTCACCGGAGGCCAGCGCCGGCTTGATCAGGTTGGACGCATCCATGGTGCCGCCCGAGGCCGAACCGGCACCGATGATGGTGTGGATCTCGTCGATGAACAGCACCGCATTGGGCACTTTCTTCAACGCGGTCAGCACGCTCTTCAGGCGCTTCTCGAAGTCGCCACGGTACTTGGTGCCAGCCACCAGGGCGCCCAGGTCGAGCGAATAGATCACCGCGTCGGCCAGCACCTCGGGCACCGAGCCCTCGACGATGCGGCGGGCCAGGCCCTCGGCAATCGCGGTCTTGCCCACGCCGGCCTCGCCCACGTACAGCGGGTTGTTCTTGCGGCGGCGGCACAGGACCTGGATGGTGCGCTCGATCTCGTCGGCACGCCCGACCAGCGGGTCGATGCGACCGGCCCGGGCCTGTTCGTTGAGGTTGCTGGCGAACTCGGCCAGGGCATCGCCCTTCGGCTCACCCTCCCCGCCTTCGATGCGGCCTTCGCCCTCGGAGGAGGAGGACGGCTGCTCGCCCTCCTCGCCCAGCTTGGCGATGCCATGGGACAGGTAATTGACCACGTCCAGCCGGGTGACGTCCTGCTGGTTGAGGTAATAGACGGCATGCGAGTCCTTTTCGCCGAAGATGGCGACCAGCACATTGGCGCCGGTGACCTCCTTCTTGCCCGAGGACTGCACGTGGTACACGGCCCGCTGCAGCACGCGCTGGAAGCCCAGGGTGGGCTGGGTATCGCGGCCGTCATCTTCGGCCAGGCGGGACACGGAGGCCTCGATGGCCTGCTCCAGCTCCTGGCGCAGGCGGTCGGCGTCGGCGCCGCAAGCCTTCAGTACGGCCTGGGCGGACGGGTTGTCGAGCAGTGCCAACAGCAGGTGTTCGACCGTCATGAATTCATGCCGGGCCTCACGGGCGCGCTTGTAGCACTGGCCGATGGTGTGTTCGAGGTCTTTGCTGAACATGGATTACTCCGGCGGCAGATGGGGACAATATGCGGCCTGACTACGCGATTTCCATCACCCTAGCGGATTGCTGCGTTCAGATGGCGTTAGCAGTGCGAATTGCTTGATCTTCATTCACTCCAGGACAGCCCGCCCAGCATGAGCGAACCCTACCTGAGCCGCTGGCGATTGCGGCGTGATGGCGAGGCCATCGAAACACCGCGCGCCCGGCTCTGGCCGGTGCTGACCGCCGCCGGCGAACCGGCGATGCTGAAGGTCGGCGACGAACCCGAGGAACAGAACGCCCATCGGCTGCTGCGCTGGTGGGGTGGCGACGGCGCCGCCCGCCTGCTGGCCCACGAGGGACCAGCGATCCTGATCGAACGTGCCGGCCGCGACTCGCTGCGGAAACGTTCGATAGAGGGCGACGATGACGCCTGCACCACGATCCTGTGCCAGGTCCTGCTGCGGTTGCACCGGCCACGGAGTGCGCCGCCAGACGACCTGGTCTGCCTGCGTACATGGTTCGCCGACCTGCTGCAGCCAAGGGCGGCGCTGCCGCCACTGCTGGAACAGTGCAGATCACTGGCGGAGGGACTGCTGCAGGAGGAGTGCGAGATCCGGCCGCTGCACGGCGACCTGCACCACGACAATGTGCTCGATTTCGGCGCGCGCGGCTGGCTGGCGATCGACCCGAAGCGGCTGCTGGGCGACCGCGCGTTCGACTACACGACGATGTTCAGCAATCCGGACCTGTGCGGCCCTGGCATCCATGTGGCCACCCGGCCCGAGCGGTTTGCCGCCCGGCTGGAACAGGTAAGCGCACTGGCCGGCCTGGAGCGCACGCGCCTGCTGCGCTGGATCGCGGCCAGCATGGCGCTGTCGGCAGTGTGGTTCAGGGATGACGGCGACCCTGCCGACGTGGACGAGGCGGTGGCACGGATGGCGCTGGAGGCGCTGGCGGAGGGCTGATCCGTGCTTGGCAGGTGCCCACCTTGGGGGCACACCCATCCGGGAACAATGTGCCCGGACGAGAATCGGCAGCCGGTCAGGCCTTTTCCATCGTGCACAGCAGCGGGTGCTGGTTCATCCGCGAGTACTCGTTGACCTGGGCAACCTTGGTCTCGGCCACTTCACGGGTGAACACCCCGCAGACGCCGCGGCCGCGGGTGTGGACGTGCAACATCACCTGCGTGGCCTTGTCCAGGTCCATGCTGAAGAACTGCTGCAGCACGTCCACCACGAAATCCATCGGGGTGTAGTCGTCGTTGAGCAGCATCACCTGGTAGAACGGCGGCGGCGCCACTTCCGGGCGCGCGGGTTCCACGGCTACGCCGTGCTCGTGATGGGAATCGGGGGAAGACTCATGGGGCATCTGCCCATTATAGAGGCTCGGGCAAGCCTGCGTCGGCCCGACGCAGATTGGACGGCACGCGCGCCCACCGTCACAATTGCACCCTCTCTCAACACTGTTTCACAGGATCTTCATGAAAAGGACCCTTCTTCCCGCCCTGCTGATCGCTCTGGCCGCCGCCGGCTCCGCCGCCGCCGAGACCCAGGCCGACAAGTCCGTGGCCCGCCACCTGGACAAGCTGGGCTACACCTACGAAGTCGACGAGGATGGCGACTACCGCATGGTCTTCGACGTCGAGGGTGACCGCACCCAGATGGTCTACGTGCGCTCGGCGGTGGAAGACTTCGGCACCCACAACATCCGCGAGATCTGGGCGCCGGCCTACAGCGCCAAGACCAAGCAGTTCCCGGTCGCCGTGGCCAACCGCCTGCTGGAGGATTCGCAGGATGCCAAGATGGGCGGCTGGGTGAAGCAGGACACCACGGCCATGTTCGTGGTGAAGATCGACGCCGATGCCACCCCGGACCAGCTCAGCGACGCCATCGATGCGGCCATCCGCACCGCCGACGCGATGGAGCTGGAACTGACCAAGAAGGACGAGTTCTGAGTTGAACGCCACGCCGGACCCGCGCTGGGCACCGCACGCCACTGTCGCCACGGTGGTGATCGACGGCGGCCGCGTGTTGCTGGTCGAAGAGACCATCGACGGGCGCCGGGTGCTGAACCAGCCGGCCGGCCACCTCGAGCCGGGCGAAAGCCTGGCTGAGGCGGCCCTGCGCGAGACCCGGGAGGAAACCGGCTGGACGGTGCAGCTGACCCATTTCATCGGCTGCTACCAGTGGACCGCCGGCGACGGCACCGCCTTCCTGCGTTTCTGCTATGCGGCGCGCCCGGTCTCGCATGACCCGGCGCAGCCGCTGGACACCGGCATCGACCGCGCACTGTGGCTGACCCCGGCCGAGCTGCAGGCCGCCGGCGAGCGCCAGCGCAGCCCGCTGGTATGGCAGGTGGTGGCCGATTACCTGGGTGGCCAACGCCATCCGCTTTCGCTGGTCCGGGAGGTCGCATGAGCACTCCGCGTGTAATGGTGGGCGTCTCCGGTGGCGTCGACTCTTCGGTCGCCGCCTGGCGCCTGGTGCAGCAGGGCGAGGCCGTGGCTGGCCTGTTCATGCAGAACTGGGCCGATGATGGCAGCGGCGACTGCCGCGCCGAAGACGACCGCCGCGATGCGGTGGCTGTCTGCGGCCTGCTCGGCATCCCGTTCCACTTCCGCGATTTTTCCAGCGAGTACTGGCAGGGTGTGTTCGAACACTTCCTGGCCGAGTACGCCGCCGGCCGCACGCCGAACCCGGACGTGCTGTGCAACCGCGAAGTGAAGTTCAAGCACTTCCTGGATGCCGCGCGCGAACTGGGCGCCGAGCGCATCGCCACCGGCCACTACGCGCGGGTGACCCAGCGCGGCGGCCAGTGGCTGCTGCTGCGCGGTGCCGACCGCTCCAAGGACCAGAGCTACTTCCTGCACCAGCTGGGCCAGGCGCAGCTGGCTGCCACCCTGTTTCCGATCGGCGACCTGGAAAAGAGCGACCTGCGCCGCATCGCGCGCGACGTCGGTCTACCGACCCATGCCAAGAAGGACTCCACCGGCATCTGCTTCATCGGCGAGCGCGACTTCCGCGAGTTCCTCGGCCGCTACCTGCCGGCCAAACCCGGCCAGATCCTCGACCCGGCCGATGGCAGCGTCATCGCCGAGCACCCGGGGGTGTTCTATTTCACCCTGGGGCAGCGCGAAGGCCTGAACATCGGCGGCGTGCGCGGCCGCCCCGCTGCGCCGTGGTACGTGGTCGGCAAGGATGTGGCCAGCAACGTGCTGTACGTGGACCAGGACCGCGACAGCAAGTGGATGCTGTCCGACCGCCTGCGTTCGGAGACCGCGCACTGGGTTGCCGGTTCGCCCCCGGCTCGCCGTTTTGAGTGCACGGCACAGACCCGCTACCGCCAGCCCGATGAGCCGTGTGCAGTCGAGGTGCTGGATGATGGCAGCGTGCTGGTCACCTTCGCGTGCCCGCAGCGCGCCGTTACGCCCGGTCAATCACTGGTGCTGTATGACGGTGACGTGTGCCTGGGTGGCGCAGTGATCGCCGCCACCGATGCGCCGCTGGAACAGCGCCTGCGCACCACCCCTTCTCCTTTTGAGGTAATCGCTGCATGAGTTTCACTGTCGACGACCGCGTCCTGGCCCTGGCCGGCATTGCCCAGGCCCTGCAGCAGGTACGCCGCATCGCCGATACCGGCCATTCCGACGCCGCCGCCGTGCGCACTGCCGTGGACAGCGTATTCCGCGTTGACGCGTCCTCGCCGCAGGAGGTGTTCGGTGACCGCCATGCACTGAAGGCCGGCCTGCGCCTGCTGCACAACTACTTCCGCAGCCAGGGCCAGGACCCGATCCTGCCCAAGCTGGCCCTGTCGGTACTGCAGCTGGAGCGGCGCTTCGTGCAGGACGGCGCCACCGTGAACAAGGTCGCCTCGGGCATCGAGCGCGCCCAGCGCCAGGCCACCGAACTGGGCGACAGCGGTCACCCGGACGTGCTGGCCAACCTGGGCGGCCTGTACGCCGACACCATCAGCCACCTGAAGCCGCGGGTGATGGTCCAGGGCAACCCGCACTACCTGGGCCAGGCCGGCGTGGTCGCCGAGATCCGCGCTCTGCTGCTGGCTGCGGTACGTTCGGCGGTGCTGTGGCGCCAGCTGGGGGGCAGCTACTGGGACTTCCTGTTCAGCCGCAAGGCGATGATCGAGGCTGTGGACCGGCAGCTGGCGTGAGCCCCATGGGGTCAGAGCCCTTTTCCCAAAGGGATCCGACCCCGCCTGACCCCGAATCCCCGGCAGCGCCGGAAAACCGGCGCATTCAGAATGCACTTCGAGGCACATCGACGTTAAAGAGAAAGGGGGTACGGCCGATACATCCTCCGTGCACCTCCCGAGAACGTCCATGTACTCACGCATTTTCATCCGTCTGGCCGCCCCCCTGGCTCTGACCCTGCTGCTCCCCTTCGCCATCGGTTTCGAATGGCCGGCCGCCCTGCGCTGGGCGATCCTGACCACGATGACGCTGAGCTGGCTCGGCTTTGCGTGGTGGACCACCCGCGCCCAGGCGCATCGTTCCCCGGAACATGCCCGTGTCCTGCGCGAGCAGGACCAGCTGCTGACCGAACTGCGCAACTTCGTCGGCAACGAGATCGACGGTTCGCGTGGCGAAGTGGAACGCGCCCGTGACCTGATCCGCCAGGCGGTTTCCAGCCTCGGCGGCAGCTTCGATGCGATGAACCGCAAGTCGCGCCAGCAGAGCCAGGCCCTGTCGCGCATCGTCGACCGCGCCGGTGATGAAGGCAATGCCGGCCTCGACGTTGCGCGTTTCGCCCAGCACGCCAGCCACCGCATGGAACAGCTGGTGGAAGCGCTGGAACAGGTGAGCGGCCAGAGCAGTACCACCGTGCAGCACATCGACCAGATGGCGCAGCACCTGGACGGCATCTTCGCGCTGCTGGAAGACGTCAAGTCGATCGCCGACCAGACCAACCTGCTGGCGCTGAACGCTGCCATCGAAGCTGCGCGTGCCGGTGAAGCCGGTCGTGGCTTCGCGGTGGTCGCCGACGAAGTGCGCAACCTGTCCGAACGCTCGACCACGTTCAACGAGCAGATCCGCAAGCTGGCGCACAGTTCCAAGGACGCCATCGCCAAGGTCCGCGAGACGGTTTCGCACATGGCCTCGCGTGACATGGACCGTTCCCGTGAAGCGCGCCAGGAAGCGGCCGCGATGCTCGACAACGTGGCCCAGATCAATGCCTCGCTGGGCGACGGCATGCGCGAAGTCTCCGAGTGCGCCCGTTCGATCGATGGCAGCGTGGCCGAGGCCGTGCGCGCCCTGCAGTTCGAAGACATCGCCACCCAGGCGCTGGGCGGCGTGCACACCCACCTGGATCGCCTGACCGCGATCAACCGCGAGGCGGTGGCCCTGCAGGAACTGCTGCACCGCAATGGCGGCGTGTTCGACGAAGAGATCGCCACCGCCCTGCAGCGCACCGGCAACCGCCTGCGCGAACTGCGCAGCGAATGGGAACGCCCGCCGCACAAGCCGGTTGCCCAACAGAGCATGGGTGCTGGCACGGTCGAGCTGTTCTGATCCTGATGTCCGCTGCCGCTACCGGCAGCCCGCAAGGCCCCGGTTCTTCCGGGGCCTTTGCCTGTGACCCGCCGTTGGATGCATCCTGTACACGCACCATGACCCTGATCCGCGCCCTGCCCTCCCTCACCGACACCGAGCGCCCGCGCAACGCGAGCGTGCGTGAGCAGCTGCAGCAGCTGGAAGAGGTGGCACGCGAGGAGATCCGCGAGCTGCAGCAACTGGCCGATGCGCGGCCTGCACCGTCCCGCGCGGACGACGAGCTGCTGGGCCTGGCGTGGGACCTTGGGCTGGATGGGGAAGCGCTGAAGTAGATCCACGCCATGCGTGGATGGCCTTCACCGCCACCCGTTCCACACCCATGGCATGATCCGCCCATGCCATCTATGGCTGGACACGGAGTGTCGTCGCATGAGCACCACGTTCATGACCTGGCTGGGATTTGCTGCGATGGTGCTCATCGCGGTCACCTTTACCTGGCGTCCCGCCTACGCCACCTTGCGGCCGCCCCGGCATCGACCTGTCGCATTCCTGTTCGGCAGCCTGCTCTTCATGCTGATGGCCTTTCTATGCGCCTGGATGGCAGCAGCTGCCATCAGCACCGGGCATGTCCATCTGAGCCATCACCGCGTCGGCACCATTGATGCATGGCGGGACATCGAGCCGGTGACGTATTGGCTGATCATCGTGGCGGCGTATGTGCTCGGACTGCTGATCGCCAGCTATTCGATCGCAGGCATCGCATTGATGAACCGGTAGATCCACGACCTGCGGGAATGCACACGAACAACATCCACCCTCCGTCTTTTCGGACTTGTCGCATGGCCTGGATCAATGGCTGAGCCGCTGTCGCAGGACGAACAGGATGCTTTGAGGTTTGTGTTCGCGCGATATCTTGGCGATGTCGTGCAGGAACATCAAGGCGGCAAATGGACTCGCCACTGGACGATTCCAACGACATCAGTTTCAACATGCCGGTTATCCTGGGGCACTCATCCTGCCCGTGGCTGGAATTCAATCCCATCCATACGATGCATTGCTACGCCCTCCGGCCAAAGGCTGGAATGCTCCGAAGCATTGCCGCGCACAGTGTAAATCCGCAGATCCTCGACCTAGGCGATCTGGTGGAAGATGACTGACCTGGCGCTGCAAGCCTGTGTTGACAGCATCCACGCATGGCGTGGATCTGCTGGTTTTTGCGCGGCGTTATGCTGTCGTTGGCGAAGCGATGCCCGCACGGATCAGGTAGATCCACGCCCTGCGTGGATGATCGCGAGCGCGAGCATCCGTGCCGACCAACGGTCGGCACCCACCGGAGTCGGCACCCACCAGAGCTGGACTACACCAGCGTCGGGCTGTCAGCGCACCAGCACCGCTTCGCTGCTGGCGTCGGTGCGCACCGGTGCCGGGTGCTGCTGGCGCAGCCACTGTGCCAGGTCGCGCGGGCTGAGCGGCCGCGAGTACAGGTAGCCCTGGATTTCGTCGCAGCCCTGGCGGCGCAGCATGTCTTCTTCCTGGTGCGTTTCCACACCTTCGGCCACCACCTTCATGCCCAGCGCGTGGCCCAGGTGCACGATCGCCTGGGTGACTTCGGCCGTGCCCGAATCATGCAGCATGCCCTGCACGAAACTGCGGTCGATCTTCAGGCGCCCCACCGGGAAGCGGTTGAGGTAATTGAGGTTGGAGAAGCCGGTACCGAAGTCATCCACCGCGAGCGGTACGCCGTGCCGTTCCAGCACGTCGAAGCAATGGCGCAGGATGTCGGTGTCGCGGATCAGCGCCGACTCGGTCAGCTCCAACTCCAGCCGCTGCGGCGGCCAGCCGTGGGCATGGCAGATCTCGATCACCCGTTCGGCGAACCCGCGGTCGCGCAGCTGCACCGCCGATACATTGACCGCGATTCGGTCGAAATGTAGTCCAGCACGGTCCCAGGCGGTCGCCTGGCGGCAGGCTTCATTCAGCACCCAGTCGCCGATGCGCACGATTTCGCCGCATTTTTCGGCAATCGGGATGAACTCGGCCGGGCTGCAGTAGCCGATGCCGGGCCGATGCCAGCGCAGCAGCGCTTCAATCGCGGGCGGCTCGCCCTGGTGGGCGTGCAGCAACGGCTGGTAGGCCAGGCTGAATTCTTCGCGCTCGATCGCCCCGTGCAGGGCGTGCTCCAGTTCCAGCCTGCGCTGGATGCGCGCCAGCGCGTCCTGGCTGTAGTACTGGTAGGTGTTGCGCCCCGCTTCCTTGGCCGCGTACATCGCGGCGTCGGCGGCGCGCAGCAGTGAATCGAAGTCGGTCTGGGCATCACCCAGCATCGCGATGCCGACACTGGCGCCGACCTTCAAGGTGGTCTCGCCACGGCGCAGCGGCTCGGCCAGCGAGGCGATCAACTTGCGGGCGACATGCCCCGCGTCTTCCGGCTCGGCCAGGTCACGCAGCACCACGATGAACTCGTCACCGCTGAAGCGGCCGAACAGGTCGTTGTTGCGCAGGTTCTGGTGCAGCCGCGTGGCGGCGGCCTTCAGCAGCGCATCGCCGGTGGCATGGCCGAAGCTGTCGTTGATGGTCTTGAAGCCGTCCAGGTCGATGAACAGCATCGCCAGCGAGGTGCCGCGGTCGCGCGCCTCCTCGATCGCCTCTGCGGTCTGCTCGCCGAGCAGCACGCGGTTGGGCAGGCCGGTCAGCAGGTCGTAGTGGGCCAGCAGCTCGATGCGCTCGTTGGCCTCGCGCTCGCGGGTGATGTCACGGAACAGCACCACGAAGCGCGGCGGCAGGCCATCGCGACGGTCCAGCTCGATCAGTACCTGCACCCACACGCGCAGGCCGGACTGGCGGTAGAAGCACAGGTCCAGCTGCTCGGGCAGCCCACCTGCGGCGATCCGGCCCAGCGCCGCCTCGAAGGCGAGGCGCGAATCCTCGGTGTACAGCGCCAGCGCTTGATCCAGCGTGATCGGTTCCTTGCGCAGGCCGTGGATGCGATAGCACTCCTCGGTCCACTGCATGTGCCGGGTCTGCACTTCGATCTCGCAGCCGCCGATGCGGCCCAGCGCGGAAACCCGGTTGAGCAGCTCGGTGCGCCAGCGGATCAACGCGTCGGTCTGATGCTGCTCGGTGATGTTCTGCACCTGGCCGAGCAGGCGCTTGGGCTGCCCGTCCATGTCCAGCAGTGGCTGCATCCACAGGCGCAGATGCTGCGAAGGTTCATGGCCGCGGGTCAGCTCCAGCTCGAGATTGGCGGCACGGCCGTCACGCCACAGGCGCCGCCATGCCGCGCGCAGCGCACCCCGGGAACGCGGGTGCAGCTGCTTCAGCCAGCGCCGCTGGCCTGGCACGGCGCCCTGCCCCAGCGCCAGCAGCGAGCGCAGTTCCGGCGACCACCAGAAGTGACCGCTGTTGGGGTCGAACGACCAGCTGCCCATGCTGGCGATGCGCTGGGCCTCGCTCAGGTGCAGCTGTTGTTCCTGCAGCAGCGATTCAAGCTGCTTCTGCTGCTCGATATCGGTATGTGTACCCACCATGCGCAATGGCTGGCCGTCGGCGGTGCGCGCGACCACGCGGCCGCGATCCAACACCCAGCGCCACTGCCCGTCGGCCTGGCGGAAGCGGAACTGCGCGCTGTACTGCTCGCTTCGCCCTCGCAGGTGCTCGTCCAGCGCGGCGCGCACCTGGGCGATGTCCTCGCCGTGCACGCGCGACAGCATTTCGGTGGCGGTTTCGTCGCCCAGCGCCGGCGTGCGCGCCACGCGGTCACTGGGGATGTCCCAGTCCCACAGGCTGTGCCCGGCGCTGTCCAGTGCCAGCTCCCAACGCCCGCCACCGTCGACCGGTACCGGCTCGGGAACGCTCAGGGTGAACGCCAGCAGATTGCCGGCGCCGTCGTGCACGGCGCGCAGATGACCGTCGTAGTGCCCGCGCGGGCCACCTGGCAGCGTGCAGGCCACGATGCCGCCATCAGCGGCCAACAGGCGCAGATCTTCCAGCATCGGGGCATACGCGGCTACGGTAGCCGGCAGGCCATGCGCGCGCGCAGCGGGATTGGCCGCCAGCGGGCGGCCCGTGCGGTCGACGATGACCAGCGCCGACGCAAGCGGGTGCTGCAGCAGGCTGGCGATGATCCCTTGGTCCACGCGATCTTGCTCCGGATGACACGCCCGTCAGCGGGGCACGCAGTGGTTAACGGCGCCTGCGGCGGATAATTGAGTGGTCACGGCGCGCTGCGGGGTAAGATGACCGGCGCCCCTTTCACCCACCCCGTCCATGCCCGCAGAACCGACCGGCAACGCTCCAGTTCCCGACCCACGGATGGCGCAGGCGCTGAGCCGTGACCGACGGCGGGTAGTGCTGAGCTACCTGGTGATGGCGCTTGCATGGATGATCGCCACCGACAGCGTGGTGCAGGCGCTGGTGCCCGATCCGCAGCAGGCGGCCCTGTGGCAGGGCCTGAAGGGTTCGTTCTTCGCCCTGGCCAGCGCGGGCCTGCTGTATCTGCTGCTGCGTCCGCTGGCCGAACACGTGCTGCACACCCATGCGCGCCAGCAGGCCTCGGAGCTGCGCCTGCGGCAGATGTTCGAGGGCAACCCCGGCCCGATCCTCGTCTATGACCTGGACACGCTGGCGATCCTGGATGCCAACCCGGCCGCCTGCAGCACCTTCGGCTGGGACCGCGACGAGCTGCTGGAACAGACCATCGATGCCTTGTGGCCCCCGGGCCAGGACCAGGCGCTGCAGACCAAGCTGGAAGCAATACGCGAGGCGCCCGAGGAGCTGTGCATCCTGCGGGCGCAACTGCAGCTGCGCGACGGTTCGCTGCGGCAGATGGAACTGCGCTCCAACGCCATCAGCTACGACGGCCACAACGCCCGCCTGCTGATCGCCATCGATCGCACCGCCGAGGACCTGGCCCAGCTGCGCCGCGACCAGGCGCTGGCCCGGGTGGAGGAGGCCCATGAACTGGCCCGCATCGGCGCCTGGGAGCTTGATCCGTCCACCGGGCTGGGCCGTTATTCCAGCCAGGTCTATCGCCTGCTCGGCCGTCGCCCGCCCGAGGCCCGCCGCTGGCACCGCTTCGACGAGCTGCTGGTGCCGGCCGACCCGGCCACCGCCAGCCAGACCGAACAGCTGCTGGCCGAGCTGTGCTCCGGTGAGCCGGTGCAGGTGGACGTGCTGCTGCCGCTGCTGGCGATGGACGGCCGTGCGCTGATGGTGCACCTGCGCGCCGCCAGTGGGATCGATGAAGCGGGCCGCAGCCGCGTGCTGGGCACGCTGCAGGACGTGACCGAGCGGGAGCAGTCGCGGCGCCTTCTGCGCGAGCGCGAGGAACAGTTCCGCGAGCTGGTGCGGGTGCTGCCCGACGGCGTGGTGATCCTCTCCGACGAGCATGTGCTGTACGCCAACGCCTGGGCCGCTGGCCTGTTCGGCTACGGTAGCCACACCCTGCTTGGCGAGCCACTGTCGGCACTGGTCGCTGCCGCAGACCTGCCGCGGGTGCGCAGCCAGCTGCGCGCCGGCCAGCCGCACCTGGGTCCGGGCCACAGCAGCGTAGTGGCCATGCAGCGTGCCGACGGCCGCAGCTTCCATGCCGGCCTGGCGGTGGGCGAAGTCCGTTACGGCGGCCGCGACTGCAAGCTGCTGATCGTGCGCGACCTGAGCGATTCCGAACGCACCCGCAGCGCGCTGGAAACCAGCAACCGCGAGCTGCAGGCGATGGCCGGGCGGCTGTTCTCGCTGCAGGAGGATGAGCGTCGTGCGATCTCGCGCGACCTGCACGATGACATCGGCCAGGCCATCACCGCGATCAAGCTGTCGGCCTATGCAGCGCAGGACGAGGATGACCCGCTGCGCCGTGCCGAAGACCTGGCGCAGATCGTCAGCCTGGCCGACACCACCGTGGCCAAGTTGCGCGACATCTCCACCCTGCTGCGCCCGCCGCAGCTGGATGCACTGGGCCTGGAGGCGGCGCTGAGCTGGCAGGCGCGGGTGCTGTTCCGCTCCTCGCCGGTGGAGCTGCTGGCCGAGATCGAGCCGCTGCCGCACCGCCCCGACAACAGCATTGAACAGGCCTGCTTCCGCATCGCCCAGGAAAGCCTCACCAATGCCCTGCGCCACGCGCGCGCCAGCCAGGTACTGCTGCAGCTGCGCGATGTCGGCCAACGCGGCCTGCACCTGCAGATCCGCGATGATGGCGAGGGCTTCGATCCGGATGGCCCGCGCGGCCTCGGCCTGATCGTGATGCGCGAGCGCGCACAGAGCGTCGGTGGCCACGTGCGGATCGAATCCGCGCATGGCGAAGGCACCCTGATCGACGTCCACCTCCCCTACCAGGCGGCCAGCATGGCCGCCGTCGATTCACCGGAATACTGAGCCTATGTGGAATCCGAACCTGCCCCCGGTCAGCATCGACGATGCCCCCGACCGCCTTGGCGCCGGCAACCCCGAGCTGCAGGCCATGGTTGCCGAGGCAGCCTCCGGCGGCATCGCGCTGATGCTGATGCACGTGGACATCGACCACTTCGCATCGGTCAACGAGAACATGAGCGCCGAAGTGGGCGACCAGGCGCTGGTGCTGGTCGCGCAACGCCTGCAGTCTTACCTGCGCGGTCGCGGCAAGCTGTGGCGGCATGGCAGCGACGAGTTCCTGATCGCGGTGCCACGCACCGCAGACCTGCCGCTGCCGGAGGATTTCGCCGAAGAGATCCGCCAGCAGATGGAGCTGCCACTGTCGGTGCTGCCGTACACGCTGTTCATGACCGGCAAGCTGGGCGTGAGCCTGTGCCCGGAGCATGCCAGCAGTGCCTCACGCCTGCTCGACCATGCGGAAGATGCGCTGTACCAGGCCGCCCGCGAAGGCGGCAATGCGGTGCGCATCCATGCGGTGGACACTCCGCCCAGCGCGCACAGCGAAAGCATCATCGCCCGCCAGATCGTCGATGCCATCCCCAATGGCGAGCTGAAGCTGCGCTACCAGCCGCTGGTGAGTGCGCGCGATGGCCATGTGGTGGGCATGGAGGCGCTGCTGCGCTGGCAGTCGCCCACCCTGGGCATGCTGGTGCCGGAACGCTTCATGCGCACCGCCGAGCGGCTGGGCATCATCGTGCAGATCGGCACCTGGGTGCTGGAAGGCGCGCTGAAGCAGGCGCGGCTTTGGCGCGACCAGGGCTTCGATGACTTCACCATCGCGGTGAACGTATCTACCCTGCAACTGCTGCGGCCGAACTTCTTCGCCGAGGTGATGTCGCTGATGCAGGCCGCGGGCGTGCCGGCGCACATGCTGACGCTGGAGATCAACGAGAGTGCGCTGACCAACAACGTCAATTTCGTCCATGAGACGCTGGCCAACCTTCGCAACGAAGGCATCAGCCTGAGCCTGGACAACTTCGGCACCGGCGACTCCAGCCTCAGCGCACTGGTGCGCTACCCGGTGGACAAGCTGAAGATCGACCGCAGCTTCATCAAGAGTGCGCCGGCCGGCAACCGCGAGGCCGCCATCGCGCGCGCGATCATTGCCATGGGCCACCAGCTGGGCATGACCGTGATCGCCAACGGCGTGGAGTCGCAGGCCCAGCTGGGATTCCTGCGCCGCAACGACTGCGATGTATTCCAGGGCTACCTGTTCGGTGAACCGATGTCGGCCGATGCCGCCGGCATGACGCTGCGCCGCCGCTACCTGCGCCCGGAGGCCTTCGCCGAAACGCGCCCGGACCGGACGCTGCTGTTGCTGGACGATGAGGAAAACGTGCTGCGCTCGCTGGTGCGCCTGTTCCGCCGCGACGGCTACCGCATCCTGGCGGCCGGCAACGTGCGTGATGCCTTTGATCTGCTGGCGATCAACGACGTGCAGGTGATTCTGTCCGACCAGCGCATGAGCGACATGAGCGGCACCGAATTCCTGGGCCGGGTGAAGATGCTGTACCCGGACACGATCCGCCTGGTGCTGTCGGGCTACACCGATCTGAACACGGTGACCGATGCGATCAACCGCGGCGCGATCTACCGCTTCCTGACCAAGCCGTGGAACGACGACGAGCTGCGCAAGCACATCCACCAGGCGTTCCGCACCTACGAGGAACAGCGCCGCAGCAATGCCGGCCCGGCGCCGGTGGACGCCGGGGATGGTGGCGAGGATCGGCCGCCGCGGTGAGGGTCCCGTCCGGTAGAGCCGGCCGCCGGCCGGCTGCTCTGGGGTACTTGGTGGGATGAGGTTGCCGCCAGCGGCCGGCACTACCAGGTGCGGTCAGCGCGGCTGCTTCACCGGCAGCACCACGCGGAAGCGCGAGCCCACGCCCGGGGTGCTGTCCAGGTCGATGCGGCCGTGGTGCTTGTTGATGATGCTGTAGGAGATCGACAGGCCCAGGCCGGTGCCGCTGCCCACCGGCTTGGTGGTGAAGAACGGATCGAAGATGCGCTGGCGCAGTTCCGGCGAGATGCCGCCGCCGGTGTCTTCGAATTCGACCCATACGTGATCGCCGTCGACGCCGGTGCGCACGGTGATCGTGCCGCGTTCGGCGATGGCATGGCCGGCATTGAGCAGCAGGTTCATGTAGACCTGGTTCAACTCCGACGGCAGGCACTCCACCAGCGGCAACTGGCCGAACTCGCGCACCAGGGTGACCTTGTACTTGAGTTCGTTCCAGATGATGTTGATGGTCGATTCCAGGCCCGCGTGCAGGTCGACCAGCTTCCACGACTCGTCGCGGCCCGAGTACGAGAAGTCCTTCAGGTCGCGCACGATACGCGTCACCCGTTCGATGCCTTCGCGCGACTCGGCCATCAGCTGCGGCAGATCGCGGCTGATGAAATCGATGTCCAGGCGGTCGCGGATGTCGTCGATCTCCGGAATCAGCGCCTTCGGGTCCGGCGCGCGCAGGGCGCGCTCGTAGGCTTCGATGACGGTGAACAGGCTTCGCAGGTATTCCTGCAGGCTGCCCAGGTTGGAGTGCACGTAACCGATCGGGTTGTTGATCTCATGCGCGACGCCGGCGGCCAGCTGGCCGATCGAGGCCATCTTCTCGGACTGCAGCAGCTTTTCCTGGGTGCCATTGAGGCGCAGGTAGGCCTGGCGCAGCTCGGCGTGGCGCTGCTGCAGTTCGCGTTCGTAGTCTTCCTGCCCTTCAATGTGGCGGAACAGGGCGAGGAAATGGCCTTGGCCGATCGGGCCATGGTGGTACAGGTGGGCGATGACCACGCCCTCGCCCAGCGGCAGGCTGCCATTCCAGTGGCCATGCTGGCGGGCCTGCTCCAGTGCGTCGGGGGGCAGCAGTTCGCGCAGGCGCTGCGGCGGCGGCAGTCCGCCCTCCTCGCCACCGGCCAGCAGGTTCTGCGCGGCCGGATTGGCCAGGGCCACCTGCCCGTCCTCGGTGAACAGCAGCAGCCCTTCGCGCAGGCGCTCAAGCAGGGCCTGCAGCACCGGCTGTGGCGGAAGGGGGGCGGTAACCAGGGCGTTGGCAGCGGACACGGCGACTCGGGGCGTTCGAACAGGCGCCCAATATACGCGGTCGTGCAGCGGGCTTCAGCCCGCTTGATGGGGTTGTGCGACCGCCGTCGCGTCAGGCGACGGCGAGCGGCCGTCCGATGCTGACCGTATGCGACTGGCCCTTGGCGTCGTAGGCCGAGGCGTCTTCGGTGCGGCCGAGCTGGCGCAGTGCCCAGTTCACCTCGCGGCGGCGGCGCGACAGCAGCACGCCGTTGGCACGGTTGCGCTCGGCCAGTTCCTGCAGTTGTTCGCCCTCGCCCACCGGTGGCGCGCCTTCCAGCGCACGCAGCGCTTCCAGCTTGGCGCCGGTAGCCCGGATCAGGGCGTGCACGTCGTGCTCGACCAGGGCCTGGCGCTCAACGTCCAGGGCCTGGGCGAGACGCTGCAGCGGCTCGCTCATTGCCGCAGTCATCCGTGCAGCTGCTGGTCCAGATCGAGCATGCGCGATGCGATCGCGTCCGGATTGATCTTGTAGGTGCCGTTCTGCAGCGACTCGCGCACAGCTGCCACGCGCTGGGCGTCGATCGCCGGGGCGGTGGTCAGCTCACGCTCGATGGCCTGCAGATTGGTGGCCTCGCCGGTCAGGCGCAGGCTGTCGGCCGCCTCGACCGGGCGCGCCGCCGCATCGGTGCTGACGCCGGGCTTGTTGGCCGGGGTCGTCACGCTGCGCAGTGCCTGGGGGACCTGCAGGTTGCCGTCGATTTTCTGGCTCATGGGGTGTCCTGGAGTTGCCGTTCACAAGGGATAACGGCCGCAGGGCCGTGATCTTTAGGGATATTCTGCGGTAATTCAACGCGCCACGATTACGTCACCTGCGGCATCGACCGTGCCCTGCACGATCCGTCGCGAGGAAAGGTTCTCGACCGAGACCCGTTCGTTCTCACCTGCATCACCCATCGCACGACCGGCGATGCGGACCTCGACCGAGCCGCGACGCGACACCAGGGCCACATTGTCTCCTCGCCTGATGAGACGCTGGACCACCAGGTCGCTGTTCGACAGCAGGGCTCCGGCCTGCAACGGACGGCGGGCGATGCGGCCGATCGCTGCAGTGGGATCGGCCAGCACCGCGCCGGCAATCCGGGCGGCGTCACGCTGGGCAGTGGTGATATCGGCGGCAGTGAGGGTTTCTCCAGTACCGATTCCACGGTTGAGCACCAGCACGGTCTGGTTGCGTCGCACTTTCACCGGCACGAACAGGCGCCAACCGCCCGCATCGGGACAGCTGACCTCCACCGTAGTGTTGGCGGTGGGTTGCACCTGCAACGCGCCGCCACATTTCGGCAGGCGCAGCGCATCGGCCACCTGCGCTTCGCCTTCACTGCCCGCCGGCAGCGTCGACAGCGCCGCGGTGCGGATGCTGGCCACCGGCTGCCAGTCCGCAGCGCTCGCCCATGGCGCAGCCACGGCGAGCGCGATGGCGAATAGAGATGTGACCCGGCGCATGGCGCCTCCTTCAATCGGCAAGACCTGGCCCTGGTGCGTGCAAGGGGTGTGCCAGACCGAGGGGCCGCCTTTTGTGGAGTCGAGCCATGCTCGACACCACAAAAGCGCTCAAGTTCCGCCCCCCCACGCCGATACAGCAGCCATGTCCCATGACCTGCTCAACCGGATCGACCAGCGGACCCGACTGGCCGGCCACAACCGCCTGGCGCTGCTGCTGTTCCGTCTCGGCGGACGTCAGCTTTTTGGCGTCAATGTCTTCAAGGTTCAGGAAGTCCTGCGGCGGCCCGAGCTGTTCCAGGTGCCCGGCCTGCCCAGCCAGTTCTCTGGCGTGGCCGACGTGCGCGGCCGCTCGGTACCGGTGCTGGACCTGGGCCTGGCGATCGGCCACCCCGAGCGCGAGCCCGATGCGGACACCTCGCCGGGCTACCTGGTGGTCACCGAATTCAACCGTTCGATCCAGGGCTTCCTGGTCAGCGGCGTGGAGCGCATCGTCAACATCGCGGTGGAAGACATCCACCCGCCGCCGGAGTTGGGCGCCGAGTCGAGCTACCTGACCGCGGTGACCCGCTTCCAGGGTGAGCTGATCCAGGTGATCGACGTTGAAAGCGTGCTGGCCGATATCGCCCAGGTGCGCGGTGAAGCGGTACTCGACCCGGCGATGGCCATGCCCGCCGACGGCCCGCAGCTGCAGGTGCTGGTGGTGGACGACTCGCGCGTGGCCCGCCAGCAGATCCGCAGCGTGCTGGACCAGCTGGGCGTGGGTGCCACCCTGCTTTCCGACGGCAAGCAGGCGCTGGACCACCTGCTGCAGGTCCACGCCTCGGGCGAGAACCCGGCCGAGCGCTACGCCATGGTCATCTCCGACATCGAGATGCCGGCCATGGATGGCTACACGCTGACGACGGAAATTCGGCGCCACCCGGGCCTGGCCGGCCTGTACGTGCTGCTGCACACCTCGCTGTCGGGCGTCTTCAACAACGCCATGGTCGAGCGCGTCGGCGCCAATGCCTTCGTCGCCAAGTACTCGCCGCACGAACTGGCTGATTTCGTGCTGGACCGCCTGCGCAAGGTGGCGCTGGCGGCGTAGGGCCGGCCGCGGGATCGGAACCCGGAACGGGCTCCGATCCCGCATCGCAACGTGTCGACCACGGGGTCAGAGCCCCTGCGGGGATCTGACCCCACGCCTTTGGCACACCCCTTGCAGCTTCCCGGGCAACGTTCCCGTGGGAGTGCACCGTGCGCAACCTGATTACCGACTACCTGGGCGTCCACGCCCAGGCCATGCCGTTGCGCGAACAGCGGATGAAGCTGATCGCCAGCAACCTCGGCAATGCCGACACGCCCGGCTACAAGGCCCAGGACCTGGACTTCGATGCCGCCCTGCGCCACGCCCAGGGGCAGGATGCCAACGGCCTGATGGCCACCACCCATGAGCAGCACTACGAGATCAGTAGTGGCCTGAACCCGTTCCAGATCGCGCGCGAAGGCGTGCAGCCCAGCCTGGACGGCAACACCGTCGACCCCGATGCCGAGCGTGCCGCCTATGGTCGCGCCGCACTGGAATACCGCGCCTCGCTCAGCTTCGTCGAGAGCAAGGTGCGTTCCATGCTGACCGCGATCACGGGGCAATAAGCCATGAGCAACCTGCCGATCTTCGATATCGCCGGCTCCGCGCTGCAGGCGCAGTCGGTGCGCATGAGCACCATCGCCTCCAACCTCTCCAACGCCGACACCGTCGCCGGTTCCGCCGACGCCGTGTACAAGCCGCTGGAACCGATTTTCCAGGCCGTCACCAGCAGGAACGATCCGAACATCACCTCGGTGAAGGTGAAGGAGATCAGCCAGAGCGAGGCCGCGCCGATCAAGCGCTACGAGCCGGGCCATCCGCTGGCCGACGCTGATGGCTACATCTACCAGCCCGACGTCGATCCGGTGGCGCAGATGGTCAACCTGATCTCGACCTCGCGCAATTACCAGGCCGGCGTGGAGATGTTGACCACCGCCAAGGAACTGGCCCTGGCCACCCTGACCATGGGCCGCTGAGGCCCGCAGCACCGGACACCGCCATGACCACCGCCGTCAACAACCAGACCAGCCAGGACGTCTATTCCGCGCTGGGCCTGAATGCCCCCAACAGCAATGCCACGAAAAAGAAGAACACGCTTGACCAGGCCGACTTCCTGCGCCTGATGACCGAGCAGCTGCAGCACCAGGATCCGCTGAAGCCGATGGACAACACGCAGATGGTCGCGCAGATGGCGCAGATGTCCACTGTGCAAGGCATCACCGATCTGAACAAGACGGTGAAGGGCTTCCAGGAATCGATGGCCAGCGACCAGGTGCTGCGTGGTGCGGCGCTGGTCGGCCACCAGGTGCTGGTGCCTTCGGAGAAACTGGTGCTGGAGAAGGAAGGCAGCGTCGAAGGCACGGTGGCTGCGCCGTCGGCCGGCATCATCACCGTGGACATCACCGACGCCAACGGCGCCAAGGTCACCTCGCTGAGCGTGGAAGCCAAGGCCGCCGGCGAGACCGCCTTCCAGTGGGATGGCAAGGATGCCAATGGCAAGCGCATGGAACCGGGCAAGTATTCCATCGTCGCCAACCACGTCGACACCGCTGGCAAGAGCACCAAGCTGTCCACCTACGTGCAGGCGCCGGTGGAAAGCGTGACCGTCGGTTCCGACGGCCTGTACCTGAATCTCAAGGGCCTGGGCACGGCCCCGATCGACTACGTGCTCCGCGTCAGCTGAGCCGCACATTCCGCATCAACCAGGAGCATCCCATGGGCTTCAATGTCTCGCTGTCCGGCATCAATGCCGCCAACACCGACCTGAGCGTCACCGCCAACAACGTCGCCAATGTAAACACCACCGGCTTCAAGCAGTCGCGCGCGGAGTTCGCCGATCTGTTCGCTTCGACCAGCTACGGCCTGTCGAAGAACCAGACCGGCTCGGGCGTGCGTGTTTCCAACGTCGCCCAGCAGTTCATCCAGGGCCACAACGAGCAGACCGGGCGCAGCCTGGACATGGCCATTTCCGGTGAAGGCTTCTTCACCATGAACATGAATGGTTCGCGCGTGTACTCGCGTGCCGGCAACTTCCAGACCGACTCGGCCGGCTATGTTGTGAACCCGCAGGGCGCGCGCCTGCAGGTGTTCGCGCCGAACGCCGATGGCACCAACTTCGATGCCGGCCGGCTGGTCGACCTGCAGCTGCTGACCACCGACAGCCCGCCGAAGCAGACCAGCGAAGTGAAGGTTGGCTTCACCCTGCCGGCCAACGCCAAGCAACCGACGGTGGCGACCTTCGACCCGACCGATTCGAACAGCTACAACCACTCCAGCGGTGGCATCACCGTGTACGACTCGCTGGGTGTGAGCCACATCCAGGTCTCGTACTTCGTGAAGGGCGCCAACCCCAACGAATGGACCGTGCGCAATTACGTCGATGGCCAGCCGGCAGGCGCACCCACCCCGGTCACCTTCGACAACAGCGGCAAGCTGGTCGCACCGGCCGACGGCAAGGTCAGCCTCGGCACCTTCACCCCGACCACCGGTGCCGGCCAGTTGAACATGACGCTGGATATCAGTGGCTCGACCCAGTACGGCGAGAAGTTCGCGCTGCGCAACACCCAGCAGGACGGCTACGCCGCGGGCAAGCTCAACGAAGTGACCGTGTCCGAATCCGGCGTGGTCTACGCCCGCTATTCCAACGGCGACGACAAGCCGCTGGGCCAGGTCGCACTGACCACCTTCAACAACACGCAGGGCCTGGAATCGAAGGGCAACAACCTGTGGGTGGAGACCTTCGAATCGGGCACGCCGCGCACCGGCATGCCGGACACCTCCAACCTCGGCAAGATCCAGGCCGGCTCGCTGGAAGCGTCCACCGTCGATCTCACCGAGCAGCTGGTCAACATGATCACTGCGCAGCGCAACTTCCAGGCCAACGCGCAGATGATCACCACCCAGGACCAGATCACCCAGACCGTCATCAACATCCGTTGATGAGCGGCTGACCCTGTCACGGAACTCCCCGCATGGATAAAGCCCTTTACGTGGCGATGACCGGTGCCCGCGCCTCCCTGCAGGCGCAGGGAACGCTCAGCCACAACCTCGCCAACTCGGACACCCCTGGCTTCAAGGAAGCGCTGGCCAACACCGAAGCCTTCCCGATCAAGGGCCCGGGCTTTGCCTCGCGGGTGGATGCGCTGCACGTCGACGCCGGCTTCAACCGCCGGCCCGGCGCGCAGCACATCACCGGCAAGCCGCTGGACCTTGCCCTGCAGAGCGGCACCTGGCTGGCGGTGCAGGCCAGCGACGGCAGCGAAGCGTACACGCGCGGCGCGGCGCTGTCGGTGACACCCAACGGCCAGCTGGTGACCTCCGGCGGCCGCACGGTACTGGATGACAACAACAACCCGATCGCCATTCCCCCCTACCAGGCGATGGAGATCGGCGGCGACGGCACGATCTCGATCATCCCGCAGGGCGAAGGCCCGCAGACGATGGCGCAGATCGGCCGGATCAAGGTGGTGCAGGCACCGGACGAGCGCCTCGAGCGTGGCCTGGATGGCCTGTTCCGCAACACCGACCCGCGCCAGCCGTTCGCCCCGGCGCAGGGCACCGCCGTGCACAGCGGCCAGCTGGAAGGCAGCAACGTCGATGCCGCCGGTGCACTGGTGCAGATGATCCAGCTGCAGCGCCAGTACGAAATGCAGGTGCAGGTGATCAAGCACGGCGACGACAACGCGCGCAGTGCCAACAGCCTGCTGCGCCTGGGCAGCTGACGGAATTCCGGCGCCGCCCGGACGCGGCGCTGGCACACCGCTTGCACACCCGCTACCAAGGGCCGCATCGCGCGGCCGGCTTCACCCAGACAGGACACCGAAGATGAACCAGGCATTGTGGATCGCGAAAACCGGACTGGATGCGCAGCAGATGCGCATGTCGGTGGTTTCCAACAACCTCGCCAACACCAACACCACCGGCTTCAAGCAGGACCGTGCCAGCTTCGAGGACCTGCTGTACCAGCAGGTGCGCCAGCCCGGCGGCTCTTCGTCGGCGCAGACCCAGCTGCCGACCGGCCTGCAGCTGGGTACCGGTGTGCGCGTGGTCGCCACCGCCAAGAATTTCGAACAGGGTGGCCAGCAGCAGACCGGCCGCGCGCTGGACGTGATGGTCAACGGCCGCGGCTTCTTCGAAGTGCAGATGCCGGATGGCAGCTCGGCCTATACCCGTGATGGCTCGTTCAAGATCAACCAGGACAGCGAGCTGGTCACCAACAGCGGCTACCCGGTGCAGCCGGGCATCCAGATTCCCGAGGGCGCGCAGTCGGTCACCATCGGCAGCGACGGCACCATCAGCGTGAAGATGGCCGACGACGCCGCATCGGTGGAAGTGGGCGCGCTGACCCTGACCGACTTCGTGAACCCGGCCGGCCTGCAGGCACGCGGCGAGAACCTGTTCCTGGAAACCACCGCATCGGGCCCGGCGCAGAACGGCAACCCCGGACTGAACGGCCTCGGCACCGTGGTACAGGGTGCGCTGGAAGGCAGCAACGTCAATGTGGTCGAAGAGCTGGTGTCGATGATCGAAACCCAGCGCGCCTACGAGATGAATGCCAAGGCGATCTCCACCACCGACTCGATGCTCGGCTACCTCAACAACAAGATCTGACCGGCCCAACCGGGAACCCGCCATGTCGCCCTTCTTCAAACTCACCCGCACTGCCCTTGCCTGCGTCGTGCCCGCCCTGCTCGGTGGCTGCGTGATCGCGGGCGACGTGCGCCCCTATCCGGCGATGGCGCCGATCCAGCCGATCATGCCGCCGCAGGCCGCGCCGACCGCCGGCGCGATCTACGCCGCCGGCCCGACCCTGCAGCTGTACTCGGACCGCCGCGCGCGCGACGTCGGCGACCTGCTGACCATCACCCTGCTGGAAAACACCACCGCGCAGACCAGTGCCAACACCGCCACCAACAAGGAATCCAACCTGAGCCTGGGCACCCCGTCCATCCTCGGCGCCCCGGTCACCTTGGGCGGCAAGGACATCCTGAGTGCCACGGCCAAGGGCGCGCGTGACTTCACCGGCAAGGGCAACAGCGCGCAGAGCAACCGCCTGCAGGGCAACGTCACGGTCACGGTGATCCAGCGCCTGCCCAACGGCAACCTGGTGGTACAGGGGCAGAAGAACCTGCGCCTGAACCAGGGCGATGAACTGGTGCAGGTGCAGGGCATCGTGCGCCCCGGTGACATCAGCCAGGACAACACCATTCCTTCCAGCCGCGTGGCCGAAGCCCGCATCGTCTATGGCGGCCGCGGCCCGGTCGCGCAGTCCAACGCAATGGGCTGGCTGAGCCGCTTCTTCAACTCCGGCCTGACGCCGTTCTGAGCATGGCCATGAAACTCTTCCTCTCTTCTTCCTGGCAGCGCCGCGTGGCGTCGTTCGTCGCACTGATGCTGCTGGCAATGGCAGCCCCGGCCAGCGCCGAACGCATCAAGGACCTGGCCCAGGTCGGTGGCGTGCGCGGCAATGCACTGGTGGGCTACGGCCTGGTGGTCGGCCTGGACGGCAGCGGCGACCGCACCAGCCAGGCGCCCTTCACCGTGCAGAGCCTGAAGAACCTGCTCGGCGAGCTGGGCGTGAACGTGCCAGCGAACGTCAACCCGCAGCTGAAGAACGTGGCAGCCGTGGCGATCCATGCCGAGCTGCCGCCGTTCGCCAAGCCGGGCCAGCCGATCGACATCACCGTGTCCTCGATCGGCAACGCGGTGTCACTGCGCGGTGGCTCGCTGCTGATGGCCCCGCTGCGCGGCGCCGACGGGCAGATCTATGCCATCGCGCAGGGCAACCTGATCGTGGGCGGCTTTGGCGCGCAGGGCAAGGATGGCTCGCGCGTCTCGGTGAACGTGCCCAGCGTCGGTCGCATTCCCAATGGCGCCACCGTTGAACGTGCCCTGCCCGATCCGCTCGCCAATGGCGGCGACATCACCCTGAACCTGCACAACAACGATTTCACTACAGTCTCGCGCATGGTCGCCGCGCTCAACAACGCGTTCGGCGAAGGCGCCGCGCGCGCGGTTGACGGCGTGACCGTGGCGGTCACTGCGCCGACCGATCCCGGCGCACGCATCGGCCTGCTGGCGCGCATCGAGAACCTGGAGCTGACCCCGGGCAGCGCCCCGGCCAAGGTAGTGGTCAATTCGCGCACCGGCACCGTGGTCATCGGCCAGCAGGTACGGGTCGGCCCGGCCGCCATCTCGCATGGTTCGCTGACGGTGACGATCCAGGAAAACACCAACGTCAGCCAGCCCAATGCCCTGTCCGGCGGCCGTACCGTGGCCAGCCCGCAGTCGACCATTACCGCCACCAACGATGGCAGCCGCATGTTCAAGTTCAGCGGCGGCACCACCCTGGACGAGATCGTGCACGCGGTGAACGCCGTGGGCGCGGCACCGGGCGACCTGATCGCGATCCTGGAAGCCCTGAAGCAGGCCGGTGCACTGAGCGCCGAGCTCGAGGTGATCTGACATGCGCATCAATCCCGCATTTGATCTGCACCCGGCGCAGCAGAACGACCCGGCCAGGATCGACAAGGTCGCGCGCCAGCTGGAAGGCCAGTTCGCACAGATGCTGGTCAAGAGCATGCGCGATGCCAGCTTCGGCGACTCGCTGTTTCCCGGCGAGAACAAGATGTTCCGCGACATGTATGACCAGAAGATCGCCGAGGCCATGACCCGCGGCAAGGGTCTGGGCCTGTCCGGCATGATCACCCGCCAGCTGTCCGGTCAGCCCGCCGACGGCCCGGCGCTGGACACGCGCGTGGACCCGGCCAAGGCCAGCCGCGCCTATCAACTCAACGCGCCGGCAAAGCCCGCACCGTCGCTGCCGCTGGAAGATGGCAGCCAGGCCGTGCGCATGCTGCAGCAGATGGCAGCCGGCGCACAGCACGGCGCACAGGCCGCACTGGCACCGATGGAGCAGGCACTGGACCTGATCGCCGGCCGCGAAAGCAGCAGCCTGCACCGCTCGCTGGGCACCGAGGATCCATATATCGGCAACCTGCAGGGCGAGGACTGGTCCGCCAACAGCGACCAGTGGTCGGCGACGGCCAGCAATCGCGGTACGGCCATGAGCCCGGCCGATGCGATGGCGACCCGCACCGCCGTCGCTCAGCTGGGCGCGCACACGCCGGAAGGTTTCGTCGCCAGCATCTGGCAGCACGCACAGAGCGCGGCCAGGGAACTGGGCGTGGACGCCCGTGCGCTCGTCGCCCAGGCGGCATTGGAAACCGGTTGGGGCAAGCGGCACATCAAGCATGCCGACGGCAGCACCTCGCACAACCTGTTCGGCATCAAGGCCAATGGCTGGAACGGCCAGCGCGCCACGTCCGGCACCCATGAGTATGTGGATGGCGTGCGCCGCAACGAGACCGCCAGCTTCCGCGCCTACAGCTCGCCGGCCGAAAGCTTCGCCGACTACGTGCGCCTGCTGAAGACCAGCCCGCGCTACCAGCAGGCCCTGCAGGCCGGCACCGACGTGCAGGGCTTCGCCCGTGGCCTGCAGCGCGCCGGCTATGCCACCGACCCGCGCTACGCCGCCAAGATCGCCGCGATCGCCGGTGGCCCGACCATCGAGCGCGCCGTCGCCGCCGTGGCCGACGCCGGCTCGCGCCTTGGCCAGACCTTCGCCAGCACCGCGACCGCGGCGCTGGGTATCACTCGTCGTTGAGGAACACCATGTCCAGCGTACTTTCCACCGGTACCGGTGCCCTGCTCGCCTTCCAGCGTGCGTTGGCGACCACCAGCCACAACGTGGCCAACCTCAATACGCCCGGCTACAGCCGGCAGAAGGTCAACTTCGCCACCGCCGATCCACAGAACTACGGCTATGGCACGGTCGGCAATGGCACCCGCATCACTGATATCCGCCGCACGGCCGACCAGCTGGCGATCTCGCGCCTCCTCGACAGCAGCGGTGAACTGGCGCGCCTGAAGCAGCTATCGGGCATGGCCGACCGGGTCAATGCCCTGTTCTCCGATGCGGCAACCAACGTGGCCGGCGTCTGGTCGAACTTCTTCGATTCGGTCAGCGGACTGTCGTCCAACGCGGCCGGCACCGCCGACCGCCAGAACATGCTCGACGGCGGCAAGGCCCTGGCCAACCGCTTCGTGCAGCTCAACACGCACCTGAACAACCTCAACAGCGAGGTCAACAACGGCCTGCTGGCCGGTGCCACCGAGGTCAACCGCCTGGCGCAGGAAATCGCGCAGATCAACGGCGCCATCGGCACCAACATCGCCTCTGCCGCACCCGACCTGCTCGACCGCCGCGACCAGCTGATCACCCAGCTGATCGGCTACACCGGTGGCACGGCGGTGATCCAGGACGGCGGCATCATGAATGTCTACACCGCCGGCGGCAACGCGCTGGTGGTGGGTACCACGGCGACCAAGGTCACCACCGTGGCCGATCCGTACCAGCCCGAGCGCCTGCAGCTGGCACTGGAAACCCAGGGCAACACCATCCGCCTCGACCCGAAGGCGGTCGGCGGCCAGATCGGCGGCCTGCTGGAGTTCCGCGACACCGTGCTGACTCCTGCCCAGGCTGAACTGGGCAAGCTGGCGGTGGGCCTGGCCGAAAGCTTCAACCAGGCGCACCACCAGGGCGTGGACCTGTATGGCCAGATGGGCGGCGACTTCTTCAACATCGGCAACCCGCGTGTCACCGCCAACAACAGCAATGCCGGCACCGCCAGCCTTAGCGCAACCTATGGCGACCTGGGCAAGCTGGATGCGCAGAACGTGGTGCTGCAATTTGATGGCACCAACTGGAAGGCCAGCCGTGCCGACACCGGCGCCAGCATTCCGCTGACCGGTACCGGCACCGCCGCCGACCCGCTGGTGATCAACGGTGTGCAGCTGGTGGTGGGCGGCACGCCGGCGGCCAACGACCGCTTCCTGCTGCAGCCGACCGCCGGCGTGGCCGGCAGCCTGGAAATGGCGATCACCGATCCGTCGCGCATCGCTGCGGCCGCTGCGGTGAAGGGCGCGGCCGCCACCGCCAACACCGGCACCGGCAAGCTGAGCGGCGTTACCGTCACCGATTCGACCAACGCCAACCTGCGCAATCCCTCGGCGATCGTGTTCACCTCGGCCACCACCTACACCATCGACGGTGGCCCGCCGCAGACCTACACGCCCGGCCAGACCATCAGTGCCAACGGCTGGAGCTTCGTGCTGGACGGCGCGCCGAAGGTGGGCGATACCTTCAACATCACCCCGACCCCGGCCGGCTCATCGGACAACAGCAACGCCTCCAAGCTGGCCAAGGTGGAGAGCGCAAAGGCGTTCAATGCCGGGACGGTGACACTGAACGGTGCACTCGGTGGCCTGACCACCCAGGTTGGCGCCGCCGCGCGCTCGGCCGAGTACTCGCTCGACGCGCAGCTGGTGATCAATGACAAGGCGCAGGAAGCCCGCGATGAAGTGTCCGGCGTGAACCTGGACGAGGAAGCCGCCGACATGCTGCGGCTGCAGCAGGCCTACCAGGCCGCCTCGCAGCTGATCTCCACCGCCGACAGCATGTTCCAGACCATCCTGGGAGCCGTCCGCCGATGAGCAGCCGCATCTCCACCAGCATGATGTTCAACCAGTCCGTGTCGCTGATGATGGCCAAGCAGGCCAAGCTCAGCCACCTGGAGCAGCAGATCGCCACCGGCAGCAAGATCGTCAGCGCCAAGGACGACCCGGTGGCCGCCGGTACCGCGGTCGGCCTTGACCGCAGCCTGGCCGCACTGGATCGCATGAAGCTCAACGCCGGCAACGTGCAGAACCGCCTGGGGGTACAGGAAAACACCCTGGCGCAGGTCAACGACCTGATGGCACGCGTCAACGATCTGACCATCCAGGCCAGCAATCCAGCGCTGAGCGCGGCCGATAAGAAGACGCTGATCACCGAGGTCAACCAGATCCGCGACGGCCTGCTGTCGCTGGCCAACGCCGACGATGGCACCGGCCGCTACGTGTTCGGCGGCACCAACGACGGTGACCCGCCGTTTGCCAAGATCAACGGCAAGGTGGTCTACCGTGGCGACCAGACCCAGCGCCAGATCGAAGTCGGCCCCGATACCTATGTGCGCGATGCCCTGCCCGGCAGCGAGATCTTCATGCGCATTCCCACCGGCGATGGCTTCGTTGACGGCAGCGCCGCGGCCGGCAACACCGGCAACGGCGTGCTGACCAACGTCACCCGCGACGGCAGCGACAGCTGGAACGGCCAGGGCTTCAGCGTCCGTTTCACCACCGGCAACCAGTACGAAGTGGTGGACGGCGCAGGCAACGTGACCGGCACCGGCACCTACAAGGCCGGCGACGATCTGGAAGTGAATGGTGTCCGCCTTCGCATCACCGGCGCACCGGCGGCGGGCGACAGCTTCAGCGTGCAGGCCGCCAGCAGCCGCGACATCTTCGCCACCATGGACAACCTGGTGGCAGCGCTGGGTGCCGACACCGGCACCACCGCGCAGATGACCGCGCAGCAGAACCAGCTGCAGAGTGCACTGCGCGACGTGGCACGCGCCTCCGAGCGGATGATCGACTCACGCGCTGCCGGCGGTGCGCAGTTGAAGGCCCTGGACAATGCGGCCGACATGCGCGAGGCCAATGGCGTGACGCTGAAGACCACGCTGTCGCAGATGCGCGACCTGGATTACGCCGATGCGCTGAGCCAGTACCAGCTGCAGAGCACCGCGCTGCAGGCGGCACAGACGATCTTCTCGCAGATGCAGTCGATGTCGCTGTTCAACAAGCTCCGCTGACGCTTCCCAAGCGCCACCCTCTGAAGGCCGCGATGCCCTGCACCGCGGCCTTTTTCGTTCCTGCGTGCCCATTCCCTCGCGCTCGCCGGGCGTGTCACGGCGCTACCGGAAAGATGCCCCGGTGCATTTTCCGTGATTTCCCATCAAGCCCGGCCCTGCCCCGCCGATACCTTCATCAGCGCTGGTTGGGCATGCCCAACCGCCCCTTCCGGGGTCGCCTTCACGCCCGACCAAGGCTGGAAAACCCCGGAAAAACAGCCTCCGGCAGCGAATTTTTGCTCCAGCGGAATTCACGCCTAAAGGTTGTTGACAAAGCGCCGTTATTCATTTGGCAACGGCGAAGCACACAGCCACACAAAAAAACAGGCGGCGCTTCGTTTCATTCACCAACGGGTTCCATATAAGAGGAGACGACCCCATGGCACAGGTAATCAACACCAATACGATGTCGCTCAACGCTCAGCGCAACCTGAGCACCAGCGGCAGCTCGCTCGCTACCACCATCCAGCGCCTCTCGTCCGGCCTGCGCATCAACAGCGCGAAGGACGACGCGGCCGGCCTGGCCATCAGCGAGCGCTTCACCACCCAGATCCGCGGTCTGGACGTGGCCATCCGCAACGCCAACGACGGCATCTCGCTGGCCCAGGTCGCAGAAGGTTCGCTGAACGAAGTGGGCAACAACCTGCAGCGCATCCGCGAACTGGGTGTGCAGGCCTCCAATGCCACCAACTCGGCCAGCGACCGCAAGGCCCTGCAGGCGGAAGTGACCCAGCTGGTTTCGGAAATCGATCGCGTCGCCAAGCAGGCCGACTTCAACGGCACCAAGCTGCTGGACGGCAGCTTCACCAGCCAGCTGTTCCAGGTGGGCGCCAACGCCGGCCAGGCCATCGCCATCAACAGCGTGGTCAACGCAAAAGCCGATTCGCTGGGCGCGGCCACCTTCGCCAACGGCTACACCGGCACCAGCCTGGCAGCGGCCGACAAGGCCACCGCCGACACCACCTATTCCGGCCTGCAGGTCTCGGTGACCCCGCCGGGCGGCACCGCCACCACGGTCACCATCAGCGACTTCACCGTGAAGGCCGGCGAGTCGATCACCTCGGCCACCGCGGCGGCGATCAACAACAAGCTGGGTGAAACCGGCGTGGTTGCCTCGGTCAATGCCGGCGTCATCAGCCTGGCCTCGGTCAAGGATGGCCAGACCTTCGCCCTGGGTGTCAGCGCGGCGACCCCGCCGGCCGGTGTCACCGCCGCGACCATCGCCGGCCTGGGCCTGACCGAGACCAGCACCAACGGCGGCACCCTGACCGGTGCAGCGGCCAGCTTCGTCAAGGACCTGAACGTCACCACCGCCGAAGGCGCACAGAAGGCGATGTCGATCGTCGACAAGGCCCTGGAATCGGTCAACAGCGTCCGCGCCGACCTCGGCGCGATCCAGAACCGCTTCACCTCGGTGGTGGCCAACCTGCAGACCTCCTCGGAGAACCTGTCCGCATCGCGCAGCCGCATCCGCGATACCGACTTCGCCAAGGAAACCGCCGAACTGACCCGCACCCAGATCCTGCAGCAGGCCGGCACGGCCATGCTGGCCCAGGCCAACCAGGTACCGCAGAACGTGCTCAGCCTGTTGCAGCGCTGACATGAGCCGCCCCCGGTGCACGTCGGGGGCGTCTAACCCAACTCACGTGCAACCGCTCAAGGACCTCTCCTCATGGCACAAGTCATCAACACCAATACGATGTCGTTGAATGCTCAGCGCAACCTGAGCACCAGCGGCAGCTCGCTGGCTACCACCATCCAGCGCCTGTCCTCCGGTTCGCGCATCAACAGCGCCAAGGACGACGCCGCCGGCCTGGCGATCTCCGAGCGCTTCGGCACGCAGATCCGCGGTACCGACGTCGCCATCCGCAATGCCAACGACGGCATCTCGCTGGCCCAGGTCGCCGAAGGCTCGCTGACCGAAATCGGCAACAACCTGCAGCGCGTCCGCGAGCTGTCGGTGCAGGCCTCCAACGCCACCAACTCGGCCAGCGACCGCAAGGCGCTGCAGGCCGAAGTGACCCAGCTGGTCTCGGAAATCGACCGCGTCGCCAAGCAGTCGGACTTCAACGGCACCAAGCTGCTGGACGGTTCGTTCTCCAGCCAGCTGTTCCAGGTCGGCGCCAACGCCGGCCAGGCCATCGCCATCGACAAGACCATCGATGCCAAGGCCAATGCCCTGGGTGGCGCCAAGTTCGACACCAACTCGCTGGCCCTGGCCGACCCGGGCACCAACGCTGATTTCAGCACCAGCGGCCTGTCCATCAACGGCGTGGCCATTGCCGACGTCTCGGTCAAGCAGGGCGCCGATGCTGCTGCCACCGGCAAGGCCTCGCGTGAAGCGCTGGTGACCGCGATCAACGCCAAGATCGGCGAGACCGGCGTCTACGCTGAAGTGAACGGCACCACCGGCGTGACCCTGACCTCGGTCAAGGACAGCGTCAACGCCGATGGCTCGTTCAAGGCCATCACCGCGACTCCGGGCACCTGGACCGGCGCCACCGCGCCGACCTTCACCGCCACCACCGCTGCTGCAGCGCCGGCTGCGAAGTACGCCAGCAACCTGGACGTCAGCACCGTGAAGGGCGCCCAGCAGGCGATGGAAATCGTCGACAAGGCCCTGGGTGCGATCAACAGCACCCGCGCCGACCTCGGTGCGGTCCAGAACCGCTTCACCTCGGTCGTGGCCAACCTGCAGACCTCGTCGGAAAACCTGTCGGCTTCGCGCAGCCGCATCAAGGACACCGACTTCGCCAAGGAAACCGCCGAACTGACCCGCACCCAGATCCTGCAGCAGGCCGGTACGGCCATGCTGGCCCAGGCCAACCAGGTGCCGCAGGGCGTGCTCAGCCTGCTGCGCTGATCCACGGCAAGAAGCGCCGCTACCGTCGGGTCAAACCGGCGGTAGCGGCAACCCGGAAGCCACGATGCACGAAGGCGCGGGCCATGCCCGGCCCGGGATCACTCCCGAACCGGCTTGGCATCGCCCGCTCCTGCGGACCTCTCTTTCAGCGCTGTACCTTTGACTGTACGTACCGGGCGGCTTCGTCTCCCCCCGATTGTCAGTAGCCTGATCCCTCCCCTGCATTGGGGGAGGGCTTTTTGCAGACTCCCGGCAGCCCGCGGTGAACCCACCCGCACCCTGCCCCAACCCTCCTGCAACCTGCGTGCCAGAACCTGCGCCAGACCTCTGGCACGGCACATGCATCAACGAAGTCCTCAAGACCCAGCGGCGCAGGCCGCTATTTTCGTTGACGACGGGCCACCGCATGGCGGCCAGGCCCGGATACCAGGAGAAACGACGTGGCAGACTTTGGATACGGTGGCATTGGCTCGGGCCTGGATATTTCCAGCATCGTCAACCAGCTGGTCGCAGCTGACCGCAAGCCCGCCGACAATGCGCTGAACCTGCAGCAGTCCAAGGCCAAGATGCAGCTGTCGTCGATCGGCACCGTCACTGCGGCGTTCGACAAGCTGAAGACCGCGCTGACCGCGCTCAAGGCCACCACGGCCTTCGACACCCGCACCGTCACCGCCACCGGTAAGTCCGGCCCCAACAATGCCGACGATGTGCTGACCGCGTCGGTAGCGCTGTACGACCTCGGCACGACCAAGGCAGCGGCTTCCAACGGCACGCACCAGGTGGAAGTGAAATCCCTCGCCACCGCGCACAAGCTGATTGCCGACACCTCGTTCCCGAAGACCGACACCTTCGGCGCCGGAACCTTGACGCTGACCGTTGGCGTTGGCGACAAGGCCAAGACCATGAACGTGGCAGTGGAGGACGGCGACACGCTGACCACCATCCGCAACAAGATCGATGCCGCGGGCCGCAAGGAAGGCGTGCAGGCGACGCTGATCAGCTCCGGCGACAACCAGTACCTGTCGATCGCCCAGGAAAAGACCGGTGCCGCCAATGCAATCAAGCTGGAATATGCGGGCAGTGACCCCAAGCTGGGCGCGCTGGTCGGCAGCCTGAAAGAGAACACGCCTGCAGCGGACGCCGAACTGACCATCGACGGCGTGAAGGTGGTCAGTGCCAGCAATACGGTGACCGATGCCGTGCCGGGCCTGACCCTGAACCTCAAGGTTCCCGGCAAGAGCACGGTGGTGATCAGTACCGACACGGCCGCCGCAACCAAGGTCATGCAGGAGTTCGTGACCGCCTACAACGCGGCGATCGCGGCGATCAATACCGAAACCAAGTACGACGCCAAGACCAAGGAAGCGGCCACCTTGACCGGCGATGCGCAGATGCGTGGCGCCTCCAGCCAGCTGCGCTCGGTGATGTCGGGCGTGTTGAAGGAACTATCCGCCGACGGCCTGGACCCAAAGGTGCTGGGCCTGCAGACCCGCGGCTATCCCAACGCCGACGGCACCCTGGTGCTGGACACCACCAAGTTTGCCGCGGCACTGGCCAGCCAGCCTGAAAAGATCCGCTCGGCGATTACCGGCGACACCGGCGGTGCGGGCACGCTCTACACCATGGTCGACGGCTACGTCAGCACCACGGTCGGCAAGGAGGGCGCGTTCGTCGCCCGTACCAAGGGCCTGAACACCACGCTGGACAACATCGACAAGCGCCGCAAGGACCTCGACACGCGCATGAAGAGCGTGGAAGAGCGCTACAAGAAACAGTTCCTGGCGCTGGACAGCCTGATGGGCAAGCTGCAGCAGAGCAATACCGCGCTGCAGCAGCAGCTGGCACAGTTGAACCGCTGACGATGCGTGCGCGGCACTCAAGTTTGCCGCGCAACGCACCGATAACGGACGCAACAGCAATCATCGCCGCGCCGTCGGCACCGATCCCCACGATCACCGGCGGCACCCCGCGCAAGGAGAATCACGAATGTACGGTTCCAGCCGTCAATATGCCGAGCAGTACCGCCAGGTAGGAGTGACCAGTGCGGTCGCCGATGCCGATCCGCACAAGCTGGTGGCGATGCTGCTGGCCGGTGCGCTGGAGCGCGTGCGGCGCGCCCTGGCCAGCCTCGAGCGTGGCGACCAGGCCGGCAAGGGCAAGGCCATCGGCGAAGTCTGCGCGATCGTCGGCCACCTCAATGGCTCGCTGGACCATGAGGCCGGCGGCGAGATCGCCGGCAACCTGTCGGCACTCTATGACTACGTGCTGCAGCGCCTGACCGAGGCCAACCTGCACAACGACCGTGCCGCGCTGGATGAATCACTGCAGCTGCTGGGCGAGATCGACAGCGCCTGGAATGCGATCCCGCACGAACAGCGCCGCCCGGCCGCGGTGGCACCATGAGCCTGCACGAACTGCATGCACAGCTGGATGCCTTCGAGAAGGCTTTGGGCGAAGACTCCCTCGACCAGGCCGACAGCCTGCTCGACGGCCACGACAGCACCCTGCACGCCCTGCTCAGCCAGCCGCTGACCGCCGCCGACCACGCTCCTCTGACGGCCCTGTTCGAGCGCCAGCAGAATCTGCTCGGCCTGCTGCGCCAGCGCCGTGATGCCGTGGCCGCACTGATGAACGACGGCCAGCGCTCCCTTCGCGCGGCGCATGCCTACCTGCAGGCAGAATCGCTGGCATGACCTCGCTGCCGACCACCTCGCTGCACCACCCGGCCGAAAGCGAGCTGTTCGACGAGACGCTCAGCTGCGAACTGGCCCTGCCCGCCGAATTCCAGGCGGGCAGCGCGGCCGGCCGCACCAGCAGTGCCGAAGGCCTGCTGCGCAGCCTGGCGCTGGTCGAGGACAGCCGCGTCGACGAACACGACGAACGCAACGAATCCAGCCTGCAGCTGCAGCGCCTGGAAGCCAAGCTGGACCTGGCGATGGTGCTGCTCGGCCGGCTGGTTCGCCAGCAGGGCCAGGAGCTGACCCTGCGCCCGGTGCGCTGGTCGCGCCGTGGCATCCGCTTGCAGCTGGGCCCGCGCAGTAGCGCCACCCCCGGCCAGGCCGGCGTGGTGCGCCTGCAGCCCAGCGACTGGCTGCCCGACCACATCGACCTGCCGGTGGAAGTCATCGCCGAGGCGGCCGACGGCAGCGGCGGCCACTTCCTGTGGCTGCGCTTCCAGCGCCTGGGCGATGGCCTGGAGATGGCGATGGAGCGGCACCTGTTCCGCCTGCACCGCCGCCAGGTGGCCGAGGCGCGCCGCGCACGTTGAAACCCGCCACCCCGGCACTGCACGGCCGACCCTTGGCGCGCCCGTTCAGCTAAGTTAAGGTGGACTCCCCTACACGGATCCGTTGCGTGCCTGTGCGAGTTCTCATCGTCGACGATCACACCCTCGTCCGCGCCGGCCTGGCGCGGCTGCTGCAGGGGTTTGCCGACGTGCAGCTGGTCGCCGAGGCCAGCAACGCCGAACAGGCACTGCAGCTGGCCCTGCAGCACGCACCGGACGTGGTATTGATGGATCTTTCGCTGCCCGGCCGCACTGGCCTGGAAGCACTCAGCGACATCCGGCTGCGCGCGCCCGGTACCCGGGTGGTGATGATGACCATGCACGACGATGCCGCGCACGTACGCGACGCGCTGGATCGTGGCGCGGTTGGATTCGTGGTCAAGGATGCGGCACCGCAGGAGCTGGAACTGGCGCTGCGCGCTGCGCATGCCGGCCAGGTGTTCCTGAGCCCGCAGATCTCGGCCAAGATGCTTGCACCCATGCTGGGCCGCGAGAAACCCACCGGCATCGCCGCGCTGTCGCCACGCCAGCGCGAGATCCTGCGCCGCATCGGCAAGGGTGAAAGCAACAAGGAAATCGCCGCCGATCTCGGCATCAGCGTCAAGACGGTGGAGACCCACCGTGCACGCATGATGGAGTCGCTGGGCTGCCGACGCGCCAATGACCTGTTGCTGCTGGCCGCGCGCCACCAGCACGAGCTCGAGTAAGCGCCGGTATCGGGGTGCGATACCAGTTCACCGGGAACGGGGAAGGCCCCCCCCCCCCCCGCGCCCTGCCCCGCCCGCTGGGGGGCCCCCCCCCCCCGCCCCCGCCCCGCCCCCCCCCCCCCGCGACACCCTGCATCGGCGACGAATTCCCGTCACCCTGACAGGCCCTGACAGGAATCCGTACACGGCGCGCCCAGGACAGGGCCGATCCGGCACCACGAATCAACAACTTGGCGGTGATCTTCGTCAACATCCCGCGCCGATGTAGGGGAAATCCTTACATCCTGTCGGGATATCCACGAAAGCCCTCAGGAACCCCCCGATTCCGCCCCCGCCGGATCAAAAGCAAGATGCGTTCCACAAGGTGCCGGGGAGCGGTGCCGGGGAACCACGATGAAGGCAGCACTCTCGACCCAGCTGGGCCAACAACTTCACCTCACCCCGCAGTTGCTGCAGTCGATCCGGCTGCTGCAGCTCGATGGCCTGCACCTGGAGCAGGAAATCCAGCGCCTGCTGGACTCCAACCCGCTGCTGGAGATCGAAGAGGCCGAAGCGCCCGCGGCCGAGGCCACCGAAGCGAGTGCCACCACCCTCGACACTGCCGCCTTCGACGAGCTGCCCGAGTCGTCGATGTGGGACGTGGCCGGTGCCAGCTGGCAGGACGGCGACGACGACCGCATGGCACGCATCGCCGCCGGCGAATCGACCGACCCGCAGCTGCGTGTGCTGCAGCGCCTGTCGCTGGACATGGACGACCGCCAGCTGGCCGTCGCAGCATTCTGGCTGGACCACTGCGACGAGGCCGGCTACCTGCAGGCGCCACTGGACCAGCTGCAGCTTCTGGCCAGCGCCCAGTTCGATATCGCCGCCGACGGCGTGGAAGCCATCCGCCAGCAGCTGCTGCACGGTGAACCGGCGGGCATGGCCGCGCAGGACCTGCGCGAAGGCCTGCAGGCACAGCTGCGCAGCCTGCACGGCGTAGTCCCCGCCCGCCACCTGGCGGCACGCATTCTCGATGGCGCGCTCGACGCGCTGGCCGCCCACGACTACCCCGCCCTCGCCCGCCAGCACGACGCCGAGATCGACGACGTGCGCGAAGCGGTGCGCCTGATCCTCTCGCTGCAGCCGCGCCCCGGCGACAGCCTGCTGCCGGAACGCAACGCCGTGGTGGTGCCGGACGTGGTCGCCTGGCATGCCGATGGGCAGTGGAAGGTCGCCCTGAACCCGGCCACCAGCCGCCGCGTGTCGATCAACAGCCAGTACGAACAGGCTTTGGCCGAAACCAGCGAAGCCGCGCCGGCGCTGCGCGAGATGCTGCAGGAGGCGCGCTGGTTCAGCCGCGGCCTGTCGATGCGCTACGACACCCTGCTGCGCACCGCGCGGGTGATCGTCGAGCGCCAGGCCGCCTTCCTTGTCCGTGGCGAAGAGGCCATGGCCCCGCTGACCCTGAAGGAAGTGGCCGAGGAAATCGGCATGCACGAGTCCACCGTCTCGCGCATCACCACCGGCAAGTTCCTGCAGACCCCGCGCGGCACCTTCGAACTGAAGCACTTCTTCGCCGTGCGCCTGGAAGGCGCCAGCGTCTCCGGCCAGGCGGTGAAGGCCATGGTCCGCCGCCTGATCGACGCCGAACCGGCCGGCCGGCCGCTGGCCGACGAGGCCATTGCCGGCCTGCTGTCACGCCAGGGGGTGAACATTGCCCGCCGAACCGTCGCAAAATACCGAGAACAACTGGATATCGCCCCGGCCCGCGAACGGCGCCGGCTCAGCGCCAGGCAACCCCAGCTGGCCCGGGTGGGCTGAAAAGGATGTTGGACATGAACAAGCTCACGGTCCTGCTGGTCGATGACCACGAGGGCTTCATCAACGCGGCGATGCGCCATTTCCGCAAGATCGACTGGCTGCAGATCGTCGGCAGTGCCGGCAACGGCCTGGAAGCGATCGAACGCTCGGAAACACTGCGCCCGCAGGTGGTGCTGATGGACCTTGCGATGCCGGAAATGGGCGGCCTGCAGGCCACCCGCCTGATCAAGTCGCAGGACGATGCACCGTACATCGTGATCGCCAGCCACTTCGACGACGCCGAACACCGCGAACACGCGCTGCGTGCCGGCGCCGACAATTTTGTCAGCAAGCTGTCCTACATCCAGGAAGTCATGCCGATCCTGGAAGGCCTCAGGGAGGATCGATCGTGAGCGAATCGCGCATCCTGGTGCTGGACAACGACGCCGTGCGCGCAGAGCGCACCGTTGCCCTGCTGGAATTCATGGACTTCAACCCGCGCTGGGTTTCCGACGCGGCCGACTTCGACCTGGGCCGCCAGCGCCAGAACGACTGGATGGCCGTGATCGTCGGCAGCCTGGACGACAGCGCCGCCAGCACCGCGCTGTACCACTGGCTGGGCGGCAGCAGCCTGCCGCCGCCGGTGCTGCTGGCCGATGGTGATGCCACTGCGTTTGCCCAGCAGCACGGCCTGCACGAAGCCAACATCTGGCCGCTGGAAACGCCGCTGCGCCATGCGCAGATGGAAGCCCTGCTGCGCCGCGCCAGCCTCAAGCGCCTGGATGCCGAGCACCAGGCCGGCGCCGCGCAGGATCAAGGCCCGACCGGCAACGGCCCGGCGGTGACTGCGTTGCGCACCATGATCGAACAGGTGGCCGCGTTCGATACCACCGTACTGGTGCTGGGCGAATCCGGTACCGGCAAGGAAGTGGTGTCGCGCGCGATCCACCAGCGCTCGCCGCGCCGCGATGGCCCGTTCGTGGCGATCAACTGCGGCGCCATTCCGGCCGACCTGCTGGAAAGCGAGTTGTTCGGACACGAAAAGGGCGCCTTCACCGGTGCGCTGACCGCCCGCAAGGGCCGTTTCGAAATGGCCGAGGGCGGCACCCTGCTGCTCGACGAAATCGGCGACATGAGCCTGCCGATGCAGGTGAAGCTGCTGCGCGTTCTGCAGGAACGCAGCTTCGAGCGCGTCGGTGGCAACCAGACCATCCGCTGCAACGTGCGCGTCGTGGCCGCGACCCATCGCGACCTGGAAACCCGCATCGCCGAAGGCAAGTTCCGCGAGGACCTGTTCTATCGCCTCAATGTGTTCCCGATCGACGTGCCCGCCCTGCGCGAGCGCCGCGAGGACCTGCCGGCGCTGGTGGAAACCATCGCCGCGCAGCTGGCCCGCACCGGCCGTGGCGAAGTGCGCTTCACCCCGGAAGCCCTGCAGGCCCTGGCCGGTTACGAATGGCCGGGCAACGTGCGCGAGCTGACCAACCTGGTCGAGCGCCTGGCGGTGCTGCATCCGGGTGGCTCGGTGCGCGTGCAGGACCTGCCGGCCCGCTACCGCGGCGATGCGGCACTGGCAGCGGTGGCCGCACCGGCACCGGCAGCGCCGGTTGCCAGCGAAGAACGCCTGGACCTGCGCAGCTTCTCGTTCCACACCCCGGGCAGCGGCAGCCAGCCGGCACTGGAGCACGGCATCGCGGTCAGTCGCGCTGCCGTCCCGGCGGCACTGCCCGATGACGGCCTGGACCTGCGCAACCACATGGCCAACATCGAACTGGGCCTGATCAACGAAGCTCTGGAGCGCACCCAGGGCGTGGTCGCCCACGCCGCGCAACTGCTCGGCCTGCGCCGCACCACCCTGGTGGAAAAGCTGCGCAAGTACGGCATCGAACGCGAGCAGGCCGAACTGGCCGGCTGAACCGCGTTACCAGCATGAAGGGGGCACGAACGCCTGGGCTTGCCCGGGCGTTGGTGTTTCCAGTGCCTGGGGTCAGATCCCTTTCCGCAGGAAAGGGATCTGACCCCGTTTCATTTGCACGTTTTCCCAAAGACAACGCCGCCGCACTGCGGAGCATGGCAAGGACACCCCAAGGAGGCCCTACCATGCACCGCATCCCCCTGCTTGCCGTCCTGCTCAGCCCCGGCATTGCCATCGCTGCCAACTGCACCCTGCCCGCCACGCTGGACCAACGCCAGTTCACCAACCTCAGCGATCCGCTGTACGCACCCGACAACCCGAATGCCGGGCGCATGGTGCAGGTCAGCTTTGCCGGCAACCAGTACGTGCTGGACATCCTCGGCACCGAGCTGCGCATCGGCGGCAGCTACCGCTACCAGCGCCTGGCCCCGCATATCGCCGAAATCCGGATGACCGAAGCCCACCCGGCCGGCCCCGCCCATTACAGCCTGCTGCTGACCTGCCAGACCGACCACCAGGGCCGCTTCATCTACACCCAGCACGACGGCCCCATCGCGCCGCGCCAGCGCCAGAATTCCGGCCGCTGGACCCTGCAGCCGTAGGCCGGAAAACCGACGCCGGATAAATGGCGCCGCCAATGCGGTAAGCGCCCGTGCCGACCAACGGTCGGCACCCACCATCAGCAACAGGTTCCAACAGATCGCGGCCAACTGTCGAAGACGGGGTGGGTCCGGTTGCGGGATGGCGCGACCGAGCCTCCAGGGACGGATTTACGGCGTCCCCCGCAACCGGCCCCACTCCGCCACCCCACGGACAGCCCGCCTTTGACGGTGCCGTTGCCTCTGCGCGTGCAGGGCGCAGCCCTGCCAGTACGCTTCCAACCTCCTCACTTCACTGAATCGAAAACCGGTTTCGGCACGGCACTTGCACTGGTTCCAGCAGACAACCCCATCCCTGTTTCTGGAACCGTTGCAGATGTCCCACTCCGTCACCTCGATCCTTTCGCAGATCCGCTCCTATCAGACCCAGATGGGACAGCCGGCGCTCAACCCGCTGGGCGAAACGCCGCGCAGCAATGCCCTGCCGGGCACGGTGCTGGATGCGCCGCAGGTGCAGCCGGCCAGCTTCACCGAAACCCTGCGTGGTGCGATTGCCGGCGTCAACGATGCGCAACAGAAGTCCGGCGCCCTCGCCAAGGCCTTCGAAATGGGCGACCCCAGCGCCGACCTGGCCAAGGTGATGGTCGCCTCGCAGCAGTCCCAGATCGCCTTCCGCGCCACCGTGGAAGTCCGCAACCGTCTCGTCCAGGCTTACCAGGACGTGATGAACATGCCGCTGTAAGGAACGTTGACGCATGGCACTGACGCTCTCCAAGGACAGCCTGAACGCCGAGAAGGCCGGGCAATGGTTCGACCGCCTGCAGAGTCTGCAGATCACCCGTCGGCTGGGCCTGATGGCGATGATCGCAGTGGCGGTGGCGGCAGGCCTGTCCGTGTTCTTCTGGTCGCAGAAGCCGGGCATGGTCCCGCTGTACACCGGCCTGGACCAGAAGGCGACCGCTGAAGCGACCGACCTGCTGCGCGCCGCGCAGATTCCGTTCGCGCTCGACCCGGCCACCGGTGGCATCACCGTGCCGGAAAAGAACCTGCACGACGCCCGCCTGAAGCTGGCTGGCTCGGGCCTGACCGACAGCGGCAAGCTCGGCTTCGAGCTGATGGAACGCGACCCGGGCTTCGGCGTCAGCCAGTTCGTGGAAAGCGCGCGCTACCAGCATGCGCTGGAAACCGAGCTGTCGCGCACCATCAACACGCTGCGCCCGGTGCGTGATTCGCGCGTGCACCTGGCCATTCCCAAGCCCAGCGCCTTCACCCGCCAGCGTGACGTGGCCAGCGCCTCGGTCACCCTGGAACTGCGTGGCGGCCAGCAGCTGGAACGCAGCCAGGTGGACGCCATCGTGCACATGGTCGCGGCCAGCATTCCGGACCTTGCCCCGGAACGGGTGACCGTGGTCGACCAGAGCGGGCGCATGCTCAGCATCACCGATCCGAACAGCGAGGCGGCGGTCAACGCCGCCCAGTTCGAGCAGGTGCGACGCCAGGAAACCTCGTTCAACCAGCGCATCCGCGAACTGCTGGAACCGATGACAGGCCCGGGCCGCGTCAATCCGGAAGTCAGTGTGGACATGGATTTCTCGGTGACCGAGGAAGCCCGCGAACTCTACAACGGTGAGCCGCAGAAGCTGCGCAGCGAGCAGATGAGCGAGAACACCACCAGCACGCCGGGTCCGCAGGGTGTGCCGGGCGCGACCAGCAACAGCCCGCCGGGCCAGCAGGCCGCGCCGGCCACCGCGCAGGCCCCGACCGAAAGCAGCAAGAACGCGACCCGCAACTACGAGCTGGACCGCACCCTGCAGCACACCCGCCAGCCGGCCGGCCGCATCAAGCGCGTCTCGGTGGCGGTGCTGGTGGACAACGTGCCGCGCGCCGGTGCCAACGGCAAGGTCAGCCCGCAGCCGCTGTCGGCTGCCGAACTGACCCGCGTCGAAGCGCTGGTCAAGCAGGCCGTCGGATTCAACGCCGAGCGTGGCGACACCGTGTCGGTGATGAATGCCCCGTTCGTGCGTGACACCACGCCGGTCGAAGGGCCGGCCTGGTGGGAACTGCCGTGGGTGCACGATGCCGGCCGCATGCTGCTGGGCGCGGTGGTGGTGCTGGCGCTGCTGTTCGGCGTGCTGCGCCCGGCGCTGCGCGCGATCACCGGCCAGGGGAAGAAGAACGACGAACAGGCACTGGAACCGCACACCGCGGACGTGCAGCTGGTCGATGACGATGGCATCCCGCTGCCGGCGCTGGGCGCCGACCGGGCCAGCCTGGGCGGGCCGGATACGCTGGCCCTGCCGGTGGATTCGTATGAGGAACGACTGCGGATGGCGCGTGAAGCCGTGAAGACCGACTCCAAGCGCGTGGCCCAGGTGGTCAAGGGTTGGGTGGCCAATGACTGAGGCCGCATTGACTGGCGTGCAGCGCGCCGCCGTACTGCTGCTTTCGCTGGGTGAGCTGGACGCGGCCGAAGTGCTGCGCCACATGGAACCCAAGGAGGTGCAGAAGATCGGCATCGCCATGGCCACCATGACCGACATCACCCGCGAGCAGGTGGAACGGGTGATGGACCAGTTCGGCCAGGAGCTGGGCTCGAAGACCTCGCTGGGCGTGGGCTCGGACGACTACATCCGCAACATGCTGGTGCAGGCGCTGGGCAGCGAGAAGGCCGGCAACCTGATCGACCGCATCCTGCTCGGCCGCAACACCACCGGCCTGGACGCACTGAAGTGGATGGACCCGCGTGCGGTGGCCGACCTGGTGCGCAACGAGCACCCGCAGATCATCGCCATCGTGATGGCGCATCTGGAAACCGACCAGGCCGCCGACGCGCTGAAGCTGCTGCCCGACCGTACCCGCGTGGACGTGCTGCTGCGCATCGCCACCCTCGACGGCATTCCGCCGAACGCGCTCAATGAACTCAACGAGATCATGGAGCGCCAGTTCGCCGGCAACCAGAACCTGAAGTCGTCCAACATCGGCGGCGTGCAGTGCGCGGCCAATATCCTGAACTTCATGGACAGCGGCCAGGACCAGGCGATCCTGGGCGAGATCGCCCGTATCGACGCGCCGTTGAGCAACCGCATCCAGGACCTGATGTTCGTGTTCGACGATCTGGTCGACCTGGACGACCGCGAGATGCAGCTGGTGCTGCGCGAGGTGAGCGGCGAACGCCTGGGCCTGGCCCTGCGCGGTGCCGACATCAAGGTGCGCGACAAGATCACCCGCAACATGTCGCAGCGCGCGGCCGAAATCCTGCTGGAAGACATGGAAGCCCGCGGCCCTGTGCGCCTGTCCGACGTGGAAGGCGCGCAGCGCGAGATCCTGGCCATCGTCAAGCGCATGGCCGATGAAGGCACCGTCACCATCGGTGGCAGCGCGGAGGCCATGCTGTGAGCAACGTCGTGCGCTGGCTTGCCCCGGACCTGCTGGCCCAGCCCGAACCGGCGCTGGATCAGGAGGATGCGTTCGAACTCACCGAGCCGGACCCGGAACACGAACCGGAGCCGCCGCTGCAGCTGCCCACCCTGGAAGAAATCCAGGCCATCCAGGACAGCGCCGAGAAGGAAGGGTTCGACCAGGGCCATGCCGACGGCTACGGCCAGGGCCAGGCCGAGGTGCGTCGCCTCGCCGCGCAGATCGAAGGCATCCTGGACAACTTCAGCCGGCCGCTGGTGCGGCTGGAGAACGAAGTGGTCGGCGCACTCGGCGAACTGGCCGTGCGCATCGCCGGCGCGCTGGTCGGCCGCGCCTACGAAGCCGAGCCGGCACTGCTGGCACAGCTGGTCGGTGAAGCGATCGACGCGGTCGGCGGCAGCACCCGCGAGGTGGAAGTGCGGCTGCACCCGGATGACATCGCCGCCCTCGCCCCGCTGCTGAACCTGTCGCCGGCGCAGCGTCTGGTACCCGATACCAGCCTCAGCCGTGGCGACCTGCGCGTGCACGCTGAAGCGGTGCGCATCGACGGCACCCTGGAAGCCCGCCTGCGCGGCGCGCTGGACGCGGTGATCCGCCAGACCGGAGCAGGCGCATGAGCCCGGAATCGCAAGCCGCGCCGCAACCGGCGCCAGCGGCCGACTGGGCCGTGGCCCGCAACCTGCGCCTGGCCACCCGCCTGGATGGCCTGCGCGTGGATACCGCGCATGGTCGCGGCCTGATCCGCGAGGGCGTACTGCGCCGCGCGGTCGGCCTCACCCTGGAAGCGGTCGGCTGCGAAGCGCCGCTGGGCGCCAGCTGCAAGGTGGAAGTGGTCGATGGTGGCTGGGTCGATGCCGAAGTGGTCGGTTTCGCCGGCGAGCGCACCTATCTGATGCCCAGCGCCGAGCTGCACGGGCTGCTGCCCAACGCGCGGGTGGTACCGTCGGCGCGACGCGGTGGCGTGGAAGTCGGCGAAGGCCTGCTCGGCCGCGTCATCGACAGCGACGGCGTGCCGCTGGATGGCAAGGGCCCGATCCGCGCCGAAGGGCATGTCGGCATGGCCGGCGTCTCGATCAACCCGCTGGCGCGCGAACCGATCACCCAGCCGCTGGACGTGGGCGTGCGCGCGATCAACGCGCTGCTGCCGATCGGACGCGGCCAGCGTGTTGGCCTGTTCGCCGGTTCCGGCGTCGGCAAGTCGACGCTGCTGGGCATGATGACCCGCTACACCGCCGCCGACGTGATCGTGGTCGGCCTGATCGGTGAACGCGGCCGCGAAGTCCGCGATTTCGTCGAGACCACGCTGGGCGAGGAAGGCCTGCGCCGCGCCGTGGTGGTCGCCAGCCCCGCCGACCGGCCGCCGCTGGCGCGCCTGCACGGCGCCTATCGTGCCACCGCCATCGCCGAGTGGTTCCGCGACCAGGGCCTGAACGTACTGCTGCTGATGGACTCGCTGACCCGCTTCGCCCAGGCGCAGCGCGAGATCGGCCTGTCGGTGGGCGAACCGCCGACCACCCGCGGCTACCCGCCGTCGGTGTTCGCCAAGCTGCCGGCGCTGGTCGAGCGTGCCGGCAACGGCGCCAAGGGCCGTGGCTCGATCACCGCCTTCTATACGGTGCTGACCGAAGGCGATGATCCGCAGGATCCGATCGCCGACGCCGCGCGCGCGATCCTCGATGGCCACATCCTGCTCTCGCGCCGGGTGGCCGACAGCGGCCTGTACCCGGCCATCGACGTCGAATCCTCGGTCAGCCGCGTGGTCACGGAAATCGCCGACGAACCGTGGCGCCTGCGCATCCGCAAGTTGAAGCGACTGGTCTCGGCGTACTCGGCCAACCGTGACCTGATCGCGATCGGTGCCTACCAGCGTGGTAACGACGCGGCCACCGACGAAGCCCTGGAACGCTGGCCGGAAATCATGGAGTTCCTCGGCCAGGACGTTGCCAAGGCCGCAGATCTCCCGCACAGCCAGGCGGCGCTGCAGCGCCTGGTGGAACAAGAGAGTTAAGCCATGAACCAGTCCAAGCGCATCGATCCCCTGCTCAAGCGGGCCCAGGAACACGAGGACGCGGTCGCCCGCGACCTGGCCGAACGCCAGCGCGTGCTCGACACCCATCTATCGCGACTGGACGAACTGCGCCGCTATGCCGAGGAGTATGCGAACGCGCAGATGGCCGCGACCAGCCCGGCGCAGCTGCTGAACCGTCGCGCCTTCCTTGATCGCCTGGACAGCGCGGTCGAACAGCAGCAGGCCACGGTCGACGGCAACCGCGAAAAAGTAGAGGCCGAGCGCGCCCGCCTGATCCTGGCCAGCCGTGACAAGGCGGTGCTGGAGCAGCTGGCCGCCAGCTACCGCGCGCAGGAAAAGGTGGTGACCGACCGCCGCGACCAGCGCGAGATGGACGACATTGGTGCGCGGCGTGCACGCCTGGTGCAGGCCGAAGACCAGGACGGCGCCGAGCAGGGAGGCCGCTCGTGATGCCCGCTCCGCTCGCCAGCAGTGCCAACCCGGCCACGCCCACCACCAGCAACAGTGCCGCGCGCGCCTCGCGCAGCGAAGGCGGAAAGGACTTCAGCCAGCTGCTGCAGAGCGGCGCCGCGTCGGCACCCGCCCCTGCCGGCAGCGCCACCACGCCGGCGACGACGCCATCCACGCCGGGCCAGCCGTCGACCGCCGACAGCAAGGGCCAGGCACCGGGTGAACGCAACGCGGACGCCGAAGCGACAACCGTAGAAACGCCGCCGCAACCGCCCGCTGCCGCGGCCCCTGCGGGTCCCGGTACCGACAAGGACAAGCCCGCCGCGACCGACGATGCGCCGTGGCCACCGCTCGGCCTGGCCGGCCTGGTGCTGGCGATGCCGGCGCCTGCCGATCCGGCCGCCGCGCTGCCCAGCGCAGCTGCGCCCCTGCCTGCCAGCAACGGCCCGGCGTTGCCCGCTACCCCGGCCGCGAACCCGGCACTGCCTGCAGCCAACCCGGCAGCGGCGGCGGCCGCAGCCCCAGCGGCGACCGACAACAGGCCGGCGGCGAGCAACGCTGACGACGCCACCGCGCTGCCACTGCCGGAGATCATCCTGCCCGGCAAGCGCAGCGAGCGTGGCGAAAGCAGCAACGTGGCGCCCCTTGGCGACCGCGCCAGCGCACCGCTGCTGCATGGACTGGCCACCGCCGCCGTGCAGGACCTGAAGGCCGCGCTCGCCACCGGCAATGCGATCTTCGATGGCGAACCCACGCCGAAGCCCGTGCTGGGTGATGACGGCTTCGATCAGGCCATCGGCGCGCGCCTGGGCTGGCTGGCCGACCAGAAGATCGGCCACGCCCACATCCGCCTGAGCCCCGACGACATGGGACCGGTCGATGTGCGCCTGCAGTTGAACGGCGACAAGGTGCATGCCAGCTTCAGCAGCCCGCACGTGGACGTGCGCCAGGCACTGGAGAGCAGCCTGCCGCGCCTGCGCGAGCTGCTGGGCGAACAGGGCTTCCAGCTGGCCCACGCCGATGTCGGCCACCAGGCGCCCGGTGGTGGCGGCACTGCATCGGGTCAGCCCGGTGGCGGCGGCATGGCCGGCGACGGAGAACCGACGCCGGGCGACGCCAGCGTGTCGTCCGCACAGTTGATCCGCCAGCGCGGGTTGCTGGACGCCTACGCCTGACAGGCGTGCCAACCAAGGTTGGCACCCACCAGAGCGGGGCGGTTGGCACCCGCCAGGGAACCGGGGCAGTAGAGTCGCACCTGCCAGTATCGCGCTGGTGGGTGCGGAGCCTGCTCCGCACGGCCCCACCGGCACCCCGACGGAATTCCGTCGCACCCCACTGCCCCGCCTTCGGCACACCCCTTGCATATCCCGGTGAAGCAACCCTCAGGAGCTTCACCCCGTGGCCGCAGCCGCTGACAAAACCAAGAAGACCGCCGAGAAGGACAAGGCCGCCAAGCCGCGTAGTCCGATCCTGATCACCGCACTGGTGGCCGTACTGGCCGCCGCTGCCGCTGGTGGCGGCGTGTGGTTCTTCACCCAGTCCAAGCACGAAGAGAAGACCGCGCAGGCCCCAAAGAAGAGCGCCACCCCGGCCCCGGCACAGTACTTCGCGCTGGACCCGGCGTTCGTGGTCAACCTCAACGGCCCGGTCGACGGCCCGCGCTACCTGCAGCTGGAAGTGCAGCTGATGACCCGCGACCCGGCCGCGCTGGAGGCGATCAAGACCCATGCCCCGGCCATCCGTGCGCGCCTGCTGATGCTGTTCTCGCAGGTCAGCCCGGACCAGATCGCCGATGTCGCCGGCAAGCAGAAGCTGCAGGCGGCCTCACTGGCCGAGGTGCAGAAGGTGCTCAAGGCCGAGACCGGCAGCAACGGCGCCGACGATCTGCTGTTCACCAGCTTCGTGACCCAGTAAGGGCCCACCGATGAATGATCTGCTGTCCCAGGACGAGATCGATGCCCTGCTCCACGGCGTGGACAGTGGCGCGGTCGAGACCGATGCGGAACCCCCGTCAGGCGAAGCGCGTTCGTACGACTTCGCCAGCCAGGACCGCATCATCCGTGGTCGCATGCCGACCCTGGAAATGGTCCACGAGCGCTTCGCACGCCTGTGGCGGATCGGCCTGTTCAATCTGATCCGCCGCTCGGCCGAGCTGTCGGTGCGCGGCATCGAACTGATCAAGTTCAACGATTACATGCACTCGCTGTATGTACCGACCAACCTGAACCTGATCCGCTTCAAGCCACTGCGCGGCACCGGCCTGATCGTGTTCGAGCCGACCCTGGTGTTCGCCATCGTCGACAACTTCTTCGGCGGCGACGGGCGCTACCCCACCCGCATCGAAGGCCGCGAGTTCACGGCCACCGAAATGCGGGTGATCCACCTGCTGCTGAAGCAGACCTTCGCCGACCTGCGCGAAGCGTGGGCACCGGTGATGGACGTCGACTTCGAGTACATCAATTCGGAGATCAACCCGCATTTCGCCAACATCGTGACGCCGCGCGAGTACGTGGTGGTGTGCCGCCTGCACGTCGAGCTCGACGGCGGTGGCGGCGACATCCACGTCACCCTGCCGTACTCGATGCTGGAACCGATCCGCGAACTGCTCGACGCCGGCATCCAGAGCGACCGCAACGACCGCGACGAGAGCTGGGGCAAGACCCTGCGTGAACAGCTCAACATCGCCGAAGTCACCCTGTCCAGCGTACTGGCCAGCAAGCGCATGACCCTGCGCGACCTGACCCAGCTGAAGGTCGGCGACATCCTGCCGATCGACCTGAGCCCGCAGGTGCCGCTGTGCGTGGAGAACATCCCGGTATTCACCGGCGAGTTCGGCATCGCCAACGGCATGAACGCCGTGAAGATCACCGCTACCCATCCGCCGGGCACCCGCCCGCGCGTACCCGTCATCCAGGAAGACCCGCAATGAACGATATCGACGCCCTCGAACCGACCCCGGCCCAGTTCAGCAGCCTGCAGGCCGATGAGGCGAACGGCCCGGACCTGAACCTGGACGTGATCCTCGACGTGCCGGTGACCCTGTCGCTGGAAGTCGGTCGTGCCCGCCTGCCGATCCGCAACCTGCTGCAGCTCAACCAGGGTTCGGTGGTGGAACTAGAGCGCGGAGCCGGCGAATCGCTGGACGTGTTCGTCAACGGCACCCTGATCGCCCACGGCGAAGTGGTGGTGATCAATGACCGCTTCGGCGTGCGCCTGACCGACGTGGTCAGCCCGAGCGAGCGGATCCGGAGACTGCGTTGAACCTGCTGGCCTCCACCCTGCTGGCGGTCGGCAAGGCCGCCGCGCCGATCGGCCCACAGGTCGGCCAGCACGCGGCCGCTGCACCCAGCCTGTTCGGTGCGGTGCTGGCGTTGTTGGCGGTGCTGGCGCTGGTGATCGGCCTGGGCTGGTTGCTCAAGCGCATGCCCGGCAGCGGCTTCCGCCCGGCCGAAGGCATGAAGCTGGTGGCCAGCCTCAGCGTCGGCGCCAAGGAGCGCGTGGTGGTGGTGGAGGTCAACGGCCAGCAACTGCTGCTGGGCGTCACCGCTGGTGGCATCAACACCCTGCATACCCTGCCCGAACCGCTGCCGCCGCCGGCACCGGTGCGCGTGCCGGACTTCAAGAACCTGCCGAATTTCGCCCAGCTGCTGCAGCAGCGGCTGCGCAAGGATCCCTGACATGCGTGTCACCCGTACCCGTCTTGCCACCCTGATGCCGTGGCTGCTGATGCTCGCCCTGTGCCTGTTGCCGGCACTGGCGTTCGCCGCGCCCGGCGCACCGACCACCCCGCTGCCGGACATCAACGTCGGCAAGATCGGGGGTGCGCCGGTCAGCCTGCCGCTGCAGACCCTGCTGCTGATGACGGCGATCACCCTGATCCCGTCGATGCTGCTGGTGCTGACCTCGTTCACCCGCATCATCATCGTGCTGGGCCTGCTGCGCCAGGCGCTGGGTACCGGGCAGACGCCGTCCAACCAGGTACTGCTGGGCCTGGCCCTGTTCCTCACCGCGATGGTGATGATGCCGACCTGGGACAAGGCGTGGAGCGCGGGCATGGCGCCCTATCTCAACGGTGACATCGACTTCCAGACCGCCTGGACATTGACCACGCAGCCGCTGCGCGGATTCATGCTGGCGCAGATCCGCGAAACCGACCTGATGACCTTCGCCGGCATCGCCGGGCACGGCACCTACGCCAGCCCCGATGCGATCCCGTTCCCGGTGCTGGTCGCCTCGTTCGTCACCAGCGAACTGAAGACCGCTTTCGAGATCGGCTTTCTGATCTTCATCCCGTTCGTGATCATCGACCTGGTGGTGGCCAGCGTGCTGATGTCGATGGGCATGATGATGCTGTCGCCGATGCTGGTGTCGGCACCGTTCAAGATCCTGCTGTTCGTGCTGGTGGATGGCTGGGTGCTGACTGTCGGCACGTTGGCAGCGAGCTTCAATCCGGCGTGACCGGGAGGCAGCCGGGCATGGCTCGGCTCTACAAAAGCATCGCCGGGCATGGCCTGGCGCTATCGATGGAAAAACGATGTCTCCCGAACTTGCCTTGACCGAACTGCGTGGCGGCCTGATCGCCGTGTTGTGGGTGGCCGGCCCGTTGCTGCTCACCGTACTGGTGGTGGGCGTGGTGGTCGGTGTCGTGCAGGCCGCCACCCAGCTCAATGAACCGACCATCGCCTTCGTCGCCAAGGCGGCGGCGCTGACCGCGGTGCTGTTCGCGCTGGGCAGCCTGCTGATCGGCCACCTGGTTGAATTCACCACGCTGCTGTTCCAGCGCATTCCGCACCTGATCGGCTAGGGATACGCGCCTCGATGGACGCCGCCACCCAGATGGCTGCCGACGGCCTGCAGGCCTTCGGCATGATCGGTACCGTGCTGTGGACCATGCTGCGCATCGGCGCGATGGCCATGGCCATGCCCATGGTCGGTACCCGCGCGGTACCCTCGCGGGTCCGCGTTGTACTGGCCGGCACGCTGGCCATCGCGCTGGCGCCGCTGCTGCCACCGGTACCGGACTGGACCGGCTTCGATGCCGCCACCGTGCTGAGCATCGCCCGCGAACTGGCCATCGGCGTTTCCATCGGCTTTCTGCTGCGGCTGGTGTTCGAAGCCGGTGCGATGGCCGGCGAACTGATCGCCCAGGGCACCGGCCTGGCCTTCGCGCAGATGAGCGATCCGCTGCGCGGTGGCACTTCGGGCGTGATCGGCCAGTGGTTCTATCTGCTGTTCGGCCTGCTGTTCTTCACCGCCAACGGCCACCTCGCGTTGATCTCGCTGCTGGTGGACAGCTACCGCGCGCTGCCCATCGGTGCGCCACTGCCCGACCCGCATGCCTTCTTCAGCATCGCCCCGACCTTCCTGCTGACCGTGCTGCGCGGTGCACTGACACTGGCCATTCCGCTGACTGTGGCGATGCTGGCCGTGAACCTGGCCTTCGGCGTGCTGGCGCGCGCCGCGCCTGCGCTGAATCCGATCCAGCTGGGCCTGCCGGTCTCGCTGCTGCTGGGCCTGTTCCTGCTGGCCCTGCTGGCCGGGGAAATGGGGCCGCCGGTACAGCGCCTGTTCGACGCCGCCTTCCAGGCTGCGGACGCGGTCACACACTGAGCCGATCATCACGAATTGCCGCTTGAAGTCCCCCCCGGTCAGCGCGTTAGAGTGAATGCGCGGCAACCGGGGGGATGCCGCACGTGGCCGGCGCCCTGCGTCGGCCTGCCTCATGCATGCCCCACCGTGGTTTCCGTCGACAGGCAGGTCCGGGAGACTGACGAATGCTGGTAGGCACGTACAACCCATGGCTGGTGGCGATCTCGCTGCTGGTCGCCGTGATGGCTTCGTACACCGCGCTGGCGATGGCCGGGCGCACGGTGACCGCCCCGGGCAGGGGCGCGGCCTGGTGGTGGCGCCTGGGGGGCGGATTCGCCATGGGCCTGGGCATCTGGTCGATGCACTTCATCGGCATGCTGGCCTTCGACCTGCCCATTCCGCTTGGCTACGACCTGCCGATCACCCTGCTCTCGCTTGCCCTTGCCATCGCCTCGTCGGTGTTCGCACTGTGGCTGGTCTCGCTGCGCACCCTGCCCCATTCGCGGCTGGCCGGCGGCGCGCTCCTGATGGGCACCGGCATCGCTGGCATGCACTACGTCGGCATGGCCGCCATGCGCATGCAGCCGGGCATCGACTATGACCCGGGCTGGCTGCTGTTCTCGCTGATGGTTGCCGTGGCCGCCTCGTGGACCGCGCTGTACGTGGCCTTCCGCCTGCGCGCCCAGCGCACCCGCATCGGTGATCGCCTGGCAGCGGCGGGCCTGCTCGGACTGGCCATCGTCGGCATGCACTACACCGGCATGGCCGCCGCGCGCTTCCCGGAGGGCAGCATCTGCGGGGCGGCGGTCGGCGATGGCCTGCAGAACGAGTGGCTGGCCATGCTGGTGGTGGTGCTGACCGTGGCGATCCTGGCCGTGGTGCTGGTGGTCTCGTGGCTGGACCAGCGGGTGGAGGCGCAGCTGCTGCGGCTGCGCAACTCGATGCTGAGCACCTCGTTGACCGATGCCCAGCAGGAACTGACCCAGGCCGCGTTGCACGATCCGCTCACGCGCCTGCCCAACCGCCTGCTGCTGCAGCGGCGCATCGTGCAGGCCTTGGCCGAGGCCGAACAGGGCGGCAACCGCTTCGCGGTGATGTTCATGGACCTGGACGGCTTCAAGCAGGTCAACGATGCCTATGGCCACCAGGCCGGTGACGCCCTGCTGGTGGCGGTGGCCGAACGCACCCGCCAGCTGCTGCGCCCGCACGACCTGCTGGCCCGGCTGGGCGGTGACGAGTTCGTACTGGTGGTGCGCATCGAGCACGACGAGGACCTGCCGACCCTGGCCCGGCGCATCCTGCAGGCGGTGGGCAGCGGCCCGCTGCTGCCGGACAACGAGCTGCAGGTGACCGCCAGCATCGGCGTGGCGATCTGCCCGGACCACGCCGCCAGCGAACGCCAGCTGATGGCCTTCGCCGACGCGGCGATGTACCAGGCCAAGGAATCCGGACGCAACGCCTTCGTGCTGTTCGCCGACTGGATGAACGACAGCGCCGAGCAGCAGTTCCGGCTGCTGGCCGACCTGCGCTGCGCCATCGGCAGCGAGCAGCTGTTCCTGCACTATCAGCCGAAGATCCGCGTGGCCACGCAGAAAGTGGCCGGCGCCGAGGCGTTGATCCGCTGGCGCCATCCGGAACACGGCTTGATCCCGCCCGACCGCTTCATCCGCCTGGCCGAGCGCAGCGGCGCAATCAACGACATCGGCCGCTGGGCGCTGGACCAGGCCTGCCAGCAGCTGCGGCGCTGGCACGATGCCGGCCACGAAGGCTGGTCGATGTCGGTGAACCTCTCGCCGGTGCAGTTCAGTTCGCCACACCTGCTGCAGGACGTGCGCGCGGTGATCGAACGCCATGGCATCGCACCCCGGCAGCTGGTACTGGAGATCACCGAAAGCACGGTGATGCGCGACACCGACACCAGCCTTCGCCTGCTGCAGGCACTGTCTGCGCTGGGCGTGGGCATCTCCATCGATGATTTCGGAACCGGCTATTCCAGCCTGCTCTACCTGAAACGGCTGCCGTCCACCGAAATCAAGATCGACCACGCGTTCGTGCGCGACCTGGAACACAGCGCCGAGGACGTGGTGATCGTCTCGGCGATCGTGGCACTGGGCCATGCGCTGGACATGGACATCGTGGCCGAGGGCGTGGAAACCGCCGCCCAGCGGGCCTACCTGGAGCGCCTGGGCTGCGACTACCTGCAGGGCTACCTGCTCGGCCGCCCGGTCGACGCCGCCCGCTTCATGCAGCTGCACGACCTGCCGCGGCCGCGGGTGGAGCTGGCGCAGAGCCCACCGCCCAGCGATAGCGCCCCCCGGTAGCTCCCCGCCATGCGCGGATGGGCCGGACCATCCCGCCACGGAACACTTCTTGCACGCACCCCGGCATCCCCTGCCGCAGTGCCCGTGATGTCCGAAAACGAATCCGCCGGCGAAAAGACCGAACAACCAACCGAAAAACGCCTGCGCGACGCCCGTGAACAGGGCAACCTGCCGCGCTCGCGCGAACTCGGCACCGCCGCCGTGTTCGGCGCCGGCGTGCTGGCGGTGATGGCCATGAGCGGCTCGATCGGCCGTGGCGCCACGGCCTGGATGAAGCACGCGCTCAGCCCGGAACAGAGCCTGCGGCAGAACCCGAAGGCACTGTTCGGCCATTTCGGCGACCTGCTGCTGCAGTTCATGCTGGTGATCGCGCCGCTGGTGCTGGTCTGCCTGCTGGCCAGCTTCGTCGCACCGCTGGTGATGGGCGGCCTGCGCTGGTCGCAGAAGGCGTTGCTGCCCGACATCAACCGCCTGAACCCGATGAGCGGGCTCAAGCGCCTGTATGGCCCGGAAGCCATCGCCGAGTTCACCAAATCGCTGCTGCGCGTGGCCTTCGTCGGCGTCGCCGCCGGGCTGGTGGTGTGGAGCGGCTTCGACACCCTGCGCGGGCTGATCCACCACCCGCTGGAGACCGCCATCACTGATGGCCTGGGCTTCACCCTGCGCCTGCTGCTGGCCACCGCCGGCGCGATGCTGGTGCTGGCCGCCATCGATGCGCCGTACCAGCGCTGGAACTGGATGCGCAAGCTGAAGATGACCCGTGAAGAGCTGCGCCGGGAAATGAAGGAAAGCGAGGGCAGCCCCGAGGTGAAGGGCCGCATCCGCCAGCTGCAGCAGCAGATGGCCAACCGCCGGATGATGGAGGCGGTGCCCACCGCCGACGTGGTGGTGGTCAACCCCACCCACTACGCGGTGGCCCTGAAGTACGAGGGCGGCGCCATGAACGCCCCCACCGTAGTCGCCCTGGGCGTGGATGAGACCGCCCTGCGCATCCGTGAAGTGGCCGACGGCAACAAGGTGGCGATCGTCTCCGCGCCGCCTTTGGCACGCGCCTTGTATCGGGAAGGCCAACTCGGAAAGGAAATCCCCGTGAGACTGTATTCGGCCGTCGCCCAGGTCCTGTCCTACGTCTACCAGCTGCGCGCCTGGCGCACTGGCCCGATGCCGGACGCCCCGCACATCCAGGTGGATGAATTCGGCAAGGGAGGCCGCCCGTGAGCGCCCAGCCCGCCACCGGTTTCAACACCCGCCGCGCCCTGGAAATGATCCGCCAGGGCCTTGGCGCGCCGCTGATCGTGCTGGCCCTGCTGGCCATGGTCGTGGTGCCGCTGGCCGCGCCGGTGCTCGATGCGCTGTTCACCTTCAACATCGCCATCTCGCTGATGGTGCTACTGGCGGTGGTCTACGTGAAGCGCCCGCTGGACTTCACGATCTTCCCGATCGTGCTGCTGATCACCACCATGCTGCGGCTGGCCCTGAACGTGGCCTCCACCCGCGTGATCCTGCTCAACGGCCAGAACGGCCACGACGCCGCAGGCAAGGTCATCGCCGCGTTCGGCGAATTCGTGATCGGCGGCAACTACGCGGTCGGCATCGTGGTCTTCGCGATCCTCACCATCATCAACTTCGTGGTGATCACCAAGGGCGCCGGCCGCGTCTCGGAGGTGACCGCGCGCTTCATCCTGGACGCGATGCCCGGCAAGCAGATGGCGATCGACGCCGACCTCAACGCCGGTTTGCTGACGCGCGAAGAAGCCAAGCTGCGCCGCGAGGAGGTCCGCGAGGAAGCCGACTTCTACGGCGCAATGGACGGTGCCAGCAAATTCATCCGCGGCGACGCCATCGCCGGCATCCTGATCCTGTTCATCAACATGCTCGGCGGCCTGGCCGTGGGCGTGCTGCAGCATGGCATGCCGTTCGGCGACGCCGCTGCCACCTACACCCTGCTGTCGATCGGTGACGGACTGGTGGCGCAGCTGCCGGCCCTGCTGGTCTCCAGCGCCGTGGCGATGCTGGTTACCCGCGCATCGCGCTCGCAGGACATGGCCCAGGCCATGACCGGCCAGGTGTTCGGCCAGTACCGCGCGCTGGCGATCACCGCCGGCATCATCGGCGTGGTCGGCCTGGTGCCGGGCATGCCCAACGTCGCTTTCCTGACGCTGGCGGCGATCCTCGGCTTCATCGCCTGGAAGGTGTACCGCAAGGGCAAGGCCCCGGCTGCGGACGCGGCAGGCGGTGGCACCGATGCTGCCGCACTCAACGCACTCGGCCGCCCGGCGGCACCGGCACCGACCGCCGAACTGAGCTGGGACGAACTGCGCCCGGTCGATCCGCTGGGCCTGGAGGTCGGCTACCGGCTGATTCCGCTGGTGGACAGCAACCAGGGCGGCGAACTGATGGCACGCATCAAGGGCGTGCGCCGCAAGCTGACCCAGGATGTTGGTTTCCTGATCCCGTCGGTGCACATCCGCGACAACCTGGAACTGCCGGCCAACGGTTACCGCGTGCTGGTGCACGGCGTACCGGTGGCCACCGCCGAGATCCACCCCGACCGCGAGCTGGCCCTGGACCCGGGCAGCGCCCTCGGCGCGCTGGAAGGCATCGCCGGCAAGGACCCCGCGTTCGGCCTGGATGCCACCTGGATCCAGCCGCACCAGCGCGCCCAGGCCGAAACGCTGGGCTACACCGTGGTCGACCCGGCCACCGTGGTCGCCACCCACCTCTCGCACCTGATCCGCGAACACGCGCCGGAACTGCTCGGCCACGAAGAAGTGCAGCACCTGCTGGCCAACCTGGCCAAGAGCGCGCCCAAGCTCGTCGAAGATCTGACGCCGAAGGCGCTGCCGCTGTCGGCGGTGGTGCGCGTGTTGCAGAACCTGCTGGTCGAGCGCATTCCGATCCGCCAGCTGCGCAAGATCGCCGAAGCACTGGTCGAACACGCTCCGAACAGCCAGGACCCGGCCGTGCTGACCGCCGCCGTGCGCACCGCGCTGGGCCGCTTCATCGTGCAGGAGATCGCCGGAATGTCGGCGGAGCTGCCGGTGTTCACCCTCAACCCGCAATTGGAACGTGTCTTGCAGGAGTCCACGCAGGGCAACGGCGCCGCGCTGGAACCCGGACTCGCTGAGCGACTGCACCAGAGCCTGGCCGAATGTGTCAGCAAGCAGGAAGCCCGCAACGAGCCCGCGGTCGTGCTGGTACCTGGCCCGGTGCGCGCCGCGCTGGCCCGCCTGGTCCGCCACAGCGTTCCGTCGCTGTCGGTCCTGGCCTACAGCGAGGTGCCGGAGGACAAGCGCCTGAAGCTGGTCGGAACGATCAGCTGACGCCGCCCTCCGATGCGCCAGAAAACAGACACCACTTTCGAACCCACGCACCAGACAGATACCAAGGGGAACCCGCACCGTGCAGACCACCGACCACCCGAGTTCCCCGACCGCCACCCCGCCGTCTTCGTCCCGTGACCACAGCATGAAAATCAAACGATTCGTCGCCGCCGACATGCGCTCGGCCATGAACCTGGTGCGCAAGGAACATGGTCCTGACGCCGTGATCCTGTCCAACCGCCGGATCGAGGAAGGCATCGAGATCGTCGCCGCCGCCAACTACGACGAGAGCGCCGTGCAGCGTGCACTGGAAGCCTCGCGCCGCGACGTGGCGCCGCCGCCGGCACCCAGGCCGCGCACCGCCGCCGACGCGGTGATCGCCGCGGTCACCCGCCGCCGCAGCAGCACCCCGGCCCCGGAACCGGTCGCCGCCACCACCTCGGCCGTCGCCGCCCTCGCCCGTGCCGCCGTCGGTGCCACCGGCCGCACCCTGGACAGCGCCGACGAAATCGTGCCGACCCGCGGCAGCACCGGCTTCGCCGCCACCCTGGCGCGCGCCGCCGTCAACGAACCGGCACTGCCGGAACAGAGTTACGCCCCGTTTGCCGAAGCCATCGTCGCACCGGCGGCCACCAGCGCCACGCCGGCCAACCGCGCCCGCTTCCAGATCGACCCGCCGCACGAGGCGCATCACGAAAGCGCCGCACCGGCCGTGCAGCCACCGCCGCTGCCGACCGCTGCCGTGACCGATGCGCAGCCCGAGGTCGCCCGCAGCGAACCGGCAGCGGCCGAAGCCGCCGTCGACGCCAGCCCGGCCCCCATGCTGGCCCCGGCACCGACGCTGACCGTGGTCGCCCAGGACGACGCCGAGATCCGCCAGCTGCGCCAGGAAGTGGCCGGCATGCGCCAGGTGATCGAGCGCGAGATGAACCGCTTCACCGACGAGCGCCTGCGTGGCTGCCCGGTGCGCGCCACCGCGCTGGACCTGATGGACGAATACGGCTTCGATGCCGGCCTGGCCCGCGACGTGGCCATGCAGATCCCGCTGGAGACCGAGGCCCACCGCGGCCGCGGCCTGATGCTGGGGCTGATCTCGCGCAAGCTGCCGATCGCCCCGGTCGACCCGCTGGAAGAAGGCGGTGTGATCGCCCTGGTCGGCCCCACCGGCGCCGGCAAGACCACCACCATCGCCAAGCTGGCCTCGCGCTTCGCCGAGAAGCACGCGCCGCGTGACGTCGCCCTGGTCACCACCGACACCACCCGCATCGGCGCCCGCGAACAGTTGTATGGCTACGGCCGCCAGCTCGGCATCGCCGTGCACGAAGCCAACAGCGGCACCGACCTGGACCAGCTGCTGGAACGCCTGAAGGACTACAAGCTGGTGCTGATCGATACCGCCGGCCTGGGCCCGCGCGACCGCGCCCTGGCTGCCCAGCTGCAGTGGCTGCGCGCCGCCCGCCAGGTGCGCACGCTGCTGGTGCTGCCGGCCAACACCAGCTTCGGCGACATGGACGAGGTGGTCCGCCGCTTCGGTGCGGCCAACCTGCAGGGCCTGGTGCTGAGCAAGCTGGACGAGACCGGCCGCTTCGGCAACGCCCTGTCGGTGGCCGTGGACCACGCCCTGCCGATCACCTGGGTGACCGATGGCCAGGACGTCCCGGAGGACCTGCACCGGGCCAGTGCAGCCAATCTTGTACTTCGCCTTGAAGATTTGCGCCGAGCGGCCGATATGCCCTGCAACCCGGAGTTGAACCATGCCGTCGCGTGAGTACGCCAAGCTGACCAAGACCTTCCCGCTGTCGGCCACCCGCAGCGAGCCGCTGGGCCCTGTGCGCACCATTGCCGTGACCGGCGGCAAGGGCGGCGTGGGCAAGACCAACGTGTCGGCCAACCTGGCCGTGGCGCTGGCCGGCATGGGCAAGCGCACGCTGCTGCTGGACGCCGACCTCGGCCTGGCCAACATCGACGTGATCCTGGGGCTGAACCCCACCTTTACGCTGGCCGACCTGGTTGCCGGCCGCTGCTCGCTGGACGACGTCATCGTCGAAGGCCCGAACGGCGTGCTGGTGGTCCCGGCCGCCTCCGGCCGCCGGCACATGGCCGAACTGGCCCCGGCCGAGCATGTCGGCCTGGTCAATGTGTTCTCCGAGCTGGAACGCGAGCTGGACATCATGGTGGTCGATACCGCTGCCGGCATCACCGATGGCGTACTGACCTTCTGCCAGGCCGCGCAGGACACCGTGGTGGTGGTCTGCGATGAGCCGGCCTCGATCACCGACGCCTACGCACTGATCAAGGTGCTGTCGCGCGAGCGCGGCGTGGACCGTATCCAGGTGGTGGCCAACATGGTGCGCGACCCGAACGAGGGCCGCGTGCTGTACGAAAAATTGACCCGCGTCTGCGAGAAGTTCCTCGCCGATGTCTCGCTGAACTACCTGGGTTGCGTGCCGCAGGATGATTGGCTGCGCCTGTCGGTGCAGCGCCAGCAGCCGGTGGTGAAGGCCTACCCGTCCAGCCCATCGGCGCTGGCCATCACCGAGATCGCACGCCGCACCGCGCGCTGGCAGGCACCGACCGAACCGCGTGGCGGTGTCGAGTTCTTCCTCGAGCGCATTCTCAAACAGCGCGGGGTGGCCGCATGAAAGGCGCAGCCCAGTACAGGGAAGTCCAGCGCTCGGCGGCCAACGAGGTCATCGCCCAGCACTCGGACCTGGTGAGGCGCATCGCCCACCACCTGGCCGCACGCCTGCCGGCCAGCGTCGAAGTCGACGATCTGATCCAGGCCGGCATGATGGGCCTGATCGAAGCCTCGCGCAGCTACGACGCCGACCAGGGCGCCTCGTTCGAAACCTATGCCTCGATCCGCATCCGCGGCTCGATGATCGACGAGATCCGCCGTGGCGACTGGGTGCCGCGCTCGGTGCACCGTCGTGCACGCGACGCCGCCGCCACCATCCGCCGCCTGGAACAGAGCACGGGCCGTGCTGCCAGCGCCACCGAAGTCGCCGCCGCGATGGAGATGCCGCTGCCCGAGTACCTGCGGCTGATGGAAGACGCCGCACGTGGCCAGGTGCTGAGCCTGGAATCGCGCATCGAAGACCAGGGCGAACTGGACACCGTCGCCCAGGGCGGCCCGACCCCGCAGCAGGTCCTGGAGCGCGGCGAATTCGGCCGCGAGCTGGGCAAGGCGATCGGCCACCTGCCCGAGCGCGAACAGCTGGTGCTTTCGCTCTACTACGAGCAGGAGCTGAACCTGAAGGAGATCGGCGCCGTGCTCGGCGTGAGCGAGTCGCGGGTCTGCCAGATCCACGGCCAGGCCGTGCTGCGCCTGCGCGGCCGGCTGAAGATATTCGAGGCCGCCGATGCCGGCCTCGAAGAATGAACATCCCCGAGGCGTCTGCCCCCGGCCGCCCGGAATGAACAACAAAGGAACTCTGCTTTGAACAAGAACATGCGCATCCTGATCGTCGACGATTTCTCGACCATGCGTCGAATCGTCAAGAACCTGCTGGGCGATCTGGGCTTCACCAACACCGCCGAAGCCGAGGACGGGCATGCCGCGCTGTCGCTGCTGCAGAGCCAGTCGTTCGATTTCGTGGTCACCGACTGGAACATGCCGGTGATGACCGGTATCGAGCTGCTCAAGGCGATCCGCGCCGACGCCAAGCTGAAGACCCTGCCGGTGCTGATGGTCACCGCTGAAGCCAAGCGCGAGCAGATCATCGAAGCGGCCCAGAACGGCGTGAACGGTTACATCATCAAGCCGTTCACCGCGCAGACGCTGGAAGAGAAGCTCGGCAAGATCTTCGAACGCCTGGCAGCCAGCGCCTGATGGATACCACGGTCGACAAGAACGCCCTCGCCCTGCGCCTGCAGGAAGCCCTGGACGCACTGGAGTCCGGTGACGAAGCCGCGTGGCGGCAGCGCATCGATGGGCTGGTCGCGCTGCGCACGCAGCCGATGATGAGTGGCCTGTCGCGGCTGGCCCGCGAGCTGGGACAGGCACTGGGTGAACTGCCGACCGTGCCCAGCGAAGCCGGGGAACTGGACGATGCCTGCGCACGCCTGGACCACGTGGTGGCGATGACCGAACAGGCCACCCACCGTACCCTGGACCTGGCCGAGGAATGCCGCAGCCTGACCGAACAGCTGCGCGCCGAAGGCCTGCAGCCGGGCCAGGACGCGCAGCTCGAGCGCATCCGCCACAACCTCACCGAGATCGCCCTGACCCAGAGCTACCAGGACCTGACCGGGCAGATCATCCGTCGCGTGGTCGGCATCGTCCGCCGCGTGCACGAAGGCTTCGGCGCGCTCGGCCTGCCGCCGGAACAGCATCGCACCGACCCGGAACTGGCCGGGCCGGCACTGAAGGGACTGGACCGCCACGCGGTCTCGCAGAACGACGCCGACGACCTGTTGTCGGATCTGGGGCTGTAAGCATGAGCGCTGTATCCGACGACATCACTGCCGATTTCATCATCGAGGCACAGGAGATCCTGGATCGCCTCGGCGAACAGCTGGTGTCGCTGGAGCAGGCACCGCAGGACGCCGAACAGCTCAATGCGGTGTTCCGGGGCTACCACACGCTGAAGGGCGGCGCCGGCTTCCTGGGTGTCACCGCCATGGTCGAGCTGTGCCATGCCGCTGAGGAAGCGCTGGGCGCCGCGCGTGCCGGCCAGGCCGTGCTGCAGGCCCATCACTTCGACGCCGCCCAGCAATCGCTGGATTACCTGCAGTCGATGCTGGATGCGGTGTCTTCCGGCACCGAGCCGGGCTATGCGCCGCCGGACCTGATCGCTCAGTTCGACGTGCATGGCAGTGCTGTGGCCGCACCCGCCGCCGCAGCAGCACCCGCTGCGGGTGGCAGCGACCTGATTACCGACGACGAATTCGAAGCGCTGCTCGACCAGCTGCACGGCGGCAACGCACCGACCGCAGTGGCGCCGGCAAAGAAGGCCGACGACGGGCTGATCAGCGAAGACGAGTTCGAAGCCCTGCTCGACCAGCTGCATGGTGGCGCCGCACCCGGCGCCAAGCCCGTGGCTGCGGTGGCGCCGGCACCGATCGCCGCCCCGCGCCCGGTGGCCGCACCGGCACCGGCACCGGCGGCCAAGCCGGCCGCCAAGCCGCTGGCCGAAGCCGAACACACCGTGCGCGTGGACACCAAGCGCCTGGATGCGATCGTCAACCTGATCGGCGAACTGGTGCTGTCGCGCAACCGGCTCAAGACCCTGCGTGCACGCCTGCGCGACGAGGAACTGGACCGTGCGGTGTCCACCCTCGACATCGCCACCGCACGCCTGCAGTCGGCGGTGATGCGCACCCGCATGCAGCCGGTGGGCAAGGTGTTCTCGCGCTTCCCCAAGGTCGCCCGCGACGTCGCCCGCTCGCTGAAGAAGGAAGTGGACCTGGAGCTGATCGGCGCCGAGACCGAGCTCGACCGCAACCTGGTCGAAGCGCTGGCCGACCCGCTGGTGCACCTGGTCCGCAACGCCATCGACCATGGCGTGGAAATGCCCGACCTGCGCGAAGCACAAGGCAAGCCGCGGATGGGCCATGTGCGGCTGTCGGCACAGCAGGAAGGTGACTACGTCAGTATCGAGGTGCAGGACGATGGCGCCGGCATCGACCCGGAAAAGCTGCGTGCGAAGGCACGCGAGAAGGGCCTGATCGATCCGGAAGCCGCTGCCCGCTTGAGCAGCGAGGAGTGCCTGCACCTGGTGTTCCTGCCCGGCTTCTCGACCAAGCAGCAGGTCACGGATATTTCCGGCCGCGGCGTTGGCATGGACGTGGTGCAGTCGCGCATCCGCGAACTCAGCGGCCAGATCCAGATCCAGTCGGAGCTGGGCCGCGGCAGCCGCTTCCTGATCCGCGTGCCGCTCACCCTGGCGATCCTGCCGACCCTGCTGGTGCAGGCCGGCGAGGACGTCTACGCGCTGCCGCTGGCGCGCGTGATGGAAGTGCTGCACGCACCGCGCACCTCGCTGGGCTGGTTCGATGGCCGCGCCGTGCTGGACCGCCGCTCGCACACGCTGCCGCTGGTCGATCTGCGCCAGTGGCTGGATGTGACGCCCGCTGCGTCGACCCTGCTGACGATCGTGGTGCTGCAGGCCGGCGAAGCGCGCTTCGGTCTGGTGGTGGACCAGGTGCGTGGGCGCGAGGAAGTGGTCATCAAGCCACTGCCGAAAGCGCTGCGCGGCCTGCGCGGTTATGCCGGTGCAACCTTGATCGGCGATGGTCGCATGGCCCTGATCCTGGATGTCGACGGCCTGCGCAGCCCGCACGATTGACCCGTTTGCTGAACCCGAAAAACTGTGAAGTCGCACCAGTAGCCCGTACCGGTGTCTCAAGTCCCATTCATACAAGCCGATACCGGATCCATGGATAGACTCAGCCTCATTGGACTCTTTCTCGCCCTGGCCTCGCTGGTCGGCGGCAGCATCCTCAAGGGCGCCGGCCTGGCGTCGTTGTGGTCGCCTGCGGCATTCGTGATCGTCATCGTCGGCACTGTTGCCGCGATCCTGCTGCATACCTCGCCGGCGGTGTTCAAGCATGCGTTCAAGATCGTGCGCTGGGTGGTTCGCCCGCCCCACAGTGATCGCCGCGAGCTGATCCAGCAGATCGTCGAGTGGAGCAACATCGCCCGCCGCCAGGGCCTGCTGGGCCTGGAATCGCAGGTGGAAGCACAGCAGGACCCGTTCCTGCGCAAGGGCCTGCAGCTGCTGGTGGACGGCGTCGAGCCCGAATCGATGCGGCACATGCTGGAAATCGAACTGGGCAGCCAGGAACACCAGGACCAGGCCGGCGCCAAGGTGTTCGAGGCGATGGGCATCTATGCACCGACGCTGGGCATCATCGGCGCCGTGCTGGGCCTGATCGCGGTGATGAAGAACCTGGCCGACCCGAGCAAGCTCGGCCACGGCATCGCCGCCGCGTTCACCGCAACGATCTATGGCATCGCCTCGGCCAACCTGCTGTTCCTGCCGATCGCCGCCAAGCTCAAGAGTGTGATCTCGCACAACACGCGCGACCGCGAAATGGTCATCGAAGGCCTGATCTCGATCGCCCAGGGCGAAAACCCGCGCAACATCGAAACCAACCTTTCCGGCTTCCTGCACTGACATGGCCCGCCGCAAGCACCACGAAGAGCATGCCAACCACGAAGCATGGGCGATCCCCTATGCCGACCTGATGACGCTGCTGCTCGCCTTCTTCGTGGTCATGTACGCAATTTCCTCGGTCAACGAGGGCAAGTACCGGATCATGGCCGACGCACTCACCGATGCCTTTGGTGGCGCGCCGCGCACGATCAATCCGGTGCAGGTCGGCAACAAGCAGGTGCAGGGCGGCGGCTGGGACAGCCCCTCGGTGATCAAGTCCGGCACCAAGATCGGTCCGTCCGCACCGGCACCCTCGCACGACCCGACCCTGCTGCCGTCGATGGCCTCGCAGATGCGCATGCCGGTTTCGGTACACAACCAGGAACAGATCGCGCGCGCCGAGCGCCAGCTCAACAGCATCGCCGACCGCCTCACCGCCGCGCTGGCGCCGCTGATCGACCGCGGCATGATCAGCGTGCGCCGCACCGAGCTGTGGATCGAAGTCGAGATCAACAGCGACATCCTGTTCCCCACCGGCTCGGCCGCGCTGGACGTGCACGCGCGGCGAACCCTGGCCAGCCTGGCTGAGGTACTGCGCGACGTACCCAACAGCGTGCGCGTGGAAGGCCACACCGACAACGTGCCGATCGCCACTGCCACCTTCCCGTCCAACTGGGAGCTGTCGGCCGGACGCGCCGCCAGCGTGGTGCACCTGTTCGCCGACCAGGGCGTGCAGCCATCGCGCCTGGCGATGGTCGGCTATGGCCAGTTCCGCCCGCGCGAAGAAAACGACAGCGCGCAGGGCCGCAACCGCAACCGCCGGGTGATGGTCATCATCCTGGCCGACACCTCGCACTCGGTGGATCCGCTTGGGCAACGCCTGAACGCGGCCTCCGGCGCCACTGACAGCACCGCCACCGAACAGGCCGCCGCAACGCCGGCCCGCGCTCCCACCTCCCCCATCGCACCGGTGACGTTGCCGCCGGTGCCGGCTGGCAGCCGCGTCGGCGCCGCCGTTCCCCCGGCAATGAAGGAGTAACCCGATGCGCATCTGGGCAGTCGCCAACCAGAAGGGCGGTGTCGGCAAGACCACCACCACCCTCGCCCTCGGCCGCGGCCTGGCCGCGCTCGGCCATCGCGTGCTGCTGATCGACCTCGATCCGCATGCCTCGCTCAGCCGCGCCTTCGGCGTGCCGGTGGATCCACCGCCGGCCGGCGTGCTGGAACTGTTCGGCGCACCGCCAGCCGACCTCGCCAGCCTGTGCCATGCCAGCAACATCCATGGCCTGGACTACGTCTGCGCACAATCCGCGCTGGCCACGCTGGAGCGCCGCAGCGCCAACCAGCCTGGCCTCGGCCTGGCCCTGCAGAACGCGCTGGCGCGCCACCAGGGCCAGCACGACTACATCCTGCTGGACTGCGCGCCGACCCTTGGCCTGCTGATGATCAACGCACTGGCCGCCGCCGACCGCCTGATCATCCCGACCCAGGCCGAACCGCTGGCCCTGCATGGTCTGGACGGCATGGTCCGCACCGGTGAGATGGTCGAACGTTCGCGTCGCCGCCCGCTGCCGATCTCGATCCTGCCAACCCTGTTCGACCGCCGCACCCGCGCGGGCAACGAGTCGCTGCGCACGATGCAGGATCGTCACGGCAGCCGCGTGTGGGAAGACGCGATTCCGATCGACACCCGCATCAGCAACGCCGCCGGCCTGACCCTGCCGAGCGTCGGCGAGGACTACCCGGGCCGTGGCCTCGCCGCCTACCGTCGCGCGTTGAACTGGATCCTCGGCGAGGATGCCCGTGCCCTGGAGCAGGCCGCATGAACAGTACCGGCATCCTCGACGACTACCTGGACGAACTGCTCGGCGAGGCGATCGCCCCGGCCGCCGTTCCCCTGCCCGCGCCGGTCAGCGCCGCCCCGGACCAGCCCAGCGAAGCCTCTGCCGAACGCGAGCCGACCTGGGATGACCTGCCGGCCGAGGTGATCTACGAAACCGAGACCATCGCCGCTGCCGCTTCCGTGGACAACGCCTCACTGGAGGCCGCCTTCGAGGCCGCCTCCGCGCCCGTCAGCGTGATCGATGCAGAACGCGAACCGACGTGGGACGACCTGCCCGCCGAAGTGATCTACGAAACGGACGCCCTCGTCGCAGTCCCGGCCGACGATGGCGCCGCGCTGGAGGCTGCCTTCGAGGCCGCCGCCGCACCGGCCAGCACCGCAGCCCCAGAACGCGAGCCGACCTGGGATGACCTGCCTGACGACGTCATCCACGAGCCCGCGCCGGCCCCCGCTGCAGGCACCGGCCCGGAGCCCACCTGGGACGATCTGCCGGACGAAGTGATCTACGAGACCGATCCGGCTGACAGCCAGCGCCTCGCCCACACCGACAGCCCCGGGCTGCAGGCCGCGTTCGAGGCGGCTGCCGGCGGCGAAGACGTCCCCACGCCGCCGCCTGCCGTGGTCGCAGCGCCGGTGGCACCACCGGCGTCACGTCCTGCACCGGCCCCGGCCGCACGCGCCGCCGCCACACCGCCGCCGCGCGTCGCCGTCGACGCCCCCGCAGGCAACCGCCCCGGCACCTGGCAGGAACTGCAGGCGCAAGCCCAGCAACCGGCCCGCAGCCCGCATCCGCAGAACCGTCGCGCCGGCGAACGCACGTCGCGCTGGCTGCGCCTGCGCTGCGGCCCCCAGGCCTATGCCCTGGAACTGCTGAAGGTCCAGGAGGTCGTGCTGCCGGTGCCACTGCTGCCATTGCGTGGCACCGCCGCAGCCATGCTGGGCATCATGAACCTGCGCGGCCAGGTCGTCCCGGTGATGGACCTGGGCCTGCACCTGGGCGCGGCGGCTGCCGAGGACGACGCCCAGACCCGTATCGTGGTCCTGGAAGAAAACGGCGAGACCATCGGCCTGCGCGTGTCTGCAGTGGAAGACGTCGCCAACCTCACCGATTCGCAGATCGAACCGCCCGATACCGCACGCATCTGCCAGATCTCCAATGATCTGTTCCGTGGCGTGGCCCGGGTCAGCCAGCGCCCGATGATCCTGCTCGACGCCACCCGGCTGCTGAGCTGAGCCGTAACGAAAAAGGGGACGGAGGGGATTAAGTCGCAATCGACCTGGCTCTACTGCAGCCCCCTCGGCAACGGCGACCGCGCAGTGGGGACGTAAGGTATTGATCCAACGGATCAACTCCTTGCGTCCCCAACAGGCACCGCGTCGGCGCAAAGCGCCGAGCCAGTTGCGACTTAATTCCCTCCGTCCCCTTTTCAACGGCGACCCGAACAGCACCGCATCGGCGCACCGCGTCGATTCCCCTAAAGAACCCCACCGGGGTGCCGTTATGGATCACGGAACCGTTTGTCCGGAGCAACGATGAGCACTGTCGAACTGGGTGGGGATCTCGGCATCGAGAGCACTACCGAGCTCAAGAACCGCCTCGCCCCACTGGTGGAGCAGGCAGGCGAGCTGACCCTGGATGCCAGCCAGGTCGCCCGCATCCACACCGCCGCCGTGCAGGTGCTGTGTGCGTTCGTGCAGGCGCGCCGCGAGGCAGGCCTGGGCACCGGCTTCCACGGTTGCACCGCAACCTTCCGTGACGCCGCGCGCCTGCTGGGCGTCACCCAGGCCCTGGGCCTGGACGTAACCCATGACAACCTGAAATCTGTGGAGAACGCTGCATGAGCGCACGTATCTTGGTGGTGGACGATTCGGCGTCGATGCGCCAGATGGTGTCCTTCGCCCTCACCTCGGCCGGTTTTGCCGTCGAAGAAGCCGAAGACGGCGCGGTCGCGCTCGGTCGTGCCAAGGGCCAACGCTTCAATGCGGTGGTCACCGACGTCAACATGCCGAACATGGACGGCATCGCGCTGATCCGCGAACTGCGCCAGCTGCCGGACTACAAGTTCACTCCGCTGCTGATGCTGACCACCGAATCGGCCGCCGACAAGAAGTCCGAAGGCAAGGCCGCCGGCGCCACCGGCTGGCTGGTCAAGCCGTTCAATCCCGAACAGCTGGTCGCCACCGTGCAGAAAGTGCTGGGCTGATCGCCCGGCACCGCTCCCCCTCTTCGCTTCCGGACCACCACTGCCATGAGCATGGACCTGCAACGCTTCCACGCCACCTTCTTCGAGGAGAGCCGCGAAGGCCTCGACGCGATGGAGGCTGGCCTGCTGGCCCTGGAATCGGGGCAGCAGGACGCGGAGATCATCAATTCGGTGTTCCGCGCTGCCCACTCGATCAAGGGCGGCGCCGGCACCTTCGGCTTCGACGCGATCGCCGGCCTGACCCACGTACTGGAGACGTTGCTCGATGAGCTGCGCGCCGGTAAGCGGGCACTGGAAGGCCACGCCGTCGACGCCATGCTGTCCTCGGTGGACGTGCTGCGTGCCCTGCTGCGCGAAGCCGAACATGGCCAGGCCGCCGATCCCGCCGCAGTCGCCGCGGTGAAGGCCCGCCTGGAAGCCGTGCTCTCCGGCCAGGCCGCCACCAGCGTCCCGACCGCCGCCGCAGCCAAGCTGGACGACACCCCGGAAGCCTGGCAGATCGGCTTCACCCCGGCGCCGTCACTGTTCATGAGCGGCAACGACCCGCTGCGCATCATCCGCGAACTGGAACACCTCGGTTCGCTGCAGGTCGCCGCGCGCATGGAACGCCTGCCGGGCTTCGCCCAGCTCGATCCACTCGAAGCCCACCTGGCGTGGGACCTGGGCCTGGTCGGCAAGGTGCCGCGCAGCAAGATCGAAGACACGTTCGCCTGGGTGCTGGACGACTGCGAGCTGGACATCCGTCCGGCCGCGCCACCGAGCCTGGCTACCCAGGCCCCGGCCACAGCATCTCCCGCTCCGGCGGCAGCAGCACCGCCGGCTCCCGCCGCGCCTGCCGCCAGCGGTGGTGCCGCCCAGGAAGCGGAAACCTCCATCCGCGTCAGCGTCGACAAGGTCGATGCGCTGATCAATCTGGTCGGCGAGCTGGTCATCACCCAGGCCATGCTCAAGCAGGTCTCGCACGCGCTGGATCCGGTCCACGCCGAGAGCCTGTTCGCCGGCCTGGACCAGCTTGAACGCAACACCCGCGACCTGCAGGAAGCGGTGATCGGCGTGCGCATGCTGCCGGTCGATGCGGTGTTCCGCCGCTTCCCGCGCCTGGTCCGCGACCTGTCCAGCCGCCTCGGCAAGCAGGTGCGCCTGCGCACCGTCGGCGAAGGCACCGAACTGGACAAGGGCCTGATCGAGAAGATCGCCGATCCGCTGGTGCACCTGGTGCGCAACTCGATCGACCACGGCCTGGAAATGCCCGACGTGCGTCGCGGTGCGGGCAAGGACGAAACCGGCACGATCACCCTGGCGGCCTCGCACCAGGGCGGCCACATCGTCATCGAAGTCAGCGACGACGGTCGCGGCCTGGACCGCGCCAAGATCCTGGCCAAGGCCTACGAACGCGGCCTGGCGGTGCCGGACAACCCGACCGATTCGCAGGTCTGGGACCTGATCTTCCAGCCGGGCTTCTCCACTGCCGATGCAGTGACCGACCTATCCGGGCGTGGCGTCGGCATGGACGTGGTCCGCCGCAACATCCAGGCACTGGGGGGCGAGGTGCAGATCGAAAGCAGCCTCGGCGCCGGCACCCGCACGCTGATCCGCCTGCCACTGACCCTGGCCATCCTCGATGGCATGACCGTGGCGGTGGCGGGTGAAACCCTGATCCTGCCGCTTGCTTATGTGCTTGAGGCGCTGCAGCCGCAGGCCGAGGACATCCGCAGCATGGCCGGCGAAGGCCGCGTGCTGCGCGTGCGTGGCGAGTACCTGCCGATCCTGTCGCTGAGCGAGTACTACGGCTACGGCAACCGCGCACCCGGCAGCGAATCGCTGGTGGTGGTGGTCGAAGGCGATGGCCAGAAGATCGCGCTGGAAGTGGACGAGCTGGTCGGCCAGCAGCAGGTGGTGGTGAAGAACATCGAGAACAACTACCGCCGCATCGGCGGGGTATCCGGTGCCACCATCCTCGGCGATGGCCGCGTGGCCCTGATCGTCGACATCGGCGGGCTGGTGCGTTCGCTGCGGATGCCGCAGGCCGCCTGATCCACGCTGCATGCGTGCACTGGACCGCCGCCCTTCGGGGCGGCGGTTTTTGTTTGCGCGCGCTCCGGCCATGTGTGGTTGGGGTCAGATCCCTTTTCTTTGAAAAGGGATCTGACCCCAATCCGCGCCCGAACCCATTCCGTGATCTCCGTCGCCGCGCTGGTTTCGTTCGCAACCACGCCACCGAAGCGGACAGCCCGCCATTGCAGCACTTTCGCGCTGCACTCCCTACGCATCCGAATGTGAACTGCGTCCATAAAGTCCATCCGAACCGCGCCGCTATTTCGCTTTGACGGCCGTCACCGAACCCCACCGGGCACCACCGTTCGCTCTGCAACCACCCCCAGCCGACGCAACGACGCCGGCGCCCTGCCCACCTGGAGCACCCTGCATGAAGTGGTTCCACGATCTGCCCATCGCCCGCAAGCTGGCCGTGGGGTTTACTCTCACCACCCTGATGACCGTCGTGCTGGGCGCATTCGCCCTGCTGCGCCTGAGCGAGGCCAACGCGCAGCTCAGTGCCATGGCGTCCAACGATATTCCGTCCGTGCAGTACCTCGGCGAAGTCCGCTCGCAGCTGGGTGAGTTCCGCACCTATGAGCTGGCCCAGCTGAGCATGCTGGACCAACCCGAGAAGGTGGCCGACTACAACAAGCGAATGGACGACACTGCCGCCGTCGTGCGCGAGCAGCTGGCCGCGTACGCCAAACTGCCGGCCGGTGCCAAGGAGCGGGAGCTCTACCGTGCCGTGCAGGCCGACATCGATGGCTACTTTGCAGCCAATGCCAAGCTGCGCGAAGCGGCCACCGCCGGTGATGGCGTCGTCGCACGCCAGATCTCCGACGACCAGTCGCGTCCGCTGCGCCGCAAGGCCTTTGAAGACCTCAAGGCACTGGGTGCGTACAGCAGCTCGCTGATGCAGGGCAAGATCGACAACGCCAATGCCACCCACCGCAACAGCATGCTGGCGATCATTGCCGCCATCGTATTGCTGGTTGTGGTCGCCGCTACCCTGGCGGTGGTCATCTCGCGCGCCGTGGTCGGGCCGCTCGGCAAGGCGGTCAACGCCATCCAGGCCGTCGCACGCGGCGACCTCAGCGTCACCACCCAGAGCACCGGCAAGGACGAGGCGGGCCGCATGCTCGCCGCCACCACCGAAATGACCGCGATGCTGCGCCGCTTCTCCGAGCAGACCCAGCTGATGGCGCAGATGCACGCCGGTCCGGACATCAGCCATCGCATTCCGGAAGACTTCCCGGGCGTCTACGGACAGCTGGCCAGCGGTATCAACACGGTCATCTTCGAACATCTCGACGCGATCCGCGATGCCATCGACGTGCTCAACCAGTACGCCACCGGCAACCTTACCCCGGATGCACGCCGCCTGCCGGGCAGCCGTGCGATCCTGCACGAGTCGATGGATGCGGCCAAGGCCAGCCTGTTGGCCATCAACACGCAGATCCAGCAGCTGGCCTCGGCAGCCGCCGCCGGTGACTTCAGCCAGCGCGGCGATGCGCAGCGTTTCGATCACGATTTCCGCGTGATGATCGAACAGCTCAACAGCATGATGCAGGTGGCCGACGGCAACCTCGGCCAGCTCTCGCAGCTGCTGCAGTCGATCGCCGCCGGCGACCTGACCGCACGCATGGACGGCCAGTTCAACGGCGTGTTCGCGCGCATGCGGGACGACGCCAACACCACCGTCGCGCAGCTGACCCAGATCGTCGGCCAGATCCAGGCCAGCGCCGGCAGCATCACCCTCGCCGCCGGCGAGATCGCCTCCGGCAACAGCGACCTGTCGCGCCGTACCGAGCAGCAGGCCGCCAACCTGGAAGAAACCGCCGCTTCGATGGAGGAACTGACCTCCACCGTGCGCCAGAACGCCGAACACGCCCGCCAGGCCAACCAGCTCGCGATCGGCGCGCATGGCGTCGCCTCGCAGGGCGGCGAAGTGGTCGGCCAGGTGGTCAGCACCATGTCGGCCATCGAAGCCTCGTCGAAGAAGATCGCCGAGATCATCAGCGTCATCGACGGCATCGCCTTCCAGACCAACATCCTGGCGCTGAACGCCGCCGTGGAAGCCGCCCGTGCCGGTGAACAGGGCCGCGGCTTCGCCGTGGTCGCCAGCGAAGTGCGTACCCTCGCCCAGCGCTCGGCCGCTGCCGCCAAGGAGATCAAGGGCCTGATCGACGACTCCGTCGGCAAGGTCGCCGAAGGCTCCAGCCTGGTCCACCAGGCCGGCAGCACCATGGGCGAGATCGTCGCCTCGGTGCAGCGGGTGACCGACATCATGGCCGAGATCTCCGCGGCCTCGCAGGAACAGTCGGCCGGCATCGAGCAGGTCAACCAGACCGTGGTGCAGATGGACGAGACCACCCAGCAGAATGCCGCGCTGGTGGAAGAAGCCACCGCCGCCGCACGTGCGATGGAAGACCAGGCCGTGCAGCTGGGCGAAGCCGTGGCCCGCTTCCGGCTGGCATCGCAGGGCACCACCGCCATCCCGGCCCGCCCGCTGGCGGCACCGGTACCGCGCCAGGTCGCAGCGGCAGCGCCGGCTGCCAGGCCCGCCCCCGCACGCCCGCTACGTGCATCGGCAGCGCAACCGGCACTGGCCGCCGACGGCGACTGGCAGGAATTCTGACAGAACCACGGGGTCAGATCCCTTTCCCGCGGGAAAGGGATCTGACCCCTTACGCATGGAAAGTGATGTAATTCTCACTTCATAATCCGGTGCAGAGGCCGATATCCCCATTGAGCCTCGCGCCAACGCGTGCTGGCGCCCGCCCCTGACCGTAGATTCCATGTCCGACGGCAACGACACTGCAGTGCATGATGTCCACGCGGCTGATGCCGCCGACGAACGCTTCCTGGTCCGCAACCCGCGCCAGCTGCGCCAGCTGCTGCGATCGCTGATCGACCAGCGATCACTGATCAACGCGCATATCGACGGCCGCGACCGCTCGTTCCCTACCGCGTTGCTTGATCTCGACGAGGACGAGGACTACCTGCTGCTCGATGGCAGCCCGCAGGAAGCCTCCAACCGCGCCGCCGAACAGGCCGACCACCTGCTGTGCTTCGCCCAGCTCGAACGCGTGCTGGTGCGGTTCCGCCTGCACGAACTGCAGCGCGTGGACAACGACGGCCACGTCGCCTTCCGCGCTCCGTTGCCGCACGAACTGGTGCACCTGCAGCGCCGCGAACTTTACCGGCTGGAAACACCGGTCACCGACTCGCCGCACCTGCTGCTGCCCCCCGGGGAAGCGCGGGCCGAGGCCTTGTCGATGCGCGTGGTGGACATCAGCGGCGGTGGCCTGGCCGTAGTGGTTCCCAACGACTGCGCGGTGTTCGGCCTGCAGAAGCGCTATCCGGCGCGGTTGTCGCTGCCCGACGGCCCCGACCTGGACATCGAACTGGTGGTCTGCAACCTGCTGCCGCAGCGCCAGCCCAATGGCATCGAGGTCAAGCGCGTGGGCATGCGCTTTGAAAGCCTGCCGCGCGGCGCCGACAGCGCGATCCAGCGTTACATCTTCCGCATCGACCGCCAGCGCAAGGCACGCCGCAACGGCGAGCTCTGAGGCCGTCCCACCGGCAGTGCCGGCCGCTGGCCGGCAACCCTGGAACGTATTCCGGGGTCAGATCCCTTTTCCCTGAAAAGGGATCTGACCCCATCCACGCACCCTCCCCGGTAGATCCACGCCATGCGTGGATGCCTTCCCCGGCACCTAAAGTCCCCCCCAGCGGGGCCGATATCGAGCCTGACACCGGGACTTCCGGCAGAACCAGGACCCCTCGATGAACGACAAGACCAGCTCCGCCGCCAGCGCCGGTGGCGAATTCCTCAGCTTCACCCTCGGTGCCGAGCACTACGGCGTGGACATCCTCAAGGTGCAGGAAATCCGCGGCTACGACGCCGTCACCCGCGTGCCGGATGCCCCGGACTACATCAAGGGCGTCATCAACCTGCGCGGCACCATCGTGCCCGTCATCGACCTGCGCCTGAAGCTGCGCCTGGACAACGCCCGCTACGACGCCTTCACCGTGATGATCGTGCTGAACGTGGAAGACCGCGTGGTCGGCATCGTCGTCGACAGTGTCTCCGACGTGATCCCGCTGTCGGCCGAACAGATCCGCCCGACCCCCGAATTCGGCGCTGCCGTCGACACCCGTTTCATCTCCGGCATCGGTACCCACGACGACCGCATGCTGATCCTGCTGGACATCGAGACCCTGCTCGACAGCGCCGACATGGGCCAGGCCAGCCTCGCCGAAGACGCCGCTGCCTGAGCAAACGGAACTGCTTCACGTTCCAGTCACAAAACCCTTCAGTTCCCCCCGGCGATGCCGATAGGGGGACAGACGCCGGTCGCGCAGGAGCGCGCATGACCGGCCCGACCGTTACCATCCCCGGAGATACCCCTCGATGAAGTCCCTGCTTGCGTTCGTTTCGGCCGCTGTCCTGGCCACCACCGCCGCCTCCGCGTTCGCCCAGTCGGCCGACATGATCCCGCCGGAACTGGCGCCGCGTTCGGTCGGCAAGGACGGCATGGTCTGTGGCAAGGTCGAAAAGGCCCGCTACGCAGAAGGTTCCGAAGGCCAGCCGACCTTCCTGTACATGGGCGGCGCCTTCCCGCGCCATACCTTCTCGGCCCGCATCGCCGGTGAGAACCGCGGCAAGTTCTCCTTCCCGCTGGAAACCCTGGAAGGCAAGACCGTCTGCGTGATCGGCAAGATCCAGCGCGACGCCTCGCGCGCGGAAATCGAAGTCAGCTCGCCGGCTGGACTGAAGCTGGCCAACATCAAGTAATCCGCTGTCCGTCGAACCACGCCGCACCTCGTGCCGGCGTGGTTTCTGCTGCAACCGGGCCCGATGCCCGGGCGCGTCTGCCTTAGGAGCTCGCAACGCCCATGCCGTGGATCAACAACCTGAAACTGATGCCGAAGCTGCTGCTGACCTTCGGTGTCCTCCTGCTGGTGATGCTGCTGCAGGGCATCGTCGCCTATCGCGGCCTGCACTCGCTGAACAACGTCACCACAGAGCTGGCGGGTTCTCGCATGGAGAGCATCCGCATGGCCGGCGAGATGCGCGGCATGCTGGGGGAATACCGCAACGCCGCCTACCAGCAGCTGATCCGCGCCAGCGACGACGTCAAGGCCGATGCACGCAAGCAGACCGTCGACCTGCGTACCAGCATGGAAAAGTCGATCAAGGACTATCCGAAGCTGGTCGACAACGCACAACAGAAGAAGCTGTTCGACAGCTTCGCCAAGGAGTGGAAGGACGCCCTGGCCTCCTATGACAGCGTCACCGAGATGCTGGAACTGGACCTGCCCGACGATGCCATCGATACCTTCGTCGGCGAGACCCGCACCAAGCACCGCAAGGCCGCATCGGCGCTGGAAGCACTGATCGCCGAAGACAACCGCCTCGCCCGCGCGTCGCGCGAAGAGGCCGAATCCACCTACTCCGCCTCGGCCGTGCTGACCGTGATCGCCCTGCTGGGCGGCGCCGCGCTCGGCCTGGTGCTGGTCTGGCTGTTCGCCCGCGCCCTGGTCGGCAGCGTGCGCGGCGCCGTATCGGTTGCCAACGACGTTGCCGGCGGCAAGCTCGATGGCCACATCGACGTCAGCCGCCAGGATGAAGTGGGTGAACTGATGCAGGCCATGCAGCGCATGCAGCGCGACCTGCGCGAGCGCATTGAAACCGACCAGGCCGTGGCGCGCGAGAACCTGCGCATCCGCACGGCATTGGATTACAGCTCGACCGGCGTCTACCTGACCGACACCAGCAACACCATCGTCTACAGCAACCGCGCCCTGCAGCAGACCCTGAGCCAGTACCAGGACGAAGTGCGCCGCGACCTGCCGGACTTCGATGCGCAGGCCTCGCTGATCGGCAAGCCGGTCACCGTGCTTGAACACCGCGGCGAGATGGACCAGGTCCTGCTGGGCAACCTGAAGGCACACGGCGTGGCCCGTCGCCCGATGCAGTACGGCGATGCCCAGTTCGCCCAGGTGGTTTCGACCATCCGCAATGAAGGCGGCGACACCGTCGGCTACGTGGTGGAATGGCGCGACCGTACCCAGGAAGCGCAGGTGGAAGCCGAAGTGGCGCGCGTGATCGCCCAGGCCGCCGCCGGTGACCTGTCCGGCCGCATCGATGCCAGCGACAAGGAGGGCTTCTTCCTGCAGCTGGCCCAGCAGATCAACGGCCTGCTCGACGCCAACGCCGGCAGCATCGAACAGATCTCCGGCCTGCTGGCCGCACTGTCGCAGGGTGACCTGACCGTGCGCATGCACGGCGACTACCAGGGCGTGTTCGCCCGCATGCGCGACGATGCCAACGCCACCGCCGCACAGCTTAGCGAGATCGTCACCCGCATCAAGCAATCCAGCCGCGCGATCAGTTCGGCGGCCGGCGAGATCGCCTCCGGCAACAGCGACCTGTCGCGCCGTACCGAGCAGCAGGCGGCCAACCTGGAAGAAACCGCTGCTTCGATGGAGGAACTGACCTCCACCGTGCGCCAGAACGCCGAACACGCCCGCCAGGCCAACCAGCTCGCGATCGGCGCGCATGGCGTCGCCTCGCAGGGCGGCGAAGTAGTCGGCCAGGTGGTCACCACCATGTCGGCCATCGAAGCCTCGTCGAAGAAGATCGCCGAGATCATCAGCGTCATCGACGGCATCGCCTTCCAGACCAACATCCTGGCGCTGAACGCCGCCGTGGAAGCCGCCCGTGCCGGTGAACAGGGCCGCGGCTTCGCCGTGGTCGCCAGCGAAGTGCGTACCCTCGCCCAGCGCTCGGCCGCTGCCGCCAAGGAGATCAAGGGCCTGATCGACGACTCCGTCGGCAAGGTCGCCGAAGGCTCCAGCCTGGTCCACCAGGCCGGCAGCACCATGGGCGAGATCGTCGCCTCGGTGCAGCGGGTGACCGACATCATGGCCGAGATCTCCGCGGCCTCGCAGGAACAGTCGGCCGGCATCGAGCAGGTCAACCAGACCGTGGTGCAGATGGACGA